>DASREH010000013.1:0-5215 GCA_035652195.1 Candidatus Udaeobacter sp. | reverse complement strand
GGATGGGCCGATACGTCTGAGCTACCAAGGTGTGCTCACACTCGACAAAACAGCTACTTTGCCAGGAGGATTATATATGAAGCCACACATAAAACTCGCGCTTGTGATCTGCTGTGCTGCGATCTCTCCGCTGCTGAATTCGAGGGCTGCTACCGTTCAAGTACGAGTGGGGGCAGGCGGGCTAAGATTCAATCCACGGAACGTAACGATTCAAGTCGGAGACACGGTCCAATGGAGCTGGGCCGCGAACGGTCACAGCTCAACCTCTGGAACCCCTGGGAATCCGGACGGATTATGGGATTCCGGCGTTCAGAATAGCGGGTTCGTTTTCAGCCACACTTTTTCTACAGCCGGGACGTTCCGTTACTATTGCACGCCGCATGGTTCCTGTTGCCGCATGATCGGATCGGTGACTGTGGGGACGCCACCGCCACCCGCGGGTGCGGTTTTCGTCAACGCCAACTCCGCCGCCGCAAACAAGGTCCTGATGTATAACCGCGGGGCGGACGGCCAGCTCGCCTTTGTCGATGCGTTTGATACTCAAGGCTTGGGCAGCAGTCGCGGAGGCCTTAATTCCCAAGGCAGCGTCACTGTCACGAGCGACCATAGGTACCTGTATGCCGTGAATGCGGGCACCAATGATATAACGGCATTTTCGATCCAGGATACCCCGGTCGGGCTTACGTTCATCGGCAAGGTTCCGTCTGGTGGGATTTTTCCCAACAGCGTGACCACATTTGGCAATTTGCTTTACGTCCTGAACGCGAGGGGAACCGCGGCAAACATCACCGGTTTCAGTATTGAGACCGATGGATCGCTGGTTGCGATTGCCAATTCCACCCGACCGCTCAGTGTTCCCCGGCCAAGTCCCGCTCAAATCAGTTTTACACCGGATGGTACAACGGTGGCCGTAACCGAGAAGAGCACGAGAACGATTGATACCTACGCGGTCTCCGGCGACGGCACCACGACCGGGCCACTCGTCCAGACATCCGCGGGCCCGGGTCCTTTCGGGTTTTCCTTCGACGGTGCCAGCCACCTTGTCGTTTCAGAGGTTAACAGCAGTTCGGCCTCTTCTTACACGATCTCCGCCGGCGTTCTTCAAGTCGTAACCGCACAGCTCAGAGATTTCGGTAGGGCAGCTTGCTGGGCGATTTGTACCACTGATCCGGGACTCCCGCAGCAATACGCCTATGTGAGCAATACCAATTCTGACAGCATATCAGGCTACGCCATTGCAAGCGATGGCAGCCTTTCGCTTGTGAATGCAGATGGCAAGACCGCCGTTCTGCCTACACGAGCCTTTCCAATCGATCTAGCTATAAGCAGTGACAACCAGTATCTCTATGTTCTGGCGAAGAAACTTCCTGGAATTGTTGCTTTCCAAATTCAACCCGACGGTAATCTGGTAGAGATACAGACGGTGTCTGGCACGCCGACAAGTTCATTCGGAATGACCGGCTACTGAGTGTTACCTGCAGTTTTTGCTCGCCACGTCACGCTGTGTCGAAGTTGTTTTTTGCGCAGTCGCTCGAACAACTCTGAAGTGCAGGGAACCGCAACTTGTAGCTTGTGTTCGTTGCGCGACTTCAACCCGGTGTTTTCGCAACTCGTCCCCAAACTGAGAAAATGTCTGTTTGCCACACGGGCAAAATGCCTATGTTCCGCTGACACGCCGGCGTGGCGGAACTGGCAGACGCGCTGGACTCAAAATCCAGTGGCCGCAAGGCCGTGTGGGTTCGAGCCCCTCCGCCGGCAGATCGCCGGACCGTTTCGTGTCGCGAGGAATCATCCGGTACTCGCGCGGCAGAGTTGGCGGCAGGCGAAGCCGACCAATGCCGTTGCGGTCATCGTTTATCGCTTGTGTAGAACAGAGAGAAACACAATGTTCTCTTGTGAACGGGAGGACTGGCGTGCAAAATGGAAAGGAACCACGCGAGTTTGTAACCACCCGCTGGAGTCTCATTGCTTCAGCCGCCAACAAAAGCGAAGAACAAAAAGCGCGCGATGCGCTTGCCGATCTCTGCCGAACGTACTGGCGCCCGGTTTTTTTCTTTGTATGCAGACGCGGTTACTCAACCGAGGACGCGCAGGACCTGACGCAGGATTTTTTCGTGACGATACTTGAAGACAATTGGCTGCGGCATGCCGATCGAAATCGCGGCCGCTTCCGCTCACTCTTGTTGAGGTCGCTCCAAAATTTTCTTATTAATGCCGCAGAGAAGGCTCATGCCCGCAAACGGGGAGGCGACGTGGAATTCCTTTCGTGGGATGAATGGATGGTGCAATCGCCATCGGAGCTATTGGGCCCGGAGCAAGTGGTTGAATCGTTGCCACCGGAACGCCTCTTCGATCTTAGCTGGGCTAAAACCGTGGTGGAACATGCGCTGCAACGCCTGCGCGAAGAGTGTGAGAGCAAAGGCAAGCTCTGGCTTTTTCAGGCATTGAGTCCTCATCTTACAGATCTTCGGGATGAGGTGTCGTACGCGAATTTATCAGGCGAGTTGGGACTAGCTGACAGTGCCGTGAAGAAACAGCTGCACAATATGCGCCAGCGTTACAGGAGTTTGTTGCGGGCTGAAGTTTCCCAAACAGTCGAGAACGCCTCGGACGTGGAGGACGAAATCCGGTACCTTTGTGCGGCGCTTGCCGCAGGGACTGATTAATGGCGATGGAACATTCCGATCCACGGTCAAACCAGCTTCCGGGTGCTGCAAAGGAGCCGGCGAAATGCGGGAACTGCGGCGCAGCGACACGGGTCAGTACCGGACTTTGTGTCAACTGTCTTTTGATCGAGGGGCTCGATTCAGATGGCGGCGAGGTGTCTCAGGCAGATTACCAAAGTGTCCTGGCCGAAGCCGACACGCCGCCGAAATGTTGGTTCCTCGGCAATTACAAGATACTCGAGCAGATTGGTTGTGGCGGCATGGGTGTAATCTATCGCGCGGAGCAGCGCCATTCCCAGCGAATCGTCGCGATAAAGCGCGTGCTTAGCTATCGAGCGGATTCCCGCGGAGCGCTCGGGCGTTTCCGGCGAGAAGCGCAGGCAGTGGCAAGCCTGGATCACCCGAACATTCTTCCAATTTATGAAGTGAGTGAAAGTGAGGATGGTTTGCCGTTTTTCAGCATGAAGTTCGCGAAAAAGGGAAGTCTGCGCGAAAACATCGAGTCTCTGCGCGAGGAACCTCCGAAATGTGTGAAACTCATGGCGAAAGTGGCGCGAGCAGTTGAGTACGCCCATAGCCGCGGAGTTCTCCATCGTGATCTCAAGCCGGGAAATATTCTACTCGACGATCGCAATGAGCCACTGGTGAGCGATTTTGGTTTGGCAAAACTGGTGGACGCGAACAACGATCTCACAAGGTCCCTGACTACATTCGGAACAGCGGGTTTCATTGCCCCCGAGCAGGCAGGCGGAGCAGCGGCAGATTTTACCCCCGCCGCCGATGTTTACAGTCTTGGCGCAGTTTTGTTCAATTTACTTTCCGGTCGTCCACCATTCCTGGGCTCCAATCCGGTTTCAGTCATTCGCGAAGCATCTGAGACGCAACCGCCGAAACTCCGCTCGCTGGTGCCGTCGCTTGATCGAGATTTGGAAACGATATGCGCACGATGCCTGGAACGGGATCCGGGTGCACGTTACAAATCCGCCGGCGATCTGGCAGCCGATCTCGAACACTGGCTGGTCGGCCGTCCAATCGTTGCTCGGCCGGTGTCCGCACCGACTCGGGTCTGGCGTTGGTCGCGTCGTAATCCGAAACTTGTTGGCGCAACCACTGCCGGCATCCTTTTAGGCGCCGCTGCGGTTTCGGTGTTCCGCGCTGAATTTTTTCGGGCGTCGCAGTCTAATCAGGCCGGTAGATCCGTTGCAGTTTTGCCGCTCAGCGAGGCGAGCGCGACCAAAGATGAGGCGCACAAACTTGCCGTGCAGGTCTCCGCTCCGAAGCCACCCAGCGATGGCGATGGCGTATACGACCGCTATCTGGAACGACTTTTCACCGATGTAACTCGCCCGACTGGAATAAACAGTGGCGGCATTAGCGTGCCGCAACAGAATCCACTTAGTCCAACGACGGTTCAGGACCACATAGCGCCGGGAGGTGTCGACTCGGGCTATAAGGAGACTCATGTGATCGCTGCGCCTCCAGAGACAAGACTAACTACCAGTGTGCGCGATCGCGAATTGGAAAAGCGTGTGCGGACGAACAAGACTGCAACGGACGTGACCCCGACGCCTCGCATGACAGGAGGCGCTACCACCGAGCGTTCGCGTACATCGGAAGCCAGTCTCCGAACGAACAAAATTGCAGCGGAGGGAGCTGCGCCGATTGAGGGGTTTGTCAAAAATGCAAAAGGCGAACCAATTAAGGACGCGAACATTCGGATCGAATCGCGGGACGGCAGCGAGGTGTTCGGCACAGCCAAGACCGATGCAAAAGGCCGTTACATTTCGCAGGGACTCCAACCGGGCGTGTACCGGATTACGTTGGTTGTTAATGGCACGGTCAAGGCGTCGATCTTGAACACGCAGACCAAAACGAATCATCCGACTCAGCTGAATTTCGATTTCAAATCAGGATCTCAGTCGGCTGGCAGTGCAAAAGGCGGGAAGCGGCTGGTATGGATGCCGGGTCGCACCGGTAGCCATATTGGCGGTGCTTGGGTCGAAGTCGACGACAAGGGAAATCCACATTTCGATTCCAACAGTCAGACATACAGCGTTCGTCAGTGATCACGTTCAGGACGCCGACGAAGTGACAAACATTGATGGCCGTAATTGGAACCCTGCCTTGAGAAAGCGGTTCTAATCTGTAGCCAATCTTCGCGTCCATGTAGCTTCGCCATAACGAGGCGCGGCTACAGCAGCGTCTTCATATAGACTTCGTTTTTTTCTTCATTCAGCAAATTCTTTGGGAACTTCGCTCTCTCTTTCCTGTAGGAATGAATGAATCACTATGTTTACTAAATCATTAAAGATCGGTTTTATTGGGCTCGTTCTTTCCGTTGCGACTGCATGGGCTGGACCTTCAACAATTCAAGGCGTTGTGAAGGACGCTAAGGGGCAAGCCATACGTGGTGCCGACGTTCGAATCGAATCGAGGGACGGCAAAAAACTATTCCAAACGGTCAAGACAGATGGAAGAGGCCATTATCTCTCCAATGCTTTGGCGCCCGGTATGTATCGCGTCAGCCTGGTCGTGAACGGTGCAGTAAA
>DASREH010000012.1:0-54260 GCA_035652195.1 Candidatus Udaeobacter sp. | reverse complement strand
ATTTTAAGTCCGTTGCGTCTGCCATTTCGCCACATCGGCGGCTGCGCTGGCGGAAGTTTAAGCGCTTTGTCCATCCGGCAAAGGATGAATTTTTCAGGCGCCAACATGGCGCCGGCCACTTATACCTGTCGGTTTGCAGGTATTGAGTTCGGCTTGCCTCTCTTTTGAGCAGAGCACATTCTTGCGAGATTCGTATGCCCTTCAGGCAAACTATAGCGGCGAAGATATTTGGCCTGGCCATCATCTTGTTGCTGCTGACTATCGCGCTTGCCTGCTTCTTGCTGTACGAAGTAACCCATACCACACGCGATCTCACAATTGTCGCAGATTTCGACGTGCCGTTGACGCAATCTTTGTCACGGCTTCATGAGTATGGCCTTCGACGGCGCCTGGCTTTTGAACGCTGGTTTGGCGCGTTGAACGCCGCAGAGCCCAACGGCGAAGTTGTTGCGGAAGCAAGTGCGAATTACACGCTTTTCACTCGCAAACTCACAGAGGAGTTCTCCGCTGCCCGACAGTTGATTCAAACGTATCCAAAGGACGCTCCTGGAAGTCAGACCCTGGGAGAGGTAAGGACGCTGCTCGACCAAATTGAACCCGCCTACAAGATCATCAGCAGCCGCCAGCGCGAGGTGCTTGACACGCAACTCGCCGGTCAGCATGCCACTGCCAATCAGCAGTTAAATTTGCTTAATGACATTCAGGGCACCGTTCAAAAGCAGCGTGAATCAGTAAATTCGACGATGGCAGCCTGGAGTGGCGTTGCTACGAAGGCAACCGAGCAACGGGAGCTTCGTGTATTTTGGCTCACTATCGCTGCAACAACGTCTACTGTGTTGCTGGGTCTTGCTGTAGCAGCGCTCATCACAAATCGGCTGAGCAGGCCTGTGCGATCGTTGGCTATTGCCATGCGGGACGTCCAGCAGGGTAATCTCAACGTAGAGCTGCCCGTTAACTCCAATGATGAAGTAGGTCGACTGACTGATGCCTTCAACTATTTCGTAAAAGAGTTGCGCTCCAAAGAGCGCATGAAACAAACCTTCGGCAAATATATCGATCCGCGGATCCTGGAGCGCGTACTCGCGCAACAAGGCGCAGAAACGGTCGCGGGCGGCCGTCACGAAATGACAGTGCTGTTCGCGGACCTCGTTGGATTTACCGGTTTGTCAGAACGTCTAACGCCGTTGCTCATGGTGACACTTCTGAACCGGCACTTTGGTTTGCAGGCGCTCGCAGTTCAGGAGCATCGCGGCGTCGTGGACAAGTTCGTAGGCGATTCCATCATGGCGTTTTGGGGTCCGCCATTCGTAAAGCCGGAGGAACATGCTCTCCTGGCATGCCGCTCCGCCCTCGCGCAGTTGGAAGCGCTCGACAAACTGCGTCGCGAGCTACCGGACATCACAGGATTACGTCGCGATCTTCCTGCTATCGACCTGTGCATTGGCATTTGCACTGGTGAGGTTGTCGTTGGCAATATCGGCTCGGAAAACACACGGAGTTACACTGTAATCGGCGATACAGTGAATCTCACCGCGCGGCTCGAACGAGCCAATCGGGTCTATGCCACACAAATCCTGTTAGCGGAAACCACCGCTCAAGCTGTGGAATCGTCGTTCGAAACTCGAGAGATCGACACGATTTCAGTTAAAGGGAAAACTGAAACAACTCGGGTTTTTGAACTGTTGTCGGCGGCTGGGGAGTTACCCAACGAATTGGCACGAGTTAGGGAACGTTATGAGCAAGGTCGAAAGATGTATCTTGCCCAACAGTGGAATTTGGCTGAAGCGATGTTCCGAGAATGCCTTCAAATACATCCGAATGACGGTCCGTCCCGGGTTTTTCTGGAACGTATTCAACTTTTGCAGCGAAATTCTCCGGGCAAAGATTGGAATGGGGTCTGGCAACTTGTTGAAAAGTGACTAACGCGTCGATGGTGATTTAAGCGTCTTCCGTCTTTCCAGGCGCATCGATTCGTCGGCAAGTCGCTCGCAAAACAGAAGCGACGGGTATTCAGAAAACAACGCGATTGTTACCAATCAGATCGGTGAAATACTTGACAGGCCTGCGGACCGCGGCGTTAGAAGGAATCCGGGATCAAAAAACGCAGCGGCATCGTGGGCTATGAAAATTCGAATTTCCTGTTCGACACTTATCATGGTTCTCTGGTCGTCCGGGATAGATCCCACAAGCGGACAGGTCAGCGTTACTCAGCAACACAACCATCTTTCACGCGATGGCCTCTATGTTGATCCTGCATTCTCGCCGGCGAACGCAGCTAATTTAGTCCGGGATCTAAACTTTAACGGAACGATCTCCGGCAACGTCTATGCCCAGCCACTCTACGTAGAAGGCGGACCAAACGGAGCCGTTGTTATCGCAGTGACGGAATCCAATAATGTCTACGCGCTTAACGCTGAAAACGGCAGCGTTATTTGGCAACGAAGTCTCGGGCCGCCTGTTGTCTCAGGGCTGCCGTGCGGCAACATCAGCCCGCTTGGCATTACTGGTACCCCTGCTATCGATCTTACTTCCAGATCTCTTTTCCTCGATGCCATGATCGACGGCAACCCGAAAAGACATTTCGTTTACTCACTCAACGTGGACACTGGAGCGACTAATCCTGGCTGGCCCGTTAATCTGGATGCGACTGTAAGTTTCAACGGTACCAGTTTCACTTCGACCGTGCAGAACGAGAGAGGTGGCCTCGCAATCGTCAACGGCACCGTATACGTGCCTTTTTCCGGCCACGCAGGAGACTGCGGCACATACCATGGATGGGTTATTGGTATATCAATCGCCAACCCTGCAAGCGTAAGGGCGTGGGCAACGGCCGCTATCGGTGGCGGAATCTGGGGCCACTCAGGAGTTGCCAGCGATGGTACCAACATGTTTGTGATTACCGGTAACACTTTTAACACACAGGGTAACTGGATGGGGGGCGAAGCTGTCATTCGGTTGCAGGCCGGCCCTGTCTTTAGCGGCTTTTGGGCGCCTGCTAACTGGTTCTCTCTGGATCAAACTGATACGGATCTTGGTGGCGTAAGCGCCACACTTGTTGATGTCCCGGGAGCTACACCTTCGCAGTTGGTCCTCGCACTGGGCAAAGATGGAATGGCCTACCTGCTTGATCGCAACAATCTTGGGGGCGTCACTGCCCCTATCGCATCAGCAATTCTTCCGACTGCTGTGCGTGGCCAATCTGCCGCCACTTACCACACAAGCCAGGGAACATATTTTGTTTTTCATACCGAAAACAATGCTGTTGCTGCGTACAAAGTGACTGCCACAAGTCCGCCTGCGATAATTCCTGCGTGGAGCGTCAATCAGACAGGTCTAGGTTCGGCCTGGGTTACTTCGACAGACGGGGTGAACAACGCCATCGTCTGGGTAGCCGGTGCGGGAGGTGACGGGCGCTTGCACGCTTACGATGGCAATACCGGGACTGTAATTTATTCCGGTGGTGGTGCGAACGAGATGATGAGCGGCACCAGGAGATGGAATACTGGAATTGTGGCTCGCGGTCGGATTTACTACCCCGCCGACAACAAGATCTACGCCTTTAAAGTGCCAACTACTGTTGCAAGCGCGGCCAGGGCTGACGCAGGTGATGTCAATGGCGATGGTCATCCGGATTGGGTAGTCCGTAACATCAACACGCGCCAAACCGGAATTTGGTATCTGAACAATAACGTTTTTATCGGGTCCGCCTATGGCCCTACTCTCGTTGCCGGCTGGGGGTTGAGGGGACTGGGAGATTTCAATCAGGACACCGATCCAGATTATGCGTTATTTGGTCTCAACACGCGTCAGACGGCAGTCTGGTATCTCTCCGGGCCTTCGTACGTAAGGGGCGCTTACGGACCTACTCTCCCCGCCGGATGGGAATTAGTTGGCACAGCCGATTTTAACGGCGACGCCAAACCCGATTACGTGCTTTATGATAGTAGCACGTACCAAACAGCCATCTGGTACATGAACAACAATGTCTATATTCGTGGCGACTATGGTCCAAGTTTGCCGCCCGGGTGGGCAATCGTAGGACTCGCGGACTTCAATCGCGACGGTCACGAAGACTACCTGTTATTCCATCCTAGCTCGGGCTATACAGCTATCGCTTACCTGTCCGGCCCAAGTCTGATCGGCGCCGCCTGGGGTCCTATTGTTCCTGGTGGCTGGGCGTTGGTAGCCACAAGCGACTTCAACAGTGACGGCAATCCGGACTATATACTCTATAGGGCCGACACTCGACAGACCGCAATCTGGTATCTCGATAACAATGTTTACATCAGCTCCGCATTCGGGCCAACCATCCCGCCTGGCTGGAGTTTGACAGGGCCATAGCGAGAACTCGGCAGTTCAGTAATCGAAGGACTGTGTGTTGATTGCGCAAGTGCCAGTGACCACGCTGAATGCACCTGATCATTTTACATCATCTACACAGTGCGAACGAGCATTTCGTGACGACTGGAAAGAAGTCTTGAACTGAGGTCCTTGAATTTGTAAAAGGCTCAGACGCAGCAAGCGCAAAATGCCTGCTGCTAACTAAATGGAAAGTCGGTTGTGCTCGCTTCATTCAACTCTTAAGCCAAACAGTGAAAAAGCCCACCAAAACGAATAATCGATTCGGGCTCGGCTGGATGCCTGACCTGCCTGATAATCGCGATCATCTTTACTCCGCACCGCTGGCAAAACTGCGCGTGCTTCCCACCAAAGCCGATCTGCGAAAACATTGCCCACGCGTTTATAACCAGGGGGCAATCGGCTCGTGCACCGCGAACGCAATCGCGGCCGCGATCGAGTTTGATCGTAAAAAACAGAAGCTACGGGACTTTATTCCGTCGCGTCTCTTTATCTATTACAACGAACGCAGCATGGAGCACAGCATACCGCTGGATAATGGTGCACAGATTCGCGATGGGATTAAAAGTGTAGCCAAGCAAGGCGCTTGTCCGGAGACTAAGTGGTCCTACGATGATACGCCCGCCGATTCAATGACTAACCTCTGGTCTGTCGGCGCCAAGCCGCGTCAGAAGCCGCCACCGTCATGTTACAAAGAGGCGAAAAAATACCGCGCAGTGAGTTATCAACGAGTTGACCGGACGCTTTCCCAGATGAAAGGCTGCCTTGCAGACGGTTTCCCGTTCGTATTTGGATTTACTGTTTACGAAAGCTTCGAAAGCTCCAAAGTCGCCAAAACCGGCGTGCTGCAAATGCCCAAGCCGAAAGAAGGAGTTGTCGGGGGCCATGCTGTTCTTGCGGTCGGTTACGACGATAAAATAGAGCGCTTCATCATCCGGAACTCGTGGGGCTCCAGCTGGGGTAAAGGCGGATACTTCACGATGCCTTACTCCTATTTGCTTACCGACAATCTTTCAGACGATTTTTGGACTATTCGCCTGGTGCATTAATAGCTCCATCAGAATTCCATGCCGAAGTATTGGATGATCAATGACCGTAGTAACGGCGGGACCGGAGCCGAT
This sequence comes from Candidatus Udaeobacter sp., assembly GCA_035652195.1. GTDB lineage: Bacteria > Verrucomicrobiota > Verrucomicrobiia > Chthoniobacterales > UBA10450 > Udaeobacter. The sequence continues at coordinate 48,780 of DASREH010000012.1, read as the reverse complement.
GTAAATTTTGACGGCCTCACGTTTTGGGTCAGCGACAAGCTTTCGCTTACAGACATCAAAAACTGGCGCCAGGTGACTCGTGGTAACTTTCAAAAATTACTCGTTGCCGCAGCGGACCGCTTCCCAACGTATGACGCAACAGAGAATGAGGAACAATGCCATGTAACTCTGCTCTTGCACGGGTACAATCAAACGTTCGCAAAGGCCACCCGGTTTTATCAGGATTTGTACACCAGGTTGTTTGATGGACCGGATAGCATGGGACTTTGTATCCTGTACGATTGGCCGTCGCGCGGGAGCATGTTGGGATATGAACCGGACCGGTCACATGCAAGGTTGTGCGCTCACGACCTTGCAGACGTGTTAAGCGCTCTTTTTGACTGGTTGGTCAAGAAACAGGAGCAAACGATCAATAATCCTGCCAAGGCCTGCAAAGCAAAAGTATCTCTTATCGCCCATAGCATGGGGAACTATGTCTTGCAAAAGGCCATGGCTTCAGCGTGGACGAGAAAGAACCAGCCATTACTCGTTAGTCTACTCAACCAACTTGTAATGGTGGCAGCCGACGTGGATAGCGATTTATTCGATCTCGGCGCACCCGATAACGATGACGGCAATGCGATTGCGAACCTGACCTATCGCGTCACCGCGCTTTTTAGCGGACGCGACTCCGTGCTCGGCGCTTCTGCCGGTTTGAAACATTTTGGAATGCGACGTCTGGGTCGCAGCGGTCTTTCAAGCCATCCGCCCCTGGCGGATGCCTCCTCTCCAACCGATAATGTCTGGGACGTTGACTGTTCAAGTTTCTTCGACCCCGGAGTGCGTGACATCCACGGCGCATATTTCCTCACCGACGGTACCATCGAACTGATGCGGAACATTTTGCGCGGCCGTGATCGCGGTGTGCTGGAAAACCTCGGCTTCACGCGTGGTCATGCCTGGCCCCCGCAATAACTGACGGCGAATGCCTCCACGGAAACGTAAGCCAAAGCCTCGTAAGCCGGCTCGTGCGCGTTCGCGAGATAAAATCAGACGTACGAAGAAGCCGAAATCGTCATCCAAAAAATCGAGATCAAACAAACCCAGGAAAGCAGTCGCAGTACGATCGTCACCCGCGCAGCCTGAAGAAATTCTTTTTCGAGTGGAAGGTAAAATGTCCACGTTTGGTGGGCCGCACGATCTCGGCATGGCTGCAAATGAAGACCTCGCTCTTTTCACCAAGGCTGATCTTCAAAATCCGAAATATGCATACTTGTTTCTTCCGGCGCCTCCACCCGGAACAAGCGGACTTGGGCGGAGACTTAACCCGGAGCAATTCTACTTTGCGTGCCGTTGGAATTATGCCGAGACCCCCAGGGAATTTTTGCGACGCGCACTCGCACGCGTCGAAAATCCAGCGAATGGTCGCGTCGTTGATGCGCGCCCCGTCGATTGGGGTCCGAATGCCTCGACCGGACGTGTAGCAGACCTATCCCCGGGACTTGCCGCGGCTCTGGGTTTGGATACGGATGACATCGTCCGGATAACCATCTCGGCCCGAAGGGCCATACCTGTGCAACCCGGGCTGAAGGTAAGCCGCGCAGGCCATGGCAGCAGTAATCCGCACGTAAAACCGGTCATTAAACAATTTCTCAAAAGTCCCAATTGCTCATGCCGCAATGGTGCGCGGATCGATAAAATTGTGCTGCATTGCACTGAAGGTTCGCTCTCCAGCGCCCTGGCCGAATTTCAAAAGCCTTATGGCCGGCAGGTTTCGGCACATTATGTCATCGACCGAAACGGCGACATCTACCAAATGGTAAGTGATAGCGACCGCGCGAATCATTGCATGGGCGCCAACCAAAACTCGATTGGCATCGAGCATGTCGGCAGCGAAACGGACTCACTTACACCGCCACAGGCAGCCGCTTCGACAAGGCTGATTCGCTGGTTGCTTCAGCAATACAACATTCCGCACACGAATATTTTTGGTCACGATTTCACGCCGGGTTACAGCCGCTGCGGCGGAACCAGCTGCCCTGATCGTTTGTTTGGTCCGATTCATTCCCAGGCAACTATCGCTGCGTGGGTACAGGCAAATGTATAATCATTCCGAAACTCACCAGGCGCGAACTGTGTGCTGCACACCGCTAGGTCGGCAGTTGTTCTAACACTAAATCGCTGAGTTCAGCCTTCCTGGATCATCGGTTCCTCTTCATTGCTTTTCCGGAAAATCATCCAGACACCGGATAAGACGAGGAACGCACCAACTAGGGACCACACGGAGAAGGTCTCGCCACCTAACGCCCATCCCAGCGCGACTGCCCCCGGTGGTGTGATCAGCGAAATCGCTTGCAGCCGCGCTACAGTCATGCGTGGCAACAGCCAGTAAAGCAGCAAAAACGTTAGCGCCGAGCCAATTATCGCGAGGTAAAGCAAACATACGACGGACGTGACACTCCAATGAAACGTAAAGGGGTTTCCTTCAACGACGAATCCTATCAAAAGCAGTGGCGTCGCGCCGAAAACCATTTGCCACGCAGCGATCATCGCCGGCGCTAGTTCGATTCCGCGCGCCTTGATCAAGACGTTCGAAAAAGCCGCACTCGCCGCTCCAAGTATGATGCCCAGGCCGCCCCAGAACGCCATCATTCCGTTGAAGCCGAGAAGACGCTCGCAAATGATTGCGACGCCGCCGACCGCGAGCAGCGCCCCCAAAAGCCTGGGCAGCTGCAAAGGCTCGTCCGGCAGCATGAGGTGGGCAAAAATCATCCCGAAAATCGGGATAATCGCCTGCAGCACTGCAGCCAAACCGGATGAGACGTGAAGTTCACCCCAAAAAAGAAGACCGTAGTTAACCCCAAACATCAGAAGGCCGGTGAAAGCGAGCAGCAGGTAATCGGCGTTGCGTCGGGGTAACAAGCCCACTCGCCCGACAGACACCGCGAAAAGCACAACAATGGCGATTATGAAACGTATGGCGGCATATGAAATTGGGGGCAAATCACGCAAGCCGATCTTGATGACTAGCCAGGTGGAGCTCCAAACGACGCAGAGCGTCAGCCACGCGGCCGGAACACCCCAACGGCGCGCCTGGTAACCCCGACCTGCCAGATCTCCTGATGTACTGTTGGTTTTCACGTGCGGGCGATCATCGCGTGCGGACAATGATCCGTAAAGTCACGTATGGCCGATCGTCATTGTGATTGACTATCCGTCTTCGCCTCGTCACGCTGGACTCCTGCTGTGAAAACACTCGTGAGCGCTACACTCTGCATCTTCCTTAGTGTTCTCACGATGGCAGGCGGGATGAAACCAAGCCGTACGCTGCCTGCAGTCACAAAATGCATCCACGAACAGCAATGGTTCTACGTGTCTGAGGCAGAGGAAGACGAAGGCGTCGATGAAGAGGAGCCTTCAGGCGACGACAATGGCTTGGACGGGGATGGCTTGGGCGACGACGATGGAAATCTCGGCAACGACGACAACGTTGATAACGAAGGCGAAGGCGACACGGATACCGGAGACGTTGATGGTGGCGATGACAACGGGGGAGATGATGACGGCGGGTTAGTGGTATCTGTCAGCTAAAATCCCGTTAGTCATATCTATCGAACCTGCAGCCAGAAGGCCTGAAAGTTTTTGCTTGCCTATCAAGAAGCAGCCCTTTAGACCGGAGGCTTCAACCCCTAACTCATATGATATCACTCATGCAACATCTCCTCATTCACCCCCTATCGTTACTCGCCCAAGTCGAGTATTCATACTCATCACAAGGCGAGCCACCCAGCCCAGCCGCAATGATCGTCGGGTTGCTAGTCGCACTCCTGCTAATCGTTGCGATGTGGAAGGTGTTCACGAAAGCTGGACAACCCGGATGGGCCAGCATTATCCCAATCTATAACATTTATATCTGGTGCAAGATTGTAGGCCGACCGGCTTGGTGGATCATTTTGTTGTTCATCCCTTTTGTTAATTTTATCATAGGAATTATTCTGTGCATCGATATGGCCAAGAGTTTCGGCAAAGGTGTTGGCTTCGGCATTGGTCTTGCCCTTTTAGGAATTATTTTCTGGCCAATTCTCGGCTTCGGCAGCGCTCAGTATCAAGGGCCATCGACGTCAGCCGGCATGGCTGTTGCTCCGCCGCCGCAGCCTGCGTAGATCACAAGGCAAAGCAGGCAGCGTTAGTCCCCAGCTCGCCATCCACTAAAAGGTGGAACGTGTTGCCCCCAACAGGCAGTGGCGGCCTCATGGCAGCCGATTCGGGACCATCGATTCCACCTTTTACGTCCCACGTCGCTCGCTACGGCTCCACCCATTTTGGGTTCCGCTTCTCGTTGAACGCGGCTATGCCTTCACGGGCTTCTTCTGCTTCCCGGGCTTGCATGTGATACTTCAACGCAACCTGGATGTCTTCACTCACCGAACTCGACCAAAGTTCTTCAATTAGTCGTTTTGTTTGTGTCAAAGCGCCAGGCGCGCCTTGCAAAACCGATTGTGCGAATCGCTGCGCTTCAATCATCAAGTCATTTTGGGGAACGACTCGGTTAACAAGACCAATTTGCTTCGCCTGATCCGCATCAATTAATTCGGAGCCTAACAACAGTTCGCGAATATTCCTCTCGCCAACCTGCCGGCGCAGAAACGTCATCACCAGCCCAGCAACAAGCCCGCGACGCACTTCGGGATAACCGATCTTTGTGCCCTGAGCGGCGACGACAAAATCGCACGCTGACATAATGCCCGCTCCCCCGGCAACCGCTGCCCCATGAACGGCAGCAATCGTCACAAGACGTGACTGGCTGATGGCTATCAAAGCGTTCGCAACCATCTCAGCTGTGGCGTGCGCCTTGCTATGGTCAGCTGCCTCCTTTAAGTCCATTCCCGTGCAAAACGATGCGCCTGCTCCGCGCAGGATGAGTACGCGCTCGTGCGGTTCGTCCGACGCAATTTTGATCGCCGCAGTTAGCTCAGTGAGCAGCTCAATGGTCAGCGCGTTACGGCGCTCAGGTCGATTGAGAGTCAGAACTGTGACCTGTGGTGTCTGCTTTTCGATTAAAATGGTCGGCATACTTGAATCGAACGTTAATCCAGTGCGGTCTTTGTCATTGGGAGCGGACCGAGTAATCTCTGACTGGTTGTAACTTGCCCTGCTGCGGGGGTGACTCTGCAAACATCGTTCGCCTTGCTCAACATGACACCGGGAAACAGGCGCTTAAAGGTTGCATGCGATGAGGCGAAATGCATTACACCTGGATAACACCAGTGTGAAAATTGGCTTGCGGCATCGGCCGTGTCACGTATTGCAGCAAACGAATCAGAACGCTGCGGGTTTCATCGGGCTGAATGATCGCATCGATCCAGCCGCGCGCAGCGCCATAGCGAATATCTGTTTGTTCTTCGTAACTCTGCTTCACTTTTACACGGAGTTCTTCCAGTTCTTCCTGAGTTGCCTTTTTGTCGCCTCGCTCGCGTGCACGAGCGAGTATTGAAAAAACTGTGTCTGATGCTTGCGAGGCCCCCATCACGGCATAGCGCGCAGTCGGCCAGGCGACAATGAAGCGTGGGTCATATGCCTTGCCGCACATGGCATAATTCCCCGCTCCAAATGATCCACCCACAACAACCGTGATCTTTGGCACAACTGAATTGCTAACGGCATTCACCAGTTTCGCGCCACTGCGAATTATTCCGCTCTGTTCGGCGTCCCTGCCTACCATGAATCCGGTAACATCCTGAAAAAAGATGATGGGCAAGCTTGTTTGATTGCAGTCCATGATAAAACGCGCCGCCTTGTCCGCGCTATCCGAGTAAATAACACCTCCCATTTGAATTCCCTCTTTTTTTGTCCTGACCTGCAAACGCTGGTTAGCAACAATCCCCACGGGGCGTCCGGCAATCCGTGCATACGCAGTGACGATTGTCTTGCCATAATCGGCCTTGTATTCGTCGATGGAACCTTCGTCTACGACCGTGGCCAGTAAATCGCGGGTGTCGTACTGCTTCTGACCATCGAAGCTAATCAGATCGTAAACCGTGTCCGGATTCTTCGCGGGCTTGAACGTTCCGCTGGATTTCTTTGGAACTTTCGAGTCTTTCGATTCAGGCAGTAATGCAACGAGGGAACGAAGTCGTTTCAGGCATGACGGATCGTCCTTTTCAAAAAAATCTACCGTCCCGCTGATTTCGGCGTGCATTTGCGCGCCGCCCAGTTCTTCAGCATCGACAATCTGGCCGATCGCTGCCTTCACCAGCGACGGACCCGCAAGGTACAACCCGCTCCCCTTTGTCATCAGGATCTTGTCGCAAAGGACAGGAAGGTAGGCGCCGCCGGCTACACAGTTGCCCATGATCGCAGCAAATTGCGGAATCGCAGCTGCTGAAATAACCGAGTTATTGCGAAAGATGCGGCCAAAATCATCCTCGTCAGGAAAAATTTCATCCTGCATTGGAAGAAACACACCTGCGGAATCGACAAGGTAAATAATGGGAAGTGCGCACTCGAAGGCGATGCGCTGTGCGCGGATAACTTTCTTGGTTGTTTGCGGAAAGAACGCACCGGCTTTTACCGTGGCATCATTGGCAATAATCATGCATGGAACGCCCTCGACGTTGCCTATGCCCGCGACCACGCCGGCTGCCGGAATTTTTCCCCATTGCTCGTACATTTTGTAAGCAGCCCAAAGACCGATCTCGAAGAATGGTGAATCTTTGTCGAGCAGACGACTTAGCCGTTCACGTACAGGAAGCCGGTTCATCTTTCGCTGACGTTCGTGGCCGGCTTTTCCTCCACCCTCTCGCAGTACGGCTTCTTCCTTCGCGATTGCGGCACAATGGGCGCGCAGCAATTCACTAGTTGACGTTGCCGAGAAACGAGACATGACGCGAACACGCTTAATCCGCGAACCCGATTCAATCAAGTTGCAGTCGCGGGATAACAACAAAAAGAGAGACTCAGAGCCGGTAAATGCAGAAATCAGAAGCATCAATTGGGCAGAATCACGACGGGAAGAAATTTTCCATCGCCGACACGCAAAGTTTTGATCTCGACAACGTTGTTAGATACTCGCCAAACTCCGAAACATGAAAACACCTATTCCATTACTCCTCATATTTTCACTGATCTGCTTTGCGTTTTCAGAATCGGAGGCTGTCGTTCCACCGCCGGATGGCGGGTACCCGGGAGGCAATACGGCCGAGGGAAGCTCAGCGCTGTTGAGCCTTGGGGATGGAACATACAACACAGCAGTTGGGATATATTCACTTCTAAGTCTCACCGACGGCAGCTTCTGCACCAGCGTAGGTGCCGGCTCACTCCTTGCTAACACGGCAAACGAAAATACGGCCTCGGGCGCCGGCGCTCTTCTTAGCAACACCATCGGCGACAGCAACACGGCGAATGGTGCGTTCGCGCTGTTTAGCAACACCACCGGCGCCGTTAACACAGCTATGGGGGACAGGGCCCTGTTCAACAATGTCGATGGAAACTTTAACACTGCCGTCGGTCAGCAGGCACTCTTCGGCAACATTAGCGGCCAGGAAAACACCGCAGTCGGCTTTGTTGCACTGGCCAATCAGCCAACGGGAAATTTCAATACCGCTGTGGGCAGCAGCGCGCTACTGAACACCACCGCTGCGCAAAATACCGCTGTTGGCGCTCATGCACTACAAACCAATAGTACCGGCAACAACAATACCGCGGTCGGCAACAATGCACTTGGAGTGAGCACCGGAAGTGGAAATATCGCTTTAGGCAGTAGTGCTGGTAACACTGTTACGACTGCGAGTAACGTCACTTGCATAGGGACCATAGGCGCCAACGTGGATAATAGCTGCTTCATCGGACGCATCTACTCGAACGCGCAGCCCATCGTTGGTACTGATCCGGACTCTGTCACCATAACCAGCACAGGAAGGCTTGGTCGCGGCAACGTCTCTTCACGCCGCTACAAGCATGACATTAAGCCCATGGAGAAGGCAAGCGAGGCGATCTATGCCCTGAGACCGGTGAGGTTTCGTTATCACAAGGAATATGATTCCACGCAGACACTTGCATTTGGTTTGATTGCTGAAGAAGTCGCAGAGGTTTATCCGGATCTCGTCGGGCGCAATCCAGACGGTGAACCCGAATCGGTCCGCTACGAGCAAATTAATGCGATGTTGCTCAATGAGTTTATCAAAGAACATCGCAAAGTAGAGGAACAACAAAGAGAACTCGAGTTGCTGAAAGCGGAGCTAAACGAGCAGCGGGATCTGATTCAAAAAGTCTCCGATAAACTTTAAATGGCGGAATCCGCTCAATTGGTTACGAACAACCCGTGAGGAAGTAATGTCGTAGCTATAGCTTCACTTGCTTCTGCAGCGCGTGCTCTCTTTGCCATCGCGAGCGGGGAGTTTTATGGAAAAATGGATACCTGGAGCAACCTACTCTTTCTGGTTTCCGCTCTCTTCGGTGGGACTTTTGTGCGTTTCACCTTCGAGTAACTCGTCGAAAGGTCGGTAAGAATTCGCATAAAAGGGATATGGCCGATCTGCATTAGCCGGCAGATAGCGCCAATGTTTGTACATCCAAAGCCAGGGAGCCGGGTTCTTTCGCACGTACGGTTCGAATGAGTCCCAACATGCCTGAGCAACTTGTTGATGGCTCAGTCCGCCTGTGTTGGTGATCTTCCGATGAAAGATTAGCCTGTAGCGCCCATTCGGCAGAGGCTCGCAATGTGCCGGAATGATTGGCACGCCGGTGCGTTCGTTCAACCAGGCATGCGCCGAAGTCACGCTGGTTTTTAATCCGAAACAATCAATTGCCACCGCACCCTGACTTGGCGGCACCGTGAGATCGACCAGGAGCGCCGTGCGGCCCTTTCGCCGCAGTACCTTGTAAAGCCGGACGATGCCGCGCTCTCGCGGGATGAGCTCATGTCCCGACTGCTCGCGCAGGTTTTTAAAAATCGGATCAAGCAATGAGTTTTTGAACTCCTGCGAAATAATCGTTCCTTTGAGCTCGAGAAAGCCACAGGCCAGACTAAGCCATTCGAAGTTACTGTAGTGGTAACACGCAATAATCACGCTGCGCTCAGGCCCTGTATTACGCATGGTCTCTTCGAAATTTTGCAGCTCGATATACCAAAGAAAGTTCAACGGAGTCAGTCGCGGACTCCAAAGCAAATCGATCATTGAGCGGGCGAAATGCTGAAACGATTGACGGACGATCTTACGCCGCTGGCCAGGAGAAAACTGCTCGCCAAACGCGACTTCGAGGTTGTTTAACGCAACTCGGTACCGAGGCCGATCCAGAAGACTCAGTAATCCCCCGGTAAATTGAGCAAGGCGATAGCACGCCTTTCGCGAGCATAACGGAATTATTTTCGTCGCCAGGTAAAGGCCGAACCACTCCAACCGGTATCGGATTCGCTTCCAGCGCGAGCGCATGATTCAGTTTGAATGACGACGCAAGAATGTCTAATGGCTCTGCCACGTCGGATCTTTCGAGGCAAGCCCGTGACGATTCAGCCGCCTAACGAATGGCACCCTCTCCCGCGGTTACCAACCCCGGCCTGGGTTAGCCACAGGCGGAAGACCTTTGCGAAATTCAGCCTGTTGACGCGCGGCCTCTTTTTGTTCGTCCGCTTCGCGGGCTTGTTGCTCGGGACTTGGCCCCGAACTGCACCCGGGCAGGAACACAACGAAAGCTGAGGCCAGGAGAATCAAAAGTGACAGCTGCTTCATAGAGAGAATTCAATCACAACCCCTTGAACCGATACAAGAATTGTTCTGCATCTGAAACAGATAAACATCGGCAATATGGTTATTCTGCGGGATCCGATGTCTTCTTCAAGTAGTCGCGTTCAAGAGCTTTCAGCCGCTCAAGAATTTCGTTTAGAGCAAGTTCATTGTTCAAGTTTACTTGATAATCGATCTCAGAGCGAAGCCGGTCCTTGTGAGACTGGCGATTCTGCGACATGAGAATGATCGGCGCCTGCAGGACAGAAAGCATGTTAATGGCGGTGCTAAGCAACAGGTACGGGTATGGATCGAAACCATTGTTGGCAAGCAGCCACGTATTTATCAAAACCCACACATTGAAAAAGAACACCGCAGCAAGAATAAACTTCCAGCTGCCGCCAAACTCGGCAATGACATCGGCCGCGCGATCGGCAAACGTGAGCTGCGCCGCTTCTTCGACATTCACATTGCGTGTGGCACTCCGGCGCAACAGCTCGTCGGTATTTCGCAGGCGGTTGGCCAGGGCCGTGAGCAGCTCCAGAGCAACTTCCGGGTTGGTGCGCACGAAAGACAAAAAATGTTCGCGCGACAGAACGGCCAATCGCGCATCCTCCGCGACCAGCGCATCGGCCGAGCGCGGTTGACCGTCCAGCAACGCCATCTCGCCAAAAAAATCGCCACGCCCCAACTCGGTCAGCGTCATATCGCGTCCATCGGTGCCGCGGACGCTAATGCGCACTTTGCCCCTTTCGATCACGTACATTGCATTCCCTTCGTCGCCCGCGCGAAACAAAGACGTCTTGGCTTTGCAATCGATAGTCTCGAGCAATTGGCACAATTGTCGCGCGGACTCGTCATCGAGCGACTCAAACAACGGCACATGGCGCAGTGTGTCGATCGTCATTAGGGCAAAGGAACGAAGACAGCTAAAATAACGCAAGCCGTCTTAGAGAGAAGTTCCAATTAACCACGGCTAGCTTTGCCCTTGAAATTTTAAAATGGCTGCGCTTCAACAGTTCTGCTATTCCTGCCAGTAATTTTGGTGGATCAGCAGTTAAAAAGAGACATATGCTTCACCTAATCTGGTATATTTTTGTCGGTTTCCTGGTCGGTTGCGTGGCCAAAGCGCTTATGCATACGCACCTGTCGATCACGTGGACTGTCGTACTCGGTATAGTCGGATCAATTATCGGCGGCGCCGTGACCCATTTGTTTTATCCGCCAAGTGCAGGGGGCAAATTCCACCTGGGAGGTCTGATTGTTTCCATCCTTGGAGCGATCGTTGTTTTGTACGTTTGGCACAAGTTTAGATTGCAACTTCCTCGCGGCTAAGTCATCCGACGCAGATCGCGCCTGCTCCAATCCATGGCGGTTTGCCTGGTTCGGAGTCAGCGGCCAGCCAGCTACGGCGTCATTTCTTTCCGGAAAGTTCCGCGAAATTGACTTGAGTCGCATCAATCTTAGGTTGCGATTGCGCTCGCTCGCGCTTTCAAATTGTGAAAAGCGTCCTGTTTGTCTGCACCGGTAACATCTGCCGCAGTCCAATTGCGGAAGGGCTTTTTCGCCGTCTACTGGGGAACCGAAACGACATCGAAGTGATTTCCGCCGGAGTGCACGCCGTGCGAGGCCAGCCGCCAAGTCTTTATGCAGTTGAAGTCTGCGCAGAACAGGGCACCGACATTAGCAGCCTGCGTAGTCAGCCGTTAACGTCCGCGTTAGTCGACCGAGCGACACACATTTTCGCCATGACGGGTGCTCACCTGGAGACAATCCAAACTTTATTCCCCCAAGGCGCTGAAAAATCGTTTTTGCTGCGCGAGTTCGAGGAGCCAGGTACGACCGTATGGCGGGATGTCCCGGACCCGATCGGCCTGGGTCGGGAAGTGTACGAACATTGTGCCCGGATCATTAACAATGCCTTACCAAGCGTCCTTGCATTCGTCGAACAAGGCCAATTGGTGCGGCCTGGTGCGGGGCACAGACGCGAGCTATCTTCTCGTACCATGGACCCTATTCCTCACCGCATCGAGACTGGATTAAGCGGTTCGAAACCTCAACCCCGATACGGCGACGCATTGCGCCGGGTTGATCCAGAGATCTTCGATGCCATCATGGCCGAAGAAAAGCGCCAGCGGGAAAACATCGAATTGATTGCATCCGAAAATTTCACGAGCCGCGCAGTCATGGAAGCACAGGGAAGCGTCCTGACGAACAAGTACGCCGAAGGCTATCCGCGAAAGCGCTGGTATGGCGGTTGCGAGAACGTTGATATCGCAGAGCAATTGGCCATCGATCGCGCAAAGCGGTTGTTTGGCTGTGAGCATGTGAATGTGCAGCCGCATAGCGGTGCACAAGCGAACATGGCGGTCTATTTCGCGATGCTAAAACCGGGCGACAAGATTCTGGCAATGAACTTGGCGCACGGAGGCCACTTGACCCACGGGCACCCGGCGAATTTTTCCGGCAAATTCTACACCGTGTCGCAATACGGTGTCAGCGAGAAGACTGAGCAACTCGATTACGACGCGTTACAAAAGCAAGCTGAAGAGGTTCGCCCCGCAATGATCACTGCCGGTGCCTCAGCTTATCCACGGATCATCGATTTTCCGCGCCTGCGTCAAATCGCCGATTCAGTCGGCGCCATTTTGTTTATTGACATGGCACATATCTCAGGACTGGTGGCAGCCGGTCAGCATCCCAGCCCGATCCCGCACGCGCAGTTTGTCACCACCACGACGCACAAGAGCCTGCGCGGACCGCGTGGCGGCATCGTCATGTGCCAGGAAAAGTTTGCCAAACAGATCGACGCAACCGTTTTCCCCGGCGTGCAAGGCGGCCCGCTCATGCACGTGATCGCAGCCAAGGCGGTCTGTTTTCATGAAGCGCTTCAACCCCAATTCCGCGAATATCAGCGGCAGGTTGTGCTGAACGCCAAAGCACTTGCAGCAGGCCTTACCAAGCATGGGTACCGCATCGTCTCAGGCGGGACTGACAACCATTTGATGCTCGTCGATCTTCGACCAAAAGAAATTAACGGAAAAGAAGCGCAGGAAGTTCTGGATCGCGCCGGAATCACGGTGAACAAAAACGGTGTCCCATTTGATACTTACCCAATCTTCAAACCAGGCGGTATTCGGGTTGGCACGCCTGCTGTCACAACACGCGGCATGAAGGAAGAAGAAATGCTGGAAATCGCGGACTTGGTTGCCGGAGCGCTGGCCAATCGTTCCGATGCAGATGCGCTGGAAAAAGTTCATCGACGGGTCCTCGACTTGACTCGAAGGTTTCCGCTACCCATCTGAACCGCCTAGCCGGCCGCTGTCATGTTGAGGGAAGCGAAACATCTCTGATTTGTGAAGATCGATTCGGAAATGATCAGAGATTCTTCGCTTCGCTCAGAATGACAGGTCAGTTTCGCACATGAATCGAGCTGCTGATCAACCGAAACCAAATCCGCTGCGAGAAGGCTTGTCTGCGCGCGCGGTGCCACAGCCATGCGCTATTGTAATTTTCGGTGCCACCGGAGATCTGACTCATCGTAAACTTGTACCTGCGCTGTACAACCTCGCGGCCGATGGCGATCTCCCGCCGGCCGTGACAATCGTAGGTTTTGCCCGTCGCCCAAAGACCGATGACGAATTCCGACACGATCTCGAAGAATCCACGCGCAAATTCTCGCGCCAGCCAGTACGGGACGAGATCTGGAAAAATTTTGCCGAGTCGATTTTTTATCATCAGAGCGAGTTTGAGGACGAGGCGGGCTACAAGTCGCTGGCCCAGCGCCTTGATGAAATTGACAAGACGCACGGCACGCGCGGCAACAGGCTCTTTTATCTCGCCGCTGGTCCCGACCAGTTCGAGCCGATTCTCAAACACTTGAAAGCCGCCGGATTAAACAAAACGTGTGAAGGAAGCTGGGCTCGGGTCATCGTGGAAAAACCTTTCGGGACCGATCTCGCCTCAGCACGAGAGCTGAATCGCATCATTCGCAATTCCTTCAGCGAAAACCAGACATACCGGATCGACCATTTCCTGGGCAAGGAAACAGCGCAAAACATCCTAGTACTCCGCTTCGCAAATGCGATCTTCGGCCCGCTTTGGAACACGCACTACGTGGAACAAATTCAAATTACGGCGGCGGAAACACTCGGAGTGGAAAATCGTGCCGGATATTACGAACAGGCGGGCGCGCTGCGAGACATGGTTCAAAATCATCTCCTGCAACTTCTCTGCCTTGTTGCGATGGAACCACCTACCGACCTTGGCGCGGACAGTATTCGCGACGAAAAAGTCAAGGTAGTGCGATCGCTTCGTCACTGGTCGCGTAGCGAAATCGCCGCCAATGTGGTGCGTGCGCAATACACCAAGGGTGCGATTAACGGTGAGCCAGTGATAGGTTACCGGGAGGAAAAAAACGTCAATCCCGATTCACAGACTGAAACGTTCGTAGCACTACGACTTTTTATCGACAATTGGCGTTGGGCGGACGTGCCGATTTATTTGCGGGTCGGAAAAAGGCTTCCCAAGTCTGCTACTGAAATTTCCATTCATTTCAAAAAACCCCCTTCGGTGCTGTTTAACAAGGATTTACGGGGTGTGAATGTACTCGTCATTCGTATTCAACCAGACGAGGGAATTTCCCTGCGCATCCATGCGAAAGTCCCGGGCACAAGTTTTCGCATCGAACCAGTCAAAATGGATTTCCACTACGGAACCTCTTTTGGTAAGCCGAGTCCGGAAGCTTACGAACGCCTGCTGTTAGATGCGATGAGCGGCGACGCCACGTTATTTGCGCGACGCGATGAAGTTGAGGAAGCCTGGGGGTTCATCGATCCCATCGAAGAGGCGTGGCACGCGAAAAAGGATGCACCGGAGCTTTATTTTTATCCCGCCGGCTCCTGGGGACCGGAAGCCGCGGATGACCTGCTGGCCCGCGACGGCTATACGTGGAGACGTTTGTGAACGATGGCTGCGATTGCTGAAACCTATTCGTTAGGCCTGCCGGTCGAAGTCGCCCAGATCGACCAGGAACTCAAAAAGCTGTGGCAGGAAAGCCAGGGAACAGCTACACGCGCTTCGCTAATCAACCTCGCTATTTATTCCGAAGAGCCAGGCTCGCTCAGAAAGAATACGCAGTTGATGGCAAAGATTACTGAGAATCACGCCTGTCGAGCGCTCGTGATTGAGGCTGATCGCGATGCCAGCGAAAACCGTGTGGAGGCCTGGATCAGCGCACATTGTCACGTTAACAGCGTGGGGAGCAGCCAGGTATGTTCGGAACAAATTTCATTTTTGCTCAAAGGCGATTGTATCGCCTCATTGGCAAGTGTCGTGTTTTCCCATCTTCATTCGGATTTGCCTTTCTATCTCTGGTGGCAGGAGGAATTCCGCGAGCCGATGGATGTGCAACTATGGACATGGGTCGATCGAGTCATCTATGACAGTCAGGGATGGAAGGATTTTCGCGCTCAGATGCGTTTATTGGAATCTGCTGAGAACGAAGCCAAACAACGCATCGTGCTCTGCGACCTGAACTGGACCCGCCTCGACAGTCTCCGCTTTGCCCTGGCTCAATTCTTCGATCATCCCGCCTCCCATCACAACCTCGCCAAAATTAAGCAAGTGCGGATCGATTTCGCTCCCGGTTTTCGATCCACCGGAGTGCTCTTTGCAGGCTGGCTGGCAGCACAACTAAACTGGCAGCCTGAGAAAACGAATTTGGCCAACAAGCTTTCGTTCATTGGTCCCACAGGCTCGAAGATTGATGTCGAACTACGCGAACAGACAGGAGAACCAATCAATGAGGTCGCCGTTACAACAACGGATGTGGAATTTTTGGTGACTCACGCCAAATGCGGCGATCTTTTGGAAGTTTCGCGAGGCAAGTCGCGCGAACAACGTTTACCACAGTTAATGCCTGCGAAAAAAAATGATCCAGTCAGCCTGATGAGCGAAGAACTCATGCGGGGCGGGCCACATCACGTGTATCTTCACGCGGTCGAGCGCGTCCGTGATTTGCTATAGCAAGCGCTCTGTGAGCGGTTAGCACTCGCATGATTAACGCTGCCATCGGCCGGTGGCTGCAGGTTTCAGGCACTCGGGTTAATCAACGCACTCAATTGGCGCACGCTTTTCCCAATCGAGAAGAGCGTTTGCGCTCGCTCGTAACCGGTCTCCCCGAGTCTGCGAGCCAACGAACGATCGTTAATTACTTTTTCGATTGCGTCAGCCAACTTTGCCACATCTCCCGATGGGACGAGAAATCCGGTTTGGTTGTCTATCACCATTTCTGGAATGCCACCAAGCCTGGTAGAAATAACCGGCAAACGCGTGGCCATTGCTTCCATGATCACCGTAGGCAAGTTGTCCATTCCGCCCTCCGCCTCAGCGACACTCGGAAGAACAAAAGCGCATGAAGCCGCGAGGCGTTCTCTCAGTTCACGTTGCGGCTTCGGGCCCGGTAATTGAACAACGTCCTGCAGGCCCAACTCTCTAATTTGCTGCCGTAATTGATTGTCGAGTGGACCTTCACCAAAAATCTCACATCGAAACGAGACTCCACGCCCAACAAGCAGCACGCAGGCGTCAAGCAGATTGGCGAAACCTTTTTTGGGGATCAATCGCCCAACCGAAATCACCAAAGGGGGATCAGATGAAAACGTCGCGCGACCGAAGCCGGCCAGATCCACGCCATTGTAAACCCGATGAATTCGCTCGCTCTGCGCTGGGAACCGTTCTCGAAGAAAGTTCTCCGAATAATCCGTTTCGGTAATGATGACGGTTGCTGCCGCGATCAGTTTGTCGAGACCGACCTCGAAATTTCCGGGTGCGAAGATGTCGTTGGCGTGGGCGGTAAAGCTGAAGGTGATTGGAAAAAATCTGGCAATCCAGAAAGCTGTGCGCGCGGCCATCCCGGCGAAATGTGCGTGAACATGGCTGATCCCTTCCTCCTGTAACTGCAGTCCGATATAGGCCGCTTGGTAAAGCCGAAGAAAATCAGTGCGTCGCCCCCATGCGTCGAGAGCCCCGACGATTTCTGGATTGAGTCTTCTTTTTTTTGCAGCACGGTGAACAGTTTCGAGCAATTCTTTCTCCTGAGGAAGGTAACGCACGCGGCTTACGATGCGTGAATCCCAGTCCTGGGGTGGTTCGTCTTGTGGATTCCGGATTGAGAAAATTGGCGGCGTGGTGCCTTGGCGATAAAGCTCCTCAACCTCGCGATAGCAAAATGTCTGACCGAACGAGGGAAACCGCTCAAAAAGGTAAGCGAAGGGCGCCATGAATCAGACTGACCCGGCTGAGAGCATTAGTTACCGTCACGTTTCACTGGAATCGGTCTTCCGTTCTCATCGACCGCAACAAACGTAAACACGCCATGTGTGACACGAAGCTCTTCTCCAGTCATGTAACGGGTTACCCACACCTCGACTGGGATGGTCATGGAAGTTCGGCCAATTCTATCTATGCGCGCATAACATCTGACTGTGTCCCCGACCCGTACCGGTTGAAGAAAAGACATCCCCTCCATCGCTACGGTGACAACACGACTTTTCGCAGTCTTCGCCGCAAGAATTCCGCTGCCGAGGTCCATTTGTGAAGTGACCCATCCGCCGAAAATGTCGCCGTTTGGATTGGTATCCATAGGCATCGCAATCGTTTGAATAACCAATTCACCTCTGGGCTGCTCGGGCATTTGGCGCGAAGAATAACACAAGTTTCCTTTAGAGGCAGCCGTGTCGGCTGCCATCCACCGACACCGCGCGCTCAGCGCCACGCCGCCGCAACAGGTTCACCTACAGAATCAGCATGCAATCGCCATAGCTGTAAAAACGGTAGCGCTCCCGAATTGCTTCTTGATAAGCGCGAAGCAAAAATTCGCGTCCGGCGAACGCGCTTACCAGCATGAGCAAAGTCGAGCGCGGCAAATGGAAATTGGTTACGAGAGCATCCACCGCCCGGAATCGATACGGCGGATGAATAAAGATATTTGTTGAACCTGTCTGACTTACCAGTTTGCCATCCATTCGCTGGGCCGACTCCAGGACGCGCACCACGGTAGTTCCCACAGCCACGGTTCGATCGGTCACGTTGATTTTCTCCGCGGCCGAAGAAGAAACAGAATAGCGTTCTGCGTGCATGTGATGCTCCGCAATATTGTCCGACCGGACCGGAAGGAATGTGCCGGTGCCGACGTGCAAGGTCACAAACGTGTGGGGAATCTGGCTCAAAATCTCGGGAGTAAAGTGAAGACCAGCGGTGGGCGCTGCCAAAGCGCCGGGCGTGTTCGCGAACACCGTTTGATAGCGGGTCACGTCTTGGTTATCACTTTCGCGCCGAATATAGGGAGGCAATGGCATTGAACCGTCGGAATAAGGATCGATATCCTTGTCGAACACCACAATTCGCTCACCGTCGCAGGTAATTGTTTCGACGGAGATGAGGGCGTTGCCGATTTGGGCCGTCGCGCCTGAGCGCATTTTACGGCCAGGACTCACAAGACACTTCCATCGGCACGGACCAAGACGCTCAAGAAACAAAAATTCAATCGCGCCATCGTTTGAGAGTCGGCGTGCAGCGAGAACGCGGGTGTCGTTCAAAACGAGAAGATCCCCCTGTTGCAAAACCATTCTCAGTTCGTTGAACTGGCGATGTTCAATCGCTTGCGTA
This sequence comes from Candidatus Udaeobacter sp., assembly GCA_035652195.1. Lineage (GTDB taxonomy): Bacteria > Verrucomicrobiota > Verrucomicrobiia > Chthoniobacterales > UBA10450 > Udaeobacter. The sequence continues at coordinate 30,409 of DASREH010000012.1, read as the reverse complement.
TCGCGGCGCAACACCATCAATCGTGAGTCGCCCCGTCGCTCGGGCGGCCGCTGCGCAATCAATTCCCGAGGCAACGCGTAATCATAGTCGCTCAAGCGCGCGCTCATGTGCTGAGTTAAAAGTTATCGTAACGCCCACTGTTTTGCACAACCTGGAAGAGAGCGATCTTTCACTTTTTTTCACTCGTAAGGAGGGGCATATTTCGGGTGATGGACTCAAGCAATCGCGAAGCGGTGGACGAACTGCTTCAAACGTATGGTGAAACGGGCGGCATCAATTATCTCGATGCGGCCGCCATGCTCCCCTCTCGCCTCTCTATCGAAGCGGCTTGCGCGGAATTGCTGAGCCTGATGTTTCCCGGATTCCGCAGCGAAGCTCTGGTGAGTTCGGAAGATCTCGCAGACCGGACACGAGTTCGAATAAGGAATCTACACGCACGCTTGAAAACCGAAATTTGCAGGAGCCTTGGCAAAGTGCCGCCCGACGAGGCAACTGAAATAAAAGCCGAAAAGGTGTTGAGCACGTTCCTCAAACAACTGCCTGCGGTGCGCAGGATGCTTTGGATGGACATCGATGCGGCGTACGAAGGGGATCCCGCTGCACGCAGTTATGAGGAAATCATTTTGGCTTATCCGGCGCTCGAAGCCATTGCCATTTATCGAATGGCACACCTGCTTTACGGAAAAGTTCCGCTTATTCCGCGCATCATGACCGAATGGGCGCATAGCCGAACCGGGATTGATATTCACCCCGGAGCAGAAATCGGTTCCCACCTTTTTATCGATCACGGCACAGGCGTTGTCATAGGCGAAACGACGCAAATAGGATCGCACGTTAAACTGTACCAGGGCGTGTCGTTCATCGCGCGCTCGCTCGGCGCCGGTCGAGCGTTGCACGGGAAAAAACGCCATCCCACCATCGAAGACGGCGTTTGTATCTATGCCGGAACCACGATCATGGGCGGAGACACTGTCATTGGTGCCAATTCCACAATAGGAGCGAACGTTTTTCTAACAAAAAGCGTTCCGCCGAACTCGCTCGTCTACTACGAGGAAAAAGAAATCGCGATTGTGCCCAAACGCCATAAGCGTGTGGCCACCAGAGAAAACGACCCGGAAAAGAATACGGACGCGTCTGACAAAGAAGGCGGCGTCAAAGCAACAGCAAACCCAAGCGAACGCAAACGAAGGAGCAGAGTTAAAGCCGGATGATTTACCTGGACTACAATGCCACCACCCCGCTGTGCCACGCCGCCCGCGACGCGATGCTGCCGTACCTGGACAGGCATTTTGGAAATCCATCAAGCGTGCACGCAGCCGGACGCGAAACGCGCGCCGCCGTAGATAACGCACGCGACAAACTTGCCGCGTTGCTACGCGCCAAACCGAATGAATTTGTTTTCACCAGCGGCGGGACCGAATCCTGTAATCTCGCTGTGTTCGGACTGGCCCGCTCTCATCGCGAGCGAGGCGGTCACGTGATTTCTGCTAAAACCGAGCATCACGCAGTCCTGAATGCTGTTGAGCATTTGGAAAATCACGAAGGTTTCGAGGTCACGTGGCTCAACGTTTCGCACGATGGAGTAATCGATCTCGATCAACTCGCGGACGCGATTCGGACTGAGACCAGACTCGTTTCGATCATGACCGCCAACAACGAAACGGGCGTTATTCAGCCGATGCGCGAAATTTCAAAGATATGTCGGGAGCGAGGAGTGTTGCTGCATAGTGACATGGTGCAATCGTTTGGGAAAATTGAAACCGATCTTTCCCTGGTCGACGCTGCCAGTTTTGCCGCGCACAAATTCTATGGACCTAAAGGCGCAGGATTTCTGTTTCTGCGCAGCGGTCTGTCAATCCAGCCGATCATGTTCGGTGGCGCTCACGAGAACCAACGACGGCCCGGAACGGAAAACGTGGCTGCGATCGTTGGCATGGCTGCAGCTGCCGAATGGGCGTTGCAGGATCGCGAGCAAGAACAGCACCGGGAAGCACGGTTGCGCGACGAGCTTTGGGCCCGAATTGCGCAAAATGTTCCAGAGGCGAAACAAAACGGAGCAAGTGCGCCTCGGTTGGCGAATACGCTGAACGTGAGCCTACTGGGAATTGATTCTGAGATGCTCCTCATCGCACTCGACCTTGAGGGGGTCTGCGCTTCGAGCGGCTCTGCCTGCATGGTAGGATCGGTCGTAGCGTCGCATGTTTTGCTGGCCATGGGATTGCCCATGGAGCGCGCCCGTTCGGCAGTTAGATTTTCCTTAGGCAAATGGACAACGGCCGACGAGATCCAAGCGGCCGGAGCCGCAGTGCGGAAAATTGTTGATCGGTTGAACACGCGAAAGAGCGCGTATGCCGTTGCTTAGGCAACTCGAATTCGCATTTCGAGCATCTGTAGCTGAGGTCGTCGACCTCGCCTCTCTTGAAGGGTTGCATAATGCCGGGGTCAACGCCCGCGGCTGCAGCAAAGGCGTTCTCGAAAGGACCGCGCGCGATCTGCTGCGCGCGCATGGCGCTGGACAAATCGCGATGCAACTTCGCGTTGAATGGAATCCGCGGCTCAAAACAGCCGCTGGTCGCGCTGATTACCGCGATAAACTCATTCTGTTAAATCCGCGGTTAGCTGAATATCCGAGCGAGATTGATCGCACCTTGCGGCATGAGTTGGCACACATTCTCGCGCAGTTTCGCGCTGGCCGTCGGAGAATTCCACCTCACGGCGCAGCATGGCGGCAAGCTTGCATGGATTTGGGAATTGCGGATGAAAAGCGCTGTCACAATCTTCCGTTTCCGGTTCGGACGTATAACGCGCGTTTTATTTATGACTGTCCCAATTGCAGGCTGGAGTTTCGGCGTGTCCGCCGCGTTCGCCGCGTCCTAGCGTGTCTCGCCTGCTGCCGCAAATATAGCCGGGGAAAATTCGATCCGCGATTTCGGTTACGACTCCGGAGTTCCTGTTAGGCAGGTCGTTTGAAAGGCTATCACTTCAGCCATTTCTCGCGCGTCCCATCCAGGTAACGGACTTCAAGAGCTGCGTGATCAGAATATCGATCGAAGCGTATAATCAGGATGATATCCTCGTCGGTTGTTTTCGGACCGAGCATGACAACGATTTCGTTGCCATTGCGCAAGAACCATCTGCCCTCAGAAAAACTATCGAAACACCAGACCTTATACTTTCCGTCCGCGCTGAAAAAATGCCGGCCCTGACTGCAATCGCCGCTGACTGTGACCCACATGCCCAGCAGATCATCACGGCTGATACCGACGGGAACTGCTGTGGGTAGTGCTGCAAGCAGAGTGGCCGACGCAAGAAGGACTAACATGGCCCTAACGAGAATTGGAACGCCAGATTCAAGACTAATCGAAGATTTCTACCTCACTAAACTTCACTGAAGTTTTTGTCCCCCCTGGCTGCTGTGTCTCCGCGCAGTTTTGCCTGGATAAACGTGTCGATGTCGCCATCCATCACAGCCTGCACGTTGCTTGTTTCTGCCCCCGTGCGGTGATCTTTGACCATTTGGTAGGGTTGAAAAACATACGAACGAATCTGGCTACCCCAGGCGATATCCCCCTTCTCTCCGTATTGACGATCGATTTCCGCGCGTTTCTTATCCTGCTCGATTTCGTAAAGCTTGGCCTTCAACATTTTCAAGGCCAGCTCACGGTTGCGTCCCTGGCTGCGCTCCGCCTGGCAGGCAACCACGATTCCACTCGGTTTGTGCAGAATTCGCACGGCCGTTTCGACCTTATTGACGTTCTGGCCGCCCTTCCCGCCGCTGCGGAAGGTATCGATCTCAAGATCGGCAGGATTCACTTCTATGGGAGCGCTGTCGGCGATTTCAGGCACAACATCCACGCTGGCAAACGAAGTATGACGTCGCTTGTTTGCATCGAAAGGGGAGATGCGGACCAACCGGTGCACGCCGCGCTCGGTTTGCAGATGCCCGTACGCGTATTCGCCGCTTACCAGCAAAGTAACGGACTTAATCCCTACTTCTTCGCCCTGTTGAATATCCACGGTCTGCGACTTAAAGCCGCTACGCTCAATCCAGCGTTGGTACATTCGCAGCAACATATCGGCCCAATCGCACGACTCTGTGCCACCGGCTCCGGAATGAATTGTAAGAAATGCATTTGCGCGATCGTTCTCCCCGGAAAGGAACTGGCGCAGCTCGAATTCATCGAGCTTGCGAGCCAGACGATCATGTTCCGTCGCGACCTCTTTCTCCGCGTGGGCGCGAGCCGTGGGATCGCTCTCCTCAGCGGCTAGTTCATGCAACGCGCCGAAGTCTTCGATCTCACGTTCCAATTCTTGAAACGGATTGATCAACGATCGCAGCCGGGAAACCTCCTCTACGTCGGCCTGAGCGCGTTCGCGGTTCGACCAGAAATCGGCCGCCGCCATGCGCTTTTCAATTGCAGCTAAATCTTCCTGCAGTTTTTCGACGTCAAAGAAACCTCCGCAGTTCGCGCACACGCGACTTCAAATCCTCAGCGTCAGGGATGGAGACTTCAGTTGGCATGCCAAACGATAATGAAACCGCTGCAAATCGCAAAAACGCCCGAAAATCGTCAGGGCGCCGCCGTGCCGGGCAGCTGCAAGTTACCGTCGTGTAGAATTGCCTGGTTTCGGCTTGGAAGTCCGCGGTGATTCGAGGCGGAAAATCGTTTCGCCTTCTTTCATCAAATCCAGGCGGTCGCGGGCCACCGTTTCGAGATAGGTTGGGTCAGTTTTCAGCAAATTGATCTCGCGGGTCTGATGAGCCAGGAGATTTTGCTGTTCCTGTACTTGCTTTTGCAGATTGTCGATCTCTGCACGGCTTTGCATCAATTTTTTGTACGGTGGGACAAATAAGCTCACAATAATGAGCCAAATCGCCAGTACCAGTAGAACGCGAAGAGTCCGGTTCAATCGCTGCCATACGGTAGCTTCGCGGCGCGCGCGAAAGTCGGCGTAAGTTTGATCCACTTAGCGCATTGTAACGCCGTATACCGCTTTGTCACCAAGTTCTTCTTCAATCCGCAGCAATTGATTGTACTTCGCGATCCGATCGCTTCGGGAAAGCGAACCCGTCTTGATTTGACCGGCGTTAGTTGCGACCGCGATGTCTGCAATCGTGGCATCTTCGGTTTCTCCGGAGCGATGGCTGATCACCGTTGTGTAGTCATGCTGTTTTGCCAAATCGATTGTCGCCAGCGTTTCAGTAAGCGTGCCAATCTGATTGACCTTGATCAAAATCGAATTCGCCACATGCTCCGCAATTCCTTTGCGCAGAAATTCTACATTGGTGACAAACAGATCGTCGCCTACGAGTTGAATCTTCTTGCCCAGCTTCGCGGTCAATTTTCTCCAGCCATCCCAGTCATTTTCGGCACAACCATCCTCGATGGAGACGATCGGAAAGCGCTCGCAAAGTTCGGCGTAATATTCGATCAATTCGTCCGCGGTTTTCTTTGAACCATCCGACTTCTTAAAAACGTAAACGTTATTTTTACTATCGTAGAACTCTGAAGCCGCGGCATCCAGCGCCAGAAAGATCTGTTTACCGGGCAGGTAACCGGCCTTTTCGATGGCAACTGAAATCGATTCCAGCGCATCGGCGGCTGAACTGAGACGCGGCGCAAATCCCCCTTCGTCGCCAACCGCTGTGGAAAGTCCGCGCTCTTTGAGGACAGCCTTGAGCGCATGAAAAACCTCGACTCCATACCGCAGCGCCTCTGAAAAATTCGGCGCGCCGCGAGGCATAATCATGAACTCTTGAAAATCAATCGGCGCATCAGAATGCGCGCCTCCATTCAAAATGTTCATCATCGGAACGGGCAAGACCCTGGCGTCAGGTCCACCCAGGTACCGGAAAAGTGGCATATCTTTTGCCGCTGCGGCGGCGTGTGCCACTGCCAGGGAAACACCGAGCAATGCATTGGCTCCCAGATTTTTTTTGTTGGCGCTCCCATCGAGTTCGATCAGCTTCTGGTCGATTTTTGCCTGCTCCAGAGCGTTCCACCCTTTCAGGGCCGGTCCAATCTTTTCATTGACGTTGGCGACTGCTTTCCGAACGCCTTTACCTCCGAAGCGGCTCTTGTCTCCGTCGCGTAGTTCCCATGCTTCATGTTCACCGGTGCTCGCCCCGCTTGGGACCGCAGCGCGACCGCATTTGCCGCTTTGGAGTCGCACATCAACTTCGACGGTGGGATTACCGCGCGAATCCAGAATCTCGCGCGCATGTACTCGGTCAATGGTAGTGCTTGCCATATTCTCTGCGCCGACTAGAACAGCTTTCCGCAAGCGACGCAAATCACCTTCCCACGAGTTTACCGACTCTTCTGCCAGAATGCCCGTTTTCCGACAGCTGACAGCACCTAAATATGGCGTTGCGGAGTGGGACGAGATTGATATTGGCAATTTCGCTGAGACACGCATAATCTCAGCGATGACTCGTTTAGCCGGATTAGCGGTGATGGTGTTGGCGGGAGGTATCTGCACCGCCATCAGCGCCGAAACTGGAAGCATTCCCCCTGACCAACTGGCAAAAGCGGCGAGAACCGATACGATCAGCATCCCAACGCCGGGCGAACTTTTCGCTGCGCTCGGAAAATCCGGGAAAATAAACTGGGCGGGCCAGTATCGTGGACCCATTCCAGTCACGTACAGTAATCGTGCTCAGATTGCCCTGAACCTCGGCGGCTTGATTGCGGACGGATTTATCGCCGTGGAAGCAAAGGATGGCCAGCAGGTCAAGAATATCGGGTCGGACATTATCAAACTGGCAAAGGCACTTGGTGTGAGCGAAAAGCTCCTCGGTCGCGGCAGCAGCATTAATGAATTTGCCGAAAACAATGAATGGGACACTCTCCAGGAGGAACTTGAAGCGACGCAGAACGAAGTGAAATCCTCCATGCAATCGCATGCCGACCAGGACCTGGTCATTCTGGTAACGCTGGGCGGTTGGATCCGAGGAACTCAGGTAGTCACCTCCGCAATTATTCAAAACTACAACGAACAGAGCGCAAAAGTTCTGCGTCAACCGGCCTTGGTGCATTTCATGCAGTCCAAAGTCAACGAAATGTCCCCTGAACTACGTGACGAACCGTTGGTCAAAGAGGTCAGCAATGAGCTCGGTCAAATTGAAAAGCTGGTGTCCTTTCCCGAAGGGAAAGCACCTGATGTTGAACAGGTGCGAAAGGTCAACCAAACGGTCGGAAAAGTAATGCAGGAAATTGAAAACAAAGAAGCACCAAAATGAGACGCATTTTGCTGACAGCATTACTGGTTCTTGCGCTAGCTGGCAGCGTCACCGTGCGCGCAGACACCGATGCGGAGGTGCAAGCGCGTAAGGACGCGCTCGACGTAGCGGCCGCATTTTCAAACGATGGTTTTAAAATCCGGGACGGACATTGGTGCGGCACCGTCAAACCGCATGACCATTCGCTGGTCGCGGTCAATCTGTATGCCGGAAACCAGTACTGGTTTTCTGCCAGCGCCACGCAGCCTGCAAAGAAAATTGCGGTCAGCGTATACGATGAGACGGGAAAGCAGGTGACTACCGACAACTACGACAACGGGGACAAAGCTGCAGCTGGTTTCGCCCCGTCGAACAGCGGTCAGTACTTTGTCTCGATTGATCTCGTTGAGGGCGAGCAAGGCACCTGTTGCCTCGTTTATTCTTACAAATGAACCTGTGTCGCGTGTTTGTGCGCGCTGCGTTACATTTGAGCCACTAACATCACCAGCTTCACAGGAGGCCGATGATTTCGTTGCAGGTTCTATACGAGGGAAACGTTCAGGGCGTAGGCTTTCGGTGGAGCGTTCGTGAGACTGCGAAAGGTTTCGATGTAACCGGATGGGTCCGGAATCTGCCGGATGGGCGCGTGGAACTCCAGGTTACGGGAGAAGAGGCGGAGGTTCGCGCGTTTCTCGATCGGATTGCAACAGGAGAGCTCCATTCGCTGATTCGCAAGCAAACGGAAAACAAGTTGGGAAAACCTGTTCCAAGCCGCGGATTTGAAATTCGCCATGACTGATCCAGCCGTCGCGGTCCAGGGATTGACCAAAGTATTTCGCATTCCTTTGCACCCCGCTCGCGGTGTCGTTGCCGTGAACAACCTCAACCTTCGAATTGAACCCGGCGAAGTATTTGGTTTGCTTGGACCCAACGGTTCCGGCAAAAGCACCACACTCAAAATAATTCTCGGGCTGGTTTCGCCGACGCGTGGACGCACGGAAATTTTTGGACGTGACAGTCGTCTCGTGGAAAGCCGCGAAGCGGTTGGTTTTTTGCCGGAGAACCCATATTTCTATAAATATCTTAGTGGAGAAGAAACGCTGCGATTCTTTGGCCGGCTTTGTGGACTGCGCGGTGCGCGACTCACAGCACAGGTAAACCAATTACTCGAACTGGTGGGCTTGAGCAGGGCGCGCAAACGACGACTTGGGACTTATTCCAAGGGCATGTTGCAGCGCATCGGCCTTGCACAGGCTTTGATTCACGATCCGAGATTGGTTGTACTGGACGAACCGACTGCTGGCGTCGATCCCGTCGGTTCCCGTGACATTCGTGATTTGATTCTCGACCTGAAGCGTCGTGGAATCACAGTTCTGCTCTCATCACATTTGCTGGCGCAAGCACAGGAGATTTGTGATCGCGTAGGCATACTCTCTGACGGTCTGCTGGTGCGCGAAGGGCGTCTCCAGGAATTGATCGCCATTGAAAATCAAACCGAGCTCGTTATCGCAAACGCGTCCGCTCAGCTCGTTAATGACATCGAATCTGTGATCAAGCGGTCAAACGCAAAACTGATCGAAACCCGAAAATCAACGACGACGCTGGAGAGATTGTTTCTGGATGCGACGGCCAGAAGCGATGAGGCCCCCGAGCTCAAATAATCAGAATGACCAGGCAGACATGACGGAGATCGAAAATCCTTCACCATTGCAAGGCGCAGGTCGTTTCAGTAGAGACAAGCAGCATCGCGCATTCTCCTTCGCGCGAGTTTCCGCGATTACCTCCAATACGCTGACGGAATTAACCCGGCTCAAAGTTTTCTATGTCCTGCTTATTTTCGGTCTGCTCCTGATTGGCAGCTCTGTCTTCATGGCACAGTTCTCGTTTCAGCAGGAGTTCCAGATCCTGAAAGATGTCTCGTTAGGCGCGATATCGATTTTTACCTCGCTGCTGGCAATCGTTGCAACGGCGCGGTTGCTTCCTCAGGACATTGAGGATCGCACGGTTTACACAATCCTCGCCAAACCCGTGCCGCGTTTCGAATACGTGCTAGGTAAAATCTCCGGAGTTCTTCTGCTGCTGGCGGTTAGCACGCTGGTGATGAGCGCGGCGTTTTTAGCTGTGTTGTATCTGCGAGAACAGACAGTGATTCAAACGACCCTAAAACAGATGGCGGGCGCACCGCCAGAACAGGTTAACGATGCGTTAAAGCTAATCCGATCATCGGCCTTCAATGTCGATATTCTGCCGGGGATCATCATCATCTATCTCAAGGCGTGTCTACTCGCGGCGCTAACGCTGTTCATCTCCACTTTCGCCACAACGAGCATCTTTACGATTGTGGTGATGGCTTTTATTTATTTCATCGGCCACCTGGAGGCGACTGCGCGTGAATACTGGCTGCAGGAGCACAGCAGCGGGCTTATAACACGAATCTTTCTTGCAATCATTGCACTCCTGTTTCCGGACCTGCAGGCGTTCAACCTGGTGGATGACATCGTTGCTGGCACAGCCATCTCCATGGGTGTGTTTGCCAAAACAGCATTGCTGGGAGTTTTCTATACAACCATCTACACGCTGCTCGCGGCATTCGTATTCTACGGAAGAGAGTTATGATGCGGCCGGTCATAGCCGTGGTTATCTTGTTCGCACTTGGCGGCATCAAAGTCCCATTCGAACACGATCTCAGCGCCCTTCATCGTCAGGAACATTTTCGCGGCGTAGAATTCAACCTCGATCTTCGGGAACAGCTGGGGCAACTCGGCTTTGTAGCAGCGCTGAGCGGATTTCGGGCAATCGTCGCTGATGGCCTGTTCATTCAGGCACACGTCGCGTGGGAACGCACGGAATGGGGACGAATCTTGTTACTGTTTCGGCACATCACCACGCTACAACCCAGGGTACTTTTGTTTTGGGATACAGCCGCATGGCACATGGCGTGGAACGCAAGCGTGGCCCAAATGAACGATCAGAGCCGGCGGCTCGCGCTGCGAGTCAAAGCACAACGGGAATATCTCGACCTCGGAAAAGACTTTTTGGAGCGCGGAATTAAGAACAACCCTGATCGCCCTCAACTCTATGAAGCACTGGCCCGCCTATACAAAGAGAAATACAAGGATCACCAGCGTGCCTCCGAGTTTTACGCCAAGGCTGCGGCTTTGCCGGATGCTGCCAAATTCGATCGACGTTTCTCAGCGTACGAACTGTCCTACTGCGAAGGGCGAGAGCGCGAGGCTTATGAAGTATTGCGGAATCTTTACGCTGAAGGGCCGCAGCAACGACTGCCGACCCTGATTGCGCGGCTAAAATCTCTGGAGGAAAAACTCGCGATCCCGCAGGATCGACGTATTCCCGATTCAACTCCTGCAGGGCGGTAATTGACAGGGCCTGCACTCTGACGCAGCAAGGCGCGTTGTGTGAAGTACACTCTGATCTAATCGAGGGCGCATCGACGCGGCGAAGTGTATCGAATCGAGCCGTCCTGTCTTCGCAGGACTGGTCCTTGAATTCGATATGAGACGAAAGTCTAATATCGGGGCGTTAATTCTTACGAGCATGCAGGCGATTTCGTTGTAAGCTTGTGACTTTTTAACCCCCGAAAAGGAGTCTATGCGGTTTGCAATTTTCAGCGACATCCATGCCAATCTCGAAGCATTGGATGCGGTTCTGGCTGATGCACGCGCGCGAAAATGCACGCGTTTCGTCTGTTTGGGCGACGTGGTGGGTTACAACGCGAATCCGGGAGAATGCGTGGACCGCGTCCGCGAACTGGATTGTCCTGTCGTAAAAGGAAATCACGATGACGCGGCTTCGCGAATTACTCCTCCCGGAGACTTCAATGAAATCGCGGAACGAGCGATTGCGTGGACGCGTGATCGCTTAAGTGACGAGCAAAAAGAATGGCTGCGTGGATTGCCATTGCAGACGCGGGTCCACGATTTCACTATCGTGCATGCCACGCTCGATACCCCGGAGCAGTGGGGCTACGTCTTTAACAATCTGGACGCGGCCGCCAGCTTTACGTATCAACGCACCAATGTCTGTTTTTTTGGACACACACATGTGCCCATGGTGTTTGTCCGGGACGAAAGCGTCAGACGGGAGAAAGCCGAACATGTTCGAATCGAGCCGAGCAAAAAGTATTTCATCAACATGGGCAGCGTTGGCCAGCCGCGTGATGGAAACTGGCGCGCAGCATACTGCATTTACGATCCGGAGAACAAGCTGGTGCAACAGTTTCGGGTGAAATATGATCTGGCAGCCGTGCAGAAGAAAATTGCCGAAGCAGGTCTTCCGCGGCTCCTGGCCGAGCGACTGGCAATTGGAAGATAGAATTAATGCGGGATCACATTTGTGAGGCAACGCATTGAGACAACGCGAGCCATCCACCTGACGCGGATGGATCGGCTTCGCCCAAAATGATGCCGCAGAAAATTCTCCCCGGCACAATGTCTTCGGACAGAAGACCGAGATCCATCCTGATTATCCAGCCGGGGTCGCTCGCTGACGTAGTTCATACGTTGCCCGCAATTGCGTTACTTCGCGAAGCGCATCCACAGGCAAAGATTACATGGATCATCAACCCGGAACTCGCGCCCCTTCTGCGCGGCAATCCTGATATCAATCATGTTCACTTCACGTCACGCGGCGAGTTCCGCGGCCTCGGTGGACACGCGAGCTTTGTGACCTGGGCGAAGAAAACTCGCGAGCTTCGGCCCGACCTTGCGCTTGATTTTCACGGAACTATTGGGAGCGCGCTCACTGCAAAGATAAGCGGCGCTAAAAATGCCCTGGGGATCGGTCGCGCAATCCTCGGACCAGGTTGGTTGCATCGTCGCTCAGTGCGGGTGGATCGCTACAGCCATCCTGTTGAGAGCAAGTTAAAGTTGGCAGAATGCGCCGGTGCCAGAATTGGCGAGGGACTTCGATGTTCTGTTCCCAGTGGCGATCCGCTTCCGCGCTTCGATCCTCATCCGCCGTTCGTTCTTCTTCATCCTTTCGCTCGCAGGCAGGAGAGATCGCTTTCAAATGCTGTGATTGAAGATTTTTGCCGTCTGCTTGCTCCAACTCGTGTCGTGGTTGTGGGTCAATTACATCGTAAAATTAGTACACCTGAGAACTGTGTGGATCTGACGAGGCAAACTTCGCTGCTGCAACTGGTTTGGCTGATTCGGCTGGCGCGATTTATTGTGAGCGTCGAGAGTGGCCCCATGCACCTGGCCGCTGCGCTCACAGGGAACTTGGTATCGATTCATACCTGGACCGATCCGCACGCCATGGGCCCCTATAACCCCGAAGCCTGGGTCTGGAAACATGGTCAACTCAGCCGTGTTGGAGAACTTGACGCACTTCGACTTCCAAAACACGGCCGCCGTTTAAAACGCAAAGATGTCGAATCCGTCGTAGCACTGATCCGTCCACTTGTTCCCATCGATCCAATGGTCGCCTGATCACTCCGCGCCTGCCGGAACCAAACATCTTCTTTGTTAAGACGCACGTTGCTGCATGACGAACTCAGCGAGCGCTAAATCTCGCGGATAAGTGATTTTAAAGTTTATCTCCTGGTTTGGGACCAGAATCACTTTGCGGCCGAACCGCTCGACCGCCGAAACTTCGTCGGTAACCGAAGCGCCTTGTGCGTAAACCGCGCGATATGCGTCCTCAATTGTTTGGCGCTCGAAAATTTGTGGTGTTTGCATTGCGTAGAGATGCTGCCGGTCGATCGACTTTGTAATAAATAACTCAGTATCGGCGTACTTGACCGTGTCATTGATTGGCTCAGCCAGACTCGCGGCGCCATGTATCCGGCATTGCTCGAAAACTAGTTCTATTTGTTCCGGTGTGATCAACGCGCGCGCTGCATCGTGGACGGCCACGTATTTTGTGCCCGGCTCGAGGCGGCTCAGGCCGGCACGAACAGAATCCTGACGGTGTTTGCCACCTGGAATGATGGATTGAACTTTTTTAGAATTTTCATCGTGAACAATCGCTTCGATCGCGCTGTGTCGATCTTCACGTGCGACCACAACAATCTTGTCGACGCAACGGCAACGTTCGAATGCCCGGATGGTGTAAAGGATCAGCGGTTTACCGGCGATACTCGCAAATAGTTTGTCGAAACCCATGCGACGACTGTCGCCGGCGGCAACGAGGATGGCGGTTAGCATGACTGCCACGTTGAAGCATTGAACGCTTGAACCATTGAAGCGTACATTGATGCTCGAACCCCTGAACGCTTCATCACTTCAACGCGTCACGACAACTGGCGTGACACTTCCGCACTCAGAGTTTTGCCATCGGCTCGACCGGCTACTTTCGCCTGCAACGCTTTCATCACCATGCCCATTTGCGCCCGCGAGGTCGCTCCGGTCTCGGCAATTGTTTCACGCACAAGGTTGGAAATCTCATCGGACGTCATCCCCTGCGGCAGGTATGCGTTCAGGATGGAAATCTCTTGTTTTTCCTTTTCCGCTAATTCAGCGCGGCCGCCCTTTTCAAAACTCTCGATTGAATCCTGACGCTGCTTGAGCTGCTTGCGAATCACTTGAGCGGCTTCGGCGTCGCTCAGGTCTGCTTCCGGGTCTGATTTGGCGATGGCCGCGTATTTCAAAGCGGACTTTAGCATCCGCAGAACGCCAAGTTTTGTCGCGTCCTTCGCACGCATTGCATCTTTCAAATCCGAGTCCACACGTTCCAGAAGGGTCATGTTGTGGAAATTACGTAGGTAAAGCCGATTGTCGATTGCGGCCACCCCGCTGTGCCGCTGCGCTTTCTAGGAGGTCACAAAACCGCAACGCCACGATACAGGAGCCGCTACAGCATCTCAGAGCATTTTCGCGCGGACTCCGCATCCGAAACGGATATTACGTCAATGCCTTTGAACGTGCGTCTCAACAAACCGGCCAGGACCCCACCCGGTCCCAATTCAATGAAGAAATCGCATCCGAGCGCACAAAGTCGCTGCATGCAATCGAGCCAACGCACGGTTCCGGTGACCTGATCCTGGAGCGTTTGACGGATTTCATCCGGCGTCTTCACCTCCTCGCCAGTAACGTTGCTGATGACCGGAAAACGGGGCGCTTCCATCGGAATATTTTGGAGCACTGCCCAAAGTTTCTGGTATGCAGTTTCCATCAGGCGCGAGTGATAGGCCCCAGCGACATTTAGCATCGTGGCACGACGAATTCCGTACTCTTTTGCCAGACCAACTGCGATTTCCACTTTTGCCCGCTCGCCTGAAATCACGATTTGTCCCGGAGCGTTGATATTAGCGATATCAACATCGGTGTCGGCTGCGAGAGCACGCACCGTATTTTCCTCCGCGCCAATCATTGCCGCCATCGCCCCCGACGTCGTGGCACACGCTTCATCCATCAGTTGGCCGCGCATCTCCACGAGTTTGAGGCCGGTAGCAAAGTCGAAAGTTCTCGCAGCGGCGTGTGCGGTTATTTCACCCAGCGACAAACCCGCTGCGCCGCTGATCGGAAAATCGCCTGTCAATTCACGGAGGACCACGAGGCATGCGAGACCGTGGACGAAAAGCGCAGGCTGACAATTCGACGTCTTTGTCAGATCGTCAATCGGTCCATTCCACGCAATATCGCTCAAATTTCGGTCAAGGACCTCATCCGCGGTCCGAAACAGATCTGCTGCAGTTGAAAACTGTTCCGCAAGATCGCGGCCCATACCGACGTTTTGTGCACCCTGACCAGCGAAAAGCAGCGCAATTTTCTTCATCTGGCGTTCACCATCGGCGTCTGCTGCGTGCCATTCAAATGCCAAATGCACGCGCAAGGTGCCGGGCCGCCCGTTTGGCGTCACGGCCGTGCCGCCGCCCTCCTCGACTTCCGGCCGTCCGTTTCCCCCTGAAATTCGCTTGCACGCGCCCGGCCACTCGCCAGCGTAAATGTTATCAGTTTTATGTGTAGCGTTGTAACCTTTTAACTTCCATGGCCTTCACGACGCGTGAAATTGAATCTCCAGATCCGGTGACGCGAGTCGTCGCTGCGGACGCAGAGCTGCACCATGCCGATGACGACATTGGCGAGAAGATGGTCCTCAACATGGGCCCCTCGCACCCGGCCACGCACGGAGTTTTGCGACTTGTGCTGGAACTCGATGGCGAAATCATCACCAAGGCCACGCCCGACATCGGGTACTTGCATCGTGGCGATGAAAAAATCGCCGAGAACATGCAATACAACCAGTTCGTCCCTTACACCGACCGCCTCGATTATCTTGCCCCGCTTTCGAACAATGTTGCGTACGCGCTTGCGGTCGAAAAATTGATGGGCTGGGAAGTCCCGCCGCGAGGGAAAGCGATTCGGGTCATTTGTTGCGAAACTTCACGAATTTCATCGCACTTGCTCGGGTTGGGAGCGATGGCGCTCGATCTCGGCGCAATGTCGGTCTTCTTGTACACGTTCACCGAGCGCGAAAAGCTTTATAATCTGTTCGAGCTGCTGACTGGAGCGCGCTTCACCACCTCCTATACGCGGGTAGGTGGAGAAATTAGAGATCTTCCCGACGGATTCATTCCGCAGTTGAACAAATTCCTCGATGACTTCATTCCAAGCCTCGACGAGACCGATAAGTTGCTCACGCGCAATCGGATCTTCGTGGACCGAACAAAAGACATTGGTGTGATTTCCAAGGACCGTGCAATTGCCTACGCTATTTCAGGGCCAAACTTGCGCGGTAGCGGGGTCGACCACGATCTGCGTCGCAAGCATCCTTATCTGGATTACGAGCAATATGATTTCGACGTAGTAACCGGGAGCGCCGGTGACTGTTACGATCGGTATCTTGTTCGAATTGAGGAAATGCGCCAGAGCGTGCGCATTCTGCGCCAGGTAATCGATAGATTGCCGACCGGTCCGATCAATGTTTCCGATTGGAAAAACATGGTGCCTCCCAAATCGCGTGTCATGACCAAAATGGAAGAGTTGATCCATCATTTTATCGTCGTGACTCAGGGGCTTGATGCCCCGCCCGGCGAGATTTACTTCGGAGCGGAAAATCCGAAAGGCGAGCTGGGTTTTTACATCAACAGCAAAGGTGGCGGTGTACCTTATCGTCTGAAGATTCGAGCGCCGTCATTCGTTAACCTGAGCATCCTTCCCGAGCTTCTGCCCGGTTGCATGGTGAGCGACGTTCCTGCTGTGCTCGGGAGTCTGGACTTCGTCATGGGCGAATGCGACAGATGAAGATGCTGCGATCCATATTTCGATTCTTGCTACCTCTTGTGCTGGCGATGGTTGTTTCCTGCAGCCCTGGAAAGCGCATCGCAAAAGACAACGTGGACGAGGTTGAACAGGGAATGTCCAAAAAGCAGGTGGAATCAATCCTGGGACACCCTACTTCCATCACCAATGACCCTATCATGAAACAAACGACCTATGTTTACCGACAGGGCAAAGAGTCGGTAACGATCATTTTTAGAGACGACAAGGTGCAGTCGAAGGAAAGCACATTGTCTAACTAGAACTCGCGCTATCGTGGACTCGACGAACACGCGCGTTCCCGCCGATCTGGAGGGAAAAATGGACGCGGCAATTGCGCGGTACCCGCATGAGCACCGGCGCAGCGCGGCGATGCCACTGCTTCATCTGTGGCAGGAACACTTCGGTTTCATCAGCGATGACGCCGTGATTTGGATCGCCGACAAACTTGGCCTTCAGCCGATAAACATTCTCGAGTTGGTTACCTTTTACCCGATGTTTCGACAGAAACCTGCGGGCAAGACCCACATTCGCGTCTGTCGCACACTCAGTTGTGCGATGGCAGGCAGTTTGCAGTTAATGGAAAACCTGTGCGCCGCGACCGGAATCAGCCGTGAAGGACACGGAGAGGGAATGCATAATCCAATTTCGGTAAGCGCAGACGGAAATTACAGCGTCGAGTTCGTTGAATGCCTTGCAAGTTGCGGGACCGCACCCGTATGCATGGTAAACGAGGAACTTCACGAAAACGTAAACCCGGATTCCGCCGGAGAGCTTATCCAAAATAAACCTCCAAGGCTGCGGCATCGAACGCCTCCGCATCCTTTGGAACATCGCTTGATTTTTGAGAACCTTGGGCGCGACGACTGGACGACGGACATCGACTGTTATCTGCGAGCCGGCGGGTACGAGCAATTGAAGCAGGCGCTAACAATCCCGCGCGCCGAGATCATCAACAAGGTTAAGAACTCGGGATTACGCGGTCGGGGCGGTGCCGGTTTTTCATGCGGCTTGAAATGGAGCTTCATCAAGCCCGATGAAAAACGGCCGGTGTATTTGATCTGTAATGCCGACGAGTCCGAGCCAGGCACGTTCAAGGACCGCTACATCATCCACGAGGATCCACATCAGCTTTTGGAAGGAATCCTTATTTCCTGTTTCGCATTGAATGCGCGTACTGCCTATATTTATATCAGGGGTGAATTCCCCGAAGGCGCGAAAATCCTCGAACGCGCGATCGAAGAAGCCCGGCAACATAATTTTCTTGGCAAAAACATCCTCGGCTCTGGCTTTGACGCTGAGATATTTATTCATCGCGGCGCGGGCGCTTACATCTGCGGCGAAGAAACCGGCTTGATCGAATCGCTGGAAGGCAAACGCGGTTATCCGCGCATCAAACCGCCATATTTTCCCGCGGTGCTGGGTCTTTACATGTGCCCAACCATCGTGAACAACGTTGAAACGCTCTGCCATGTTAAACATATCGTCGCCATGGGCGGAGCTGAATACGCCCGGCTCGGACGGCCCAACAACACCGGCACAAGAATCGTGTGCGTAAGTGGCGACGTACAGCGGCCTGGTTATTTCGAAATCGAAGTGGGTGCTGTGACTATGGGTCAGCTCATTTATGAAATGGCTGGCGGTTTAAAACCTGGCCGCAAGCTAAAAGCGGTCATACCAGGGGGAAGCTCGGCAAAAGTTTTGCGTGCTGATGAGCGGTTCAAAATGAAACAACGTCAGCCCGATGGATCAACCACCGAACAGGAGGTATCGATCGATGAGATCCCGATGGATTTCGATTCCCTCGCCGCGGCTGGTTCGATGGCCGGTTCCGGCGGTGTGATCGTGCTCGACGATTCCCGTGACGTGGTTTGGGTGCTCAATAACATCAACGAGTTCTATGCGCACGAGAGCTGCGGCCAATGCACACCGTGCCGGGAGGGTTCTCTTTGGATGAAGAAAATCACAGACCGCATGCTGCGCGGAGGCGGTGTCACCGAAGATCCGCACACCTTGAAGACCATTGGTGATAACATCGCCGGGCGCACTATCTGCGCGTTCGGCGAAGCGTGCGCATGGCCAACGCAAAGCTTTGTTCAGAAATTTCCGGAGGAATTCGCTGCTCGTGCTCAAAAGCCAATGCCACCGCCGCTTCCGCCGGAATACACCCCAGAGGAGCTAATTGAGGAAGACACGATTCCCACGGTTTCCATGGCCCACGATCCAGGCTGGGAGAAAGCGGGAGCCAAAGGAACGATTTAGAATTCGATGTCGGATCCCGCTTCATCTCCGCAGCTCCTGAACGTCCAGATTGACGGCGTCTGGCATCAGTTTCCCAAGGGTACGCGGGTGATTGACGCGTGCGAACAGGCGGGAAGCTTCGTGCCACGATATTGTTATCACAAAAAGCTCAGCTCACCGGGCAATTGCCGGATGTGCCTGATCGAGATGGGATTTCCAAGACCGGGACCGGATCGCAAACCAGAGCTTGGTCCCGACAATAAGCCGGTCATCAACTGGATGCCTCGCCCTCAAATTTCTTGTGCGCAGGATATCGCAGAGGGAATGGGCGTTAGGACCAATTCTCCCCTGGTTAAGGAGTGCCAGCGAGGCGTCATGGAATTCCTTCTCATCAATCATCCGCTTGATTGTCCCATTTGCGACCAGGCTGGCGAATGTCGCTTGCAGGAATTCAGCGTCGATTTTGGAGCGAGCAAGTCGCGTTTTCTGGAGCACAAGGTCAAAAAACCGAAAAACGTTGTACTCGGTCCGCGTGTTACACTTGATGACGAACGCTGCATTCTTTGTTCACGCTGCATTCGGTTTTGCCAGGAAATCGCGCACGATGACGTGCTTGGGTTCGTTGATCGCGGCAGTCACACAATCCTGACGGCCTATCCCGGCAGGGAGTTGGATAATAACTACTCCCTGAACACGGTCGATATTTGCCCGGTCGGCGCGCTCACTTCCAGCGATTTTCGCTTCAAAATGCGGGTCTGGTTCCTCAAGGAAACGAAAAGTATCTGCACCAGTTGCGCAACGGGCTGCAACACGATCGTTGGCACCCGGGAAGATGTGATTTACCGGCAAACTCCCAGAGAAAACGACCATGTGAACTCTTGCTGGATGTGTGACTATGGCCGACTCAACTTCAAATATCTCGAAGCCGAGAACCGCTTGCTCGAGCCACAAATATTTCTCAATGGGAAGCTGACCTACGCCGATTGGTCTACCGCAATTTCACAGGCGGCACTTCAACTAAAACAGTTCTCCGGTTCTGAAATCGCCATCATCGCTTCGGCGCGCATGACCAATGAGGAGCTTTGGCTCACCGCACAACTGGCAAAGTCGCTCGGCACGCAATGGATCGATATCGTGCCCCGCCGCGAACCGGGTGACAAGATCCTGCTCAGCGAAGATCGCAACCCGAATACAAACGGTGCCCGACTCATTCTGGGTTCTCAATCTGAACCGGGCGCAAAGCTGCTTTCCATTTCGGAAGCTGTGAAATCAGGAAAAATCAAAGCACTGCTGATTTTGCGGGAAAACACGATGCATTTGGGTGTGCCGATTGAGCAGCTGGCGCAACTCCCTGCGTTGATCATGATGAATATCCTGTCCAACGAAGCCACGGAAAAAGCGACAGTCGTTCTGCCTGCCTCCGGATTTGCCGAAAAACGCGGATCGATGATCAATGGCAAGGGACGCTTGCAACGGTTGAATCGCGCCGTGCGACCGCCGGGTAACGCGCGCGACGATTGGGAAATTTTACGGGATTTGCTCGCAGCCGTCGGCGGTGGAAATTCGATCCTGTCAGTCGACGAAATTTTTCGTCGGATCACCGAAACAGTGCCGCAATTCTCCGGGTTGAGTCTGAACAAAGTCGGCGATCTCGGTGTGCACATTCTGCAAATGGAAGAATTGCCGCCGGTGCATCCAAAAGACGAAGAAGCAATCGAGCTGGCGGTCGCGATCCAGGCCAGACGCCGCGCTGTCCGTCACCAAGTCGACATCGCCCGTAAAGGAGCGGCAGCGGAAACGCATTAGCGGCCAAAATCAGGATGGATTCCTTTTTTGTCATCACGTCGCTGTTAAAAATCGTCGGGATTTTGTTTCTTGTGATCCTGCCGATGGTGTCCTACGCGGTTTACGCCGAACGAAAAGTCAGCGCGGCCATCCAGGACCGCCTCGGACCGAATCGAGTTGGCCCGGCGGGGCTGCTTCAGCCGATTGCTGACATGTTCAAATTGCTGCTAAAAGAAGATTTCACGCCCCGCGCGGCGAACGCGTTCTATTACTGGCTTGCCCCCTGCCTGGCAGTCATGCCGGCTATCATTACCATCGCCGTGGTTCCTTTTGGCAGCACGCTGTTCGGAGTACCGATGATAATCGCCGACGTAAACGTCGGAATCTTGTTCGTATTCGCTATCGCCTCTCTGGGAGTGTACGGAATCGTCATTGGAGGCTGGGCGTCCAGTTCTAAATATCCATTTTTAGGCGGCATTCGTTCGAGTGCGCAGATGCTCTCTTACGAGCTCTCACTCGGTCTCGCAGTCATTCCGGTCTTTATGCTTGTAGGCAATTTGCGGCTGACCAGCGTGGTGCAGTACCAGATTGAAAACGGCTGGTTCATCGCGCCATTTATCGGCGACTGGGCGAATCCGTGGAAGTGGCTACTGACCGTTCCCATGTTCATTTCATTTCTCGTTTTCACCATTGCCATTTTCGCAGAAACGAACCGGCTGCCATTCGATCTTCCTGAGGCCGAACAGGAACTCGCAGGCGGTTACAACACTGAGTACAGTTCCATGAAGTTTTCTCTTTTCTTTCTCGGTGAATACGCAGCGATGATCACCGGATCGGCGGTCATCGTGACCTTATTTTTTGGCGGCTGGCATTTTCCAGGAATCCCCGACGGCTCTCACGGCTGGATCTTCGGCCTCATCAATATCGCAGTCTTCTTCGCAAAAGTAGCTGTCGTCATTTTCGTTTTCATGTGGGTCCGATGGACTCTTCCCCGGTTTCGCTACGACCAACTGATGCGCCTTGGCTGGCTTTTTTTCTTTGAGATCGCGTTAGTGAACATTTTCCTGGTCGCAGCCATTTTGCCCTTCATTCGAGCGTAGTTTTCACTCCATGACCATTACCGTTCCACGACCGAAGCTGAACTGGCGCGAGCGATTGTATTTGCCCGCCATTATCACCGGTCTGGGCATTACCTTGAAGCATTTTAAAAACCTGCTGCTGGGACGGACCAAGGTTACGATGCAGTACCCCGAGCAAAAATGGGATCGTAACCTGCCGGATCACTACCGCGGCGCCCCGGCACTCGTACGTGATGAAGACGGGCGCGTGCGTTGCGTGGCATGTCAGCTTTGTGAATTCATTTGCCCGCCACGCGCCATTAAAATCATTCCTGGTGAAATCGCTCCATCGGATCGTTTCGCCAAGGTGGAAAAATACCCTGAGGCCTTCGACATCGACATGATCCGCTGCATCTACTGCGGAATGTGTGAAGAAGTCTGCCCTGAGCAGGCGATTTTCTTACGCAAGGATTACACCATTACCGGTTACACACGCGAACAGATGGTGCATCACAAGGAGAAGCTCCTGGAGATCGGCGGGGTCATGCACGGAGTGGTATTGAAATGGAACAAACAGAAATGAGCAGAACCAGAGTAACAGAGTCTCGCGGCAATGGGGAACGGACGGGCAACAGCAATTCATCTGTCAACTCCTCCCCTGCTCCTTCACTCTAGTAACTCATGTCTCCGTTTTTGTTTTGGATCTTTGCTTTGCTGACTTTGATTTTCGGCGCAGCCGTTGTCGTCAACCGAAACCCCGTGGCCAGCGCGCTGAGCCTGGTCATGTCCTTCCTGGGCCTGGCCGGGCTGTTCATGTCATTAAATGCATATTTTATAGGAATCATTCAGGTGCTGGTTTACGCGGGGGCAGTGATGGTGCTTTTCCTTTTTATCATCATGCTGCTCGATCTTCGCGCGGAAGGAAGTCGCCAGATTAATTTGATGACTTCAGCTGGAGCGCTCGGCGTTGCTCTCATTTTGCTGGGTCAGATCCTTTCGGTGGTAAGTCACTTTGCAATTGCGCACAAGCCCTTTCCGCCGCTTCCAGATTCGACAGTTGATGACGTCCGGAATATCGGCAGCGTGCTGTTTGGAAATTATAATTTGCCGCTCCAAATCGTGGGCGTGCTGGTGCTGGTGGCAACCGTCGGCGTCGTGCTTCTGAGTAAGCGCGAACCTCGTTAATATGATCACTCTCGGCGATTATCTTATCGTAAGCGGCATCCTTTTCGCCACTGGATTTGCCGGTGTCATGTTGCGCCGCAATCTCATCATCATCCTTATGTCACTGGAACTGATGTTGAATGCAGCCAACTTGTCCCTTGTCGCTTTCTCACGGTACCAGGTCGACGCAAGCGGGTTACCCAACTATAACGCCCAGGTCTTCGTTTTCTTTGTTATCACTGTCGCCGCAGCGGAAGTTGCGGTGGGTCTTGCCATCATCGTCGCTCTCTACCGGATGCGACAGACGACCGACGTTAACAGTATTAGCAGTCTGAAATTCTAGGGGACGTGATGAATTCAATGTTGCCATGGATCACACTGCTTGCGCCCTTGATCAGCGCGACATTGATCACCCTGTTCACGCTGCGGTGGAAATCCGTGAGCAGTTTTATCTCCGTGGCGGCCGTCCTGGTCAGTTTCACCTGTAGTTGCTTGATATTTTCGCAACCGAATATCAGCGCGCCTGAGTTCATCTGGATCGATATCAGCAGCGCATTCAGAGTGCCGATTGGCTTCACCCTGGATCCATTAAGCAAGACAATGCTGGTGTTGGTTTCCGGTGTCGGCGCAACCATCCATGTCTATTCGCTGGGCTATATGCGAGACGACGCAGGGAAAGCGCGATATTTCGCGGCGCTCTCGCTCTTCATGTTTGCAATGCTCGGGATCGTTCTGGCGAACAATTTCGTCATGCTCTTCATCTTTTGGGAACTGGTCGGATTCACATCTTATGTTCTGATTGGCCACTGGTTTCTTCGCGACGCTGCTGCGGATGCGGGAAATAAAGCCTTCATCACAACCCGCATCGGCGATTTTGGGTTCATGATTGGAATCCTGATGATTTGGATGGCGACTGGGTCGGTCGTTTTCACCGAAATTGCGCCGCGCATGCAGAGTCTGGTCACGAATCCGGGTTTTATCACAATTGCTGCGCTTCTGATTTTTTGCGGAGCCGTTGGAAAGTCAGCGCAGTTTCCGTTGCACGTATGGTTACCGGACGCGATGGAAGGTCCGACCCCGGTTTCCGCACTCATCCACGCTGCGACAATGGTCGCGGCAGGTGTCTACATGTTGGTTCGGGTCGCGTTCATCATTCAAGCGTCCCAGACTGCGCTGTTGGTTGTTGCATGGATCGGCACCATCACGGCAGCGATGGCCGCGCTAATTGCCACACAGCAAAACGACATCAAGCGCATACTGGCTTACTCCACTCTTTCGCAGCTTGGATACATGGTAATGGCTGTCGGTCTCGCTTCGAACGACGCAGCCATGTTTCACTTGTTTACCCATGCGTTTTTTAAAGCGCTTCTTTTCCTCGGCGCCGGCTCAGTCATTGTCATGCTTCACCACGAGCAGGACATCTGGAAAATGGGGGGACTTTTCCGCAGGCTCCCAATCACATTCGTTACTTTTCTCGTCGGAGCGCTGGCACTGATTGGATGTCCGCCCTTCAGCGGATTCTTCAGCAAGGACGCAATTCTCGCAGCCGCCTACGAGCGCAGTATCCCCATTTTTGTGATTGGGCTGGTCACAGCGTTTTTAACGGCTTTCTACGTTGTCCGTCTCCTGATTATCGTTTTCTTCGGCCAGACACGGAGTGAAGCAGCACGCCAAAGCAAGGAATCGCCGATCGTGATGACGGGGCCCTTAATCGTGCTCGCGCTCCTCGCAACGCTGGCTGGATTTGGATTTTTCGCACGGAACTTTCTTACCATTCCCATTGAAAACGAAGCTGCTCTGCTGGTCCCTGTTTTGGCCTTAATCGCGCTGGTTGTTGGCACCGGACTCGCTGTAACCCTTTACCGCAATCGAATAAGCGAACCGATCGATATTGCAGTTCTTCGAAAGAAGTTCTACTTCGACGAATTTTACGCCTGGCTGATCGACTGGACGCAGGAATTGCTCGCGCGCATAGCGGCCTTCTTTGATCGATGGATCATCGACACTGCCGCTGTCGATGGCAGCAGCCGTGGCACTTGGGGAATCGGGGCCTTGCTGCGGCTGATCCAGGTCGGAAATCTGCAAGCTTACACGTTTCTGTTCGGGCTGGGTGTAGTTGCCGTGATTTACTTCGCTGTCTTCCGCTAATGGTTCTATTTCTCATTTTTTGCCCGATCGTCGCCGCGATTCTAATCATGGCCGGCTTATCGGCGCGTAAAACTGCCTTAACGGCATCAATTCTGACCTTTGCGGCTGCATTGTTTCTCCTCTTCTTTTTCGACCGAAGCCAACATGGATTTCAATGGGTTACGTCGTTTGTCATCTCTCCGGAATGGCATTTGAGTTTCACCACCGGTGTCGATGGCTTGAGTCTGATCATGGTGCTTCTCGCCACAATCGTGACGCTGGCAGCTGTTTGGTTCACCAGCGGCATCGAGAAACATGAGAATGCGTTCTACGCCTGCCTGTTGTTCATTTCCGGTGGCGCAATCGGAGCTTTTGCAGCGATCGATTTATTTTTCTTTTACGCGTTTCATGAGCTCGCACTTATCCCCACCTTTTTGTTGATCGGAATCTGGGGCAGCGGGAATCGCGTCGCGGCGGCGTGGAAGATCACGATCTATCTGGCGATTGGCAGTTTTATTTTGCTCCTGGGCTTGATTCTTCTCTACCAAAGCTTTCCCGCGCCAATTCGAAGCTTTGATATTCGTGCTCTTACCGCTCCCACGGCATTAGGCCAGATCGCGCCCGATGCGCAGCGTCAGGTTTATCTCGTGTTACTCATTGGATTCGGCATTCTCATTTCGCTTTTTCCATTCCATACGTGGGCGCCGGAAGCGTACGCCTCAGCTCCGGCGCCGGCAGCAATGTTGCATGCAGGCGTGCTGAAGAAATTTGGATTGTACGGCCTGCTACGCCTGGCGATTCCGCTGTTACCCGAAGGCGCTCGCTATTGGACCAATCTGCTCCTGGTGCTGCTGCTTGGAAACATTATCTATGTTGGTCTGGTAACCATCGCGCAGAAGCGGCTCGATCGGATGCTGGGGTACTCAAGCGTGATGCATATGGGTTACATTTTTCTGGGCATCGCCGGCGCCACGATACTCTCCACAACCGGCGCAGTCGTTCTGATGTTTGCTCATGGTCTGTCTATTGCCTTGCTCTTTGCGTTGGCCGGAGAATTGCGGAAACGAACTGGAACATTGGTTTTTGATGAACTAGGCGGCCTTGGGAAAGTGATGCCTTTCGCCACGCTTGCCTTTGGTTTCGGCGTATTTGCCGGAATCGGTCTGCCGGGCCTGGCGAACTTCGCAGGAGAAGTCATGATCTTTTTTGGCGCGTTTCAGAATGGCTGGACAATGGATCACTTTCACATTTTCCAAATTGCAACCGTGCTCGCGCTTTGGGGGGTAGTGATCTCGACCGTTTACATGCTCCGCGCCTATCGCAAGACATTCATGGGAAACCGTGGCGACCGATGGACAGGGATTGCCGACCTGCGACTCAGCCTCCGGCTTCCGATCGCGGTGTTGATCGCCGGGCTCCTTTTCTTTGGATTCTTCCCACAACCTTTCGTGCGCATGATAACGCCCAGCTTTCGCAGCTACCTGGCTGGTAACAAACCATGACGATCACCGCGCCTGAGCTCGATGTTGCCGTGTTGGTGCTCGGAATGGCGCTGCTACTGATAGAAGCGTTTGCGACGAAAGTTGACAAACGACTCGTAGCATTTGCTGGAATAGCCGGTCTGGGGCTGGTTCTGATTGCGAGCTTTTTCGTTGCTCCCGGGCCATCGACCAGTCAATCAACTGGTTTCTGGAGCTTCTATACTGCGGACCGTTTGTCGATCTTCTTTAAGCAATTCTCGCTGGTCACCACAATTGTCGTTCTGATTATGATGACCGACTACGCACCGGTATTACGCAGCTTCTTTCCGGGCGCTACAGCCCAAGCAGGCGTTGGTGAGTTTTTTGCTCTCCCAATTTTTACTTGTGCAGGGTTGATGTATCTCGTCTCGGCAATCGATTTCGTTTTCATCTTTGTTTGTTTGGAACTGGTGACCATTTCGTTCTACGTCCTGGTCAGTTTCACTCGACGCAATCCAGCAACTCTCGAAGCCGGAACGAAATACTTTGTCATCAGCGCACTTGCGACCTCATTTCTGGTATACGGGATTGCGTGGATTTTTGGCGTGACCGGTCAGACAAACCTGCAACGAATCGCAGATGCGCTTGCGAATCCAGCTACGAACCAAGGCGCAGCCATGCTGGGAATGGCGCTCGTTTTGGTTGCCCTCGGTTTCAAAATCGCAGCGGTACCCTTCCAGATTTGGGTACCGGACGTTTATCAGGGAGCTCCTACCCCGGTGACTGCGTACCTCTCTGTCGGTTCGAAAGCGGCGGGATTTATCGTGTTGGTCCGCGTTTTACAGCCGTTTCTCGCGATACCTCAAACAGAGCGATTGATTGCTGTTATTGCGCTCGTAACCTTAATTTACGGGAATCTCGCCGCGTTGCCGCAGACGAATCTCAAACGGCTGCTGGCTTACTCAAGCATCGCACACGCGGGCTATTTGCTGATCGGATTGGCCTGTTTCGACATCGCAGCGATAAGCTACTACCTCGTCGCTTATCTGCTGATGACGCTGCTTAGCTTCGCAGTGTTAACAATCGTGGCTCGGCAAACAGGGGAACAGATTGCAGATTTCGATGGGCTTGCGAAAAGATCGCCCTTTCTCGCATTCGCAATGTTAATTGGAATGGTGTCGCTCGCCGGAGTTCCATTTACCGCGGGATTTTTGGGAAAATTTTTTATTTTCTACGCCGCCATCGCGCAGCATCAAACAGCGCTGGTGGTTGTCGGCGTGCTCGCCGTCGCCTGCGGATTCTATTATTATCTCAAGGTGATTCGCGCAATGTACTGGCAGCCCTCGCCCAAGACCGACACAATCTCCGTCGACTGGCTCTCCCGTGCCACAATAAGTATCCTAATTATTGCCACCATCTGGCTGGGAGTTTATCCGCAGCCCATCCTGAGCGCATTAAAACAATAAACGTGCACGGCTTGCTGGCAGTACCAGTTGCAAGTGGCGCCTGAGCGAGCCTCAGTCGCTCAATTCCACGTTCCAGTACGCGAGATCGACAAAGTGTCTCCAGAGGTCGTGTTGCGGAGCTGAAAAAGTGACATGCACGAACGGCCGCCACTTTGGCCGCTTCGGTTTGCGAATGAGGCTCATGTGCGCTTCACGCGGCAGCCGATTACCTTTGCGCGTGTTGCAGCTGATACAGGAGCAAACCACGTTCTCCCACGTTGTTGTTCCCCCGCGGTCGCGGGGCACCACGTGATCCAGATTGAGATCGCTGCGATCGAAAATCTCACCGCAATATTGGCACGTGTTCTTATCGCGCTCGAACACATTATGGCGAGTGAATTTCACTTCCTTCTTCGGAAGTCGATCGAAAACCAGGAGCACAATCACTCGCGGAATACGAATCTTGAACGAAATCGTGGTGACGACTTCGTGGTCCGGTGCGTTCGCCGACAGATCGCGCCAGCTTTCGAAATCATGTGTCATGAAGTTGTTCGCATCATCGGAAGACACAATGTGAGCATGGCCGGCATATACCAAAGCGAAGGCGCGACGCGCCGAGCAGATGTTAACCGCCTGCCACAGACGGTTCAGCACCAGAACCTGATTGTTTAGCACGGTTTGCAATTTTCTATGGAAAGCGAGGTTTTGCGCATTTCCACGTAAATTCGCGCGACGGTAGCATTCGGATTTTTCGGTGTCAACGCAAGCGGTTACACGATGAAGGAGGCTGGTCTGGTCTGTTCCGTCTGGAGCTGAATCGACACGAACAGGTTGTTGCCTTATGCATTCGTGTTCGTTCGCGTCCAAATGAATGCACAGTTTCCAGATGAGCAGACTCAGTCCGGCGATTTCCGGCGTCAGGAAGATACGTTTAGGGATTGGGTCTCCAGCAGTGGATCTACCCCCTTCCCGGCTGCGGCGGACCGGTATCACCTTTATGTCTCGCTGGCGTGTCCGTGGGCCAGTCGAACAGTCATTTTTCGAAAGCTAAAAGGTCTCGAAGAAGCAATCGGCATGACTGTTGTCGATCCGATCCGGAACGACGAGGGCTGGGCGTTTCGTGATCCCAGTGGGGGCATTCCGCTGGGCACGCCGTTTGAATCAACTGACCCAGTGAATGGCTTCCGTTTTCTCAGCGAAGCTTACAGGGCCACGGATCCCGATTATCGCGCACGTTATACCGTCCCGGTTTTGTGGGATAAGCAGACGAAAAGAATCGTGAACAATTCGGAGGACGATATCTGCCGAATGTTTAACGACGTTTTTAATGAGTTCGCTAAAAACAAAGATGTCGATTTTTTCCCAGCAGAGATCGAAGCCGAACACGCGCAGCTTTGCGGGTTCCTGTATGATAATGTGAACAACGGCGTTTACCGAGCCGGGTTCGCTACTCGCCAGCGGCCGTACGAAGTTGCCTGCCGAAAACTCTTTGAAGCGCTCGATCAACTGGAGGAACGCTTGTCAAAAAGTCGGTTTCTTTTCCGCAACCGCATCGTTGAATCCGATTGGAGATTTTTCTGCACTCTGGTCCGATTCGACCCTGTTTATCACGGACACTTTAAATGCAACCTGCGGCGGATCGTCGACTATCCAAGTCTGCAGGGTTACCTGATGGATTTGTACCAGCAGCCAGGCGTTGCTGAAACTGTCAATTTCGAGCACATTAAACGGCATTACTACATCACACATACTCATATCAATCCCACCCAAATCGTTCCTATCGGTCCGCTACTTGACCTCCGGAAACCGCACAATCGAGAACGATTGATTTAGGATTTTTGTAACGGCTGCCGAGCGCCTGCAGACCAGTGATGTGGTTGCCGCGGGTGATCCAATCACGGATACGGCCACCCGAAGCGCGGCAATCGATCTCTGAATTCTTAGGAAAATTAGACGATAGGGGAAATCTGGTGTACGAATTTACCTTGACGCAATGAGCGAAAACAGAACGAAAGACGCATACAGGCCGGGTAAGAGTTTACGCATCCTGATCGTCGAAGATCACAGCGATACGTTGCATGCTCTATCCAATCTGCTTCAGCATTTCGGGCATGAAATTTCGGTCGCAGCTAACGCAGAGAATGCGCGAAAGATTATCCATTCAAAAAATTTTGACGTTGTGCTGGCAGATATCGCCCTGCCGGACGGCACCGGATACGATGTCATTGCGGAGGCCAAAAGAAGCCAGCCCGTGAAGGCTGTGGCACTAAGCGGCTTCGGAGCGCCTGCTGATATCAAGCGTGGTCGCGAAGCCGGTTTCGATTTTCATCTTACCAAACCGGTAGATTTTCACGAACTGCGCGCCGTCCTTGGCGAGATAGCTGCGTAGCGACGATCCGCGCAAGTATCTTTGTTTGCGGTAATATCAGTTCAGATTTTACCGGCCGGGAAGCTCGTATTACCGGCCCAGTTTTCGTCGCAAGGCAGCGATGCTCAGTAGGGCAAGACCAAGGAGAGACAATGATGAACCTGCATCTGGAACGCTTACGGCCGTCGGCCCGGCTTGGACGACGCGGTCGGCTTTAACAGGCAACGCTGAAGCGAGAGTAGCAGCCGCAGTTAGAACGAGTACGAGGGCGAACGAGGATTTCATGGATTTCACAAGAGCACCAAACATGCCAGCTTA
>DASREH010000011.1:0-48345 GCA_035652195.1 Candidatus Udaeobacter sp. | reverse complement strand
GGCGGTGTTTCTGGTTTCCATTCCGCACACTTTGCTCAACCTGACAGGTGTAAAGGTCAGCCTCGAATCCGTGCAGCCGACGTTTGTGGGCGAGGAGATTTCTCTGCCGCTCGAGATTGTAAACGACTCTCGCGCAACGCGGCACGGAATTGAGTTGGGATTGCCGGGCGCTGACTTAGAGGGAGAGCGTATCGATTGTGTCCCCGCGCATAAAGCCGCACGTGTGACGTTGCGTTTTCCCGCACACCGCCGCGGTGAATACGCGGTGGGTGCATTATGCCTAACCAGTTCTTACCCGCTCGGGTTCATTCGTTTTTCGAAAACCTTTTCTTTTTCTCAGTCTTACGTGGTTTATCCCAAGCCGGGGGGCGATCCCCGGCTTCCGCGCAGTTTCGCGAACCGGCATGAGGGCCGATTGCTGACGGAGTTTGGCGAAGGCGATGATTTCGCCGGCATGCGCGCGTATATCCAGGGAGAATCTCAACGTCATATAGCCTGGAGGGCCGTTGCTCGGGGGCAACCGCTGATGACGAAGCAGTTCACAGCGGAGGCAGAAGGGGCGCTTCATTTCGATTTTTCCAGGCTGCTCTCGCCCGATGTGGAGGCAAGGCTGTCGCAACTGGCACTATGGATAGTTCTGGCAGAACGCGCGCGGCGCCCGTATGGCCTGCGTCTTCCCGCCGCTGAAATTCCGCCGGGAATTGGGCAGGCGCATTTTCATCAATGCATGCGAGCGCTCAGCTTGTACGAACCGGGTGAGCAGCGGTTGGGATGGCCTCAACGATCTGATAAAAAATTTAAGGCGTGACCATCGGCGGGATTAAGAGAGATAGAAGCATTCCACGGCGACCCTTGCTGTGGCTGGCAGCAGCGTTGCTCTTCACATTGCCTCCAATGTTCGGTTCGCTGGTGAACTGGGTGCCCTGTGTTTTTCTCCTGGCGCTGGCAATGAAATTTTGGATGGAGCCAAGAGGCTACAGACTCCGCCTCAATATACTCAAGCTGCTGCTTGCGGCCGCGGCGCTCGCCGCAATCTTCATCAGTTACGGTTCGTTTAAGGGGGTTGAGCCGAGCATATCTCTCCTTGTTGTTCTCGTCGCACTTAAAGTTCTGGAAGCCCACACGGCCCGTGAGTTCCAGATCATGGTACTGATGGGATGGGTGCTTTGCCTTTGTGGCTTTTTTCTTTCGCAGGAATTTGAGGCGGCGCTTTCTCTTCTGACCGCATTCGCACTGTTGATCGTGGCGTTAATCCAATTTTATCGCGGCTCTTCACCCGGCGCTTTCTGGCCGCCCCTACGTACAACGTTCAAGATTCTTATCCAAGCAGTTCCGCTCATCGTGCTGTTTTTCATTTTGTTTCCACGATTCAACACCGGTTTGCGATTTGATTTTCGCGCGGTTGGTACGTTAGGCACCGGTTTTTCCGATCATCTTTCTCCAGGCAGCATCGCCGCGCTTGCAAACTCATCGGACATCGCCTTCCGGGCAGAGTTTCCTGGGGCCACAACGCCGCCGCCTGGCTCGATGTATTGGCGCGGTGCAGTGATGTGGCACTGCGACGGCATGGAATGGCGCGCTCCCTACGTGCCAGTATCAGTCTCTGACTGGATCATCCAATCAGTTAAAGGAAACAAGATCCGTCAACGAATTACTCTTGCCCCCCACGGAGCGCGCTGGATGTTTGCGCTCGATCGCCCTTCTGAAGTGCCGCCGGGCGCAATTCTTGTCCGAGGCAATTATCTCTGGAGTGTTCAGACAATTCGAAAAGCCCGGCGATATGAAGTGGTTTCAGCTGTTGGCGTCACCGCAAAAGAATTAACTCCCGGTGAACGGCGGGAAGCGCTCGAAGTTCCGGGATGGATCAGTCCCAGCGTGCGCGCGTTGGCACAATCGTGGGCCGCGCAGGACTCCAATCCGCGTGCCACAGTGAATGCCGCGCTCCAGTTCTTCGGGACTCAAGGTTTTACCTACTCACTATCGCCCGGGGAATACGGCAGGAATGGGCTGGAGCAATTCCTTTTTCACCGACGCGTTGGTTTCTGTGAACATTATGCCGCGAGTTTCGCGACGTTAATGCGCCTCGCAGGAATTCCGACGCGAGTCGTGGTTGGTTATCTGGGCGGCGAATATAATGACCTTGGGCATTTCGTTCTGGTGCGACAAGCCGACGCGCACGCGTGGTGTGAAGTCTGGATCCCTGAAACGGGATGGACACGAGTCGATCCAACAACAGCGGTTGCGCCCGGACGCGCCACTCTCGACCTAAACTCGTTTTTGGAAAGAGGCATTGCGTCGGGTCAGATTGAAGCGGGTCGAACTGGACTTGTAGTGCGATTGGCCCGCTCTCCCCTGCTCACGAACGTTCGTCTTGCATGGGAAACACTTAGTTACGAATGGGACACGCGAATTCTGGCGTACGACGCCGATGTCCAGGATGTAATGCTCAACTCGGTGGGGCTGGCGAACCGTGGGCCGTTTGTTCTGATGGTTGAAATCCTGCTTATGGCAGCCGCACTGCTTGTCATCTATTTCGGCTGGATGCGAGTACGGACCCGCTCACGCTCAGACCGGGTGAAAGCATTGTACGAACGTTTTTGTCGAAAGGCTGCCCGGCTGGGCGTTCAGCGCGAGTGCTGGGAAGGACCATCAGATTTCACCAGCCGCGCCGCACGTTTGTTGCCTAACGAATCAGCATGTATTCGTCAGATTTCCGATGCCTACATCGCATTACGCTACGCGCCCGAACCCGCAGGTGCAGCGCTCGATCTTCTCGCCAGAGATGTTCGAGCGTTTGGAAGATATCGTTAGCAATGATGTATTGACGCACTACTCCCTTTCGCCTGTTCGTGGAGAAAGTCTTACCCCGCCCCAGCCGGTCCAGCTGTTGTTTGCGTCAGCGATCATTTTTCAAAACTCGCCAGGAAGGGATCCAGCTCAGGAGGGCTAAGGCCTCGCTATAAATATTTTTCCGGAATTGGATCCTGCACGCTTTCCTGTTGCCAATAGATATTTACGATCCACCAGCGATTCCCATCGTGGAACAATTGGATGCTGTTGATTCCGCGCATGAACGGTTCCGGATCCTCTTCGCTATGACGAGATTCGTACGTACTCCAGACGTGGGCAACATGTCCAAATTGTTCGGTGCGCCGGGCTATCTCTTTTTCGAAAAAACCGTGCTCCGCGAAATACGGTTCCACGCGTGCAATGAAGCCCTCTACGTCCAGTATTTGTGGCGCCAGACCGTCGGTGGCGCCTGGCTTGCCTGTAGGAATTAGACGCGCACCGGGATAATACAACGATCGTTCTCGATCCCAGTCACGCTTCTTTCCCGCAGGACCGGAAATGACCTGATAAGCAGCAGTGATGATCGCGTCAACCGACGCCACGTCAGCCGGGTCAGCAGTTAAAACGTCCATGATTAGTATCTTTCGTTAGTCAATCAGCGCTCGCGGCGACTGAAAAAGCGTCTCGGATTACGGCGGTTCTCTGTG
This sequence comes from Candidatus Udaeobacter sp., assembly GCA_035652195.1. Taxonomy (GTDB): domain Bacteria; phylum Verrucomicrobiota; class Verrucomicrobiia; order Chthoniobacterales; family UBA10450; genus Udaeobacter. The sequence goes on along the minus strand of DASREH010000011.1, from coordinate 44,848 downwards.
AAAGAAGGTTTATCATCGATCAAGGATCGGATCGAGCCAGTCAAACATCTTTTGAAAAATACCTGACGCGCGCCCGTTTCACAGTGCTCACCAGCGCCGCACTGGACCGCCAGGTCGTACAATCGATCGGCGTAGCCGGACCACGCCTTATACCAACCCGTCGTGTCGTCGGCCTGGATTTGGGCAGCGATGACCCATGCCTCGCCAATCTGCGCGCCTATTGGCGCATACTCGACCGCGCGCAGAAATTGTCCGTCGAACTCCGGGTTCTCGAAATAGATCTTCACGGGAGCCGCGCTCTCGTCACAATCTTTCAGTCAGCCTTCAAAATTTTCATCGCTGCGTTGTGTCCGGGAATTCCGCTGACGGCGCCGCCGCGAATAGCGCTGGATCCACAGAAAAAAACATTCTCGTAATCGGTCTCGACGCCCCAGGTCCCGACCTGCTCTTTTCTCTCGGCAAAAGGAAAAGTCGGTGCGTTCTGAAAAATGTTACCCCGAAACATTCCGAGCGCGTCCTCGATATCCACCGGGCTTTTGCTTTCAATGCAGGGACTGCCGTCGTGAGCAAGGGCCAAACAATCCTCCAGCGGTTCCTCCAGCCACTGGTTAATACTTTCGAGAAACTTTTTCTCCGCGTGTTTCCGCATGATCCTGTTATCACGTGCGAACAAGTTCCATGGCGAATCCAGTCCAAACAAAGTCATGGTATGAAAACCCTTCTCGCGCAGCTCAGGGGCAAGGATGCTGTTATCTGTCAACGTGTGGCAATAGACTTCGCATGGTGTCCGGCCCGGCAGCCGGCCCGTGCACGCCTGGTCATAGCTGAGGTTCATCTGTTGGTAGCCTTCGTCGCTGTGGAACGTGCCGCACCATGCCTGATCCGGTTGATACTTCTGAGCCTTTAACTTCGGCAACCGCTGCAGGAGCATATTGATCTTAAACACAGACCCTTCATCTGTGGCGTCTGGCTGATATAACTGGCCAGTATATTTTGCCAGAACGTTTCGCCCAAAGTTTACCAGGAGGTAGCGGGCCTGAACGGTCTGTTGTTGTCCGTCGGCATAAAATTCAACTGTTCTCCCCTTCCCCCTCAGGTCGAGCGCACGAAGGCCGACGTTCGTCAGTATTTCCGCGCCACCACTCCGTGCCGTCTTTTCAAGCTCTGCGGCTACGACCCCCATGCCACCGACAGGCACTTTCCATTCACCGGTCTTGTTGCCGATCAGATGATAAAGGAAGCAACGGTTCTGCAGGAACGAGGGATCGTGCGGATGTGTGAGGACGCCGATCTTTGCGTCTGTGAAAACAAGTCCGCGAACAAGGTCACTCTGCAAATATCGCTCAATGCCGACCCCGAGTGGTTCCTGCACCAAACTGCGCCATGCTTCGCGTGAAACATCGTCGCACTCAAATCGGCGACGAAAATCTCCTTTTGCAATCAGCGGCTCGAGCATGGTGTCCCAAACCTTCTCGGCGAACACACGCGAAAGATTGTAAAATGCCTTCATCCGCTCGAACTCCGTTTTGTTCCCGGTAAGTTCGAGCATCGATTGCCGACTGATTTCTTCGTCTATGTTGCTCAACAACAGAGCGTCGTGTCGCCCATGATTACAATAGGGCGTGAACGAAGCGGTCGCGCGCCGGCGCAATTCGAGGTTCAATCCAAGATCGCGGATGATTTTCTGCGGGAACAAACTGACGAGGTACGAGTATCGCGAAAGTCGCGCATCGTAATCGGGGAAGACTTTCTCGGAGGTGGTCGCACCGCCGATATAACTGTTCTTTTCCAGAATCAGAACACTCAAACCTGCCCGTCCAAGGTAGCTTGCTGCCACGAGGCCATTGTGTCCGGCCCCCAGGATTACAACGTCGTACTGCGATTTCATGTGCCGCTGCGAGCCGGATCAATCGTTGGGTTAAACATTGCTAACTAAATATTAACAGGTCGTAGCGGAGGAAAGTCCCGACCTCACGAGACAGCGCTCAGCGGGATGAATTTGTTTTCGTGTAACACAACCGGCTTCGTCCCGCGCAAGAGTTGCCACCATTGCCTGCCTGAGCCCAAAACGATCAACATCACAAGCACAAGAAAGAAAACAGCTACAAACGCATCGAATCGCCAGATACCCGCCTGCCGCACCAAAGTGGCCGCTTTAACTGGATCACTCAGCGTGGCCGCCTGGCTTACCAGTGATTTTGCACCGCTCAAGAACCCGAGCCGCGGATCGGACGAGAAAACCTTCAGGTAACCAGCCGAAAAAGTGACGGCGCACATGAAGCAAAGCGGAATCAAAGTGACGAAGATATATTTGGTTTTTCGCATTTTGATCAAAAGCGTTGTGCCCAAGCAGAGAGCGACTACCGAGAGCAGTTGATTGGCAATGCCGAACAACGGCCAGAGGGAGTTAATACCGCCAAGGGGATCAATGACTCCTTCATATAAAAACCAACCCCAGGCCGCTACGAGCAAGACACTCGAGAAACAATTCGCTGTCCACGAATGTGTGTTTCCAAGAGGACGCCAGATGTTACCAAGGAAATCCTGCAGCAAAAATCGGCCCACGCGTGTTCCTGCGTCTATGGTTGTAAGGATGAACAGTGCCTCAAACATGATGGCAAAGTGATACCAGAGGGCCAGCGCAGTTGGTTTATTCGAAATTTGCGCAAACATGTGCGCCATGCCGACTGCAAACGTCGGTGCTCCGCCGGCGCGATTGAACATGGTCGATTCACCCAGGTTTGTAGCCAGCGTCTGCATCTCTGCTTCCGTTACGGGAAAACCAGCCGCTGAAACTCGTGCCACAACTTCGGACGGCGCGCCCTTCGCGTTGATGGCGAAATACTCGCCTGGTTGGAGGACTGACGCTGCGATCATCGCCATGAGAGCAACCATCATTTCGGCCACCATGGCTCCGTAGCCGATGGCGCGTACTCGCGATTCGCGCGTGATCATTTTCGGCGTCGTGCCGGAGGCAATTAGCGAATGAAAGCCGGATACTGCCCCGCAAGCAATCGTGATACAGACAAACGGGAACACAGGCCCGGCAAATACAAGGCCACTGCCATCTACGAACTTGGTAATCGCCGGCATCTGCAATGTCGGGTTGATCAGCACAACGGCAACCGCAAGCATCGCTACAGTGCCGAGTTTCAAAAATGTGCTGAGGTAATCGCGAGGCGTCAAAAGCATCCAGACGGGCAAAATCGACGCTGCCAGTCCGTAAATCATGATAGCCCAGGCCAGCCATTTCTGATCATGGCGGAACCAGCTTTCAACGGTGGGAAAATGCGCGAGAAATTGGCCACCCCAGACACCCAGCGCCAGACCCAACAAACCAAAGACCGTGATTGCCAGTACGCTCACTTTGCCCGTGCGCAATCCAATTCCCATGATCAATGCGAGTGGAATCGTGGTCGCAATAGTGAAAGCGCCCCATGGACTCTCTGCCAGCGCTTGCACCACGACCAGAGCCAGAACTGCCAGCAAGATGATCATGATTGCGAGTACGCTCACCAGAGCGAGCAGACCAACACCACGACCAATTTCTTCTCGTACCATTTGGCCCAGAGTTTTTCCGCCGCGCCGGATTGAGGCGAAAAGAACAATCATGTCGTGAACACCACCGCCGAGCGTTGCACCAATCAGGATCCAAAGAGTGCCGGGAAGAAAGCCGAACTGCGCGGCAAGCACCGGTCCAACCAAGGGACCGGGGCCCGCAATGGCCGCGAAATGATGACCGAAAACCATCCAGCGATTGGTGGGCACATAATCCTTATTGTCGTTTTGGAGGAGCGCGGGCGTCGCACGCTCTTCGTTTAAAACGAGCACCTTTGTTGCGAGCCATTTACTGTAAAAACGATAGCTAATGGCCAATGCGCAAAATCCCGCCGCAACAATCCAGAGCGCGCTGATTTGCTCGCCACGGGATAACGCCAGCATGGCCACCGCCCAGGTCCCCAGTGCAGCTACGCCGAACCAGATCAGCTTTTTCCAGAGGCTCATGTTGTTCGAGCTTAATTGAAATTGTTGCGCTCCGCTACAAGCTGTGATTCATCTTTAGGTGCGGTTTCGACATAAAATACGCAAGCTCGTCGACGGTCAGAGTCTGGTCAGCGTTCGAAAACACACGCTCCGGCTCTTTCGAACGGGTCGGTTTCCGCTGAACAAGGATCGAGTCATCGAAACGATAGATCCAACCGGGTTCGGGCAGATCCGCAAGCGTTACGCCGTAGCAGATCCGGGCGCAGACTGGCCGAAGTATCTCGACCTGGATCGTTGGATCGGAATCAACATCAGGCGAGTTCGCCAGATCGAATTGGATTTGTCGCGCCCCCGGCGGATTCTCGATCTGGGCTGCGGCGCAGGATATTTTCTGTACATCGCCCAACTGCTGGGTCACTCAGGGCTCGGCCTGGATATGGATCGTCTGCCAATGTTCCGCGAAGTTACGAATCTGCTCGGCGTTCGCCGCGTGGTTCAGCGAATTGAAGCTTTTCGGCCGTTGCCGGACTTTGGACAGAAATTCGATCTCGTTACGGCGTTTATGATCTGCTTCAACAACCATAAGATGCCTGATCTTTGGAAGGTGCCGGAATGGGATTTCTTTCTGGATGACTTGGCGAAACACCTGACGCCGCGCGGGCGGGTCTGGCTGGAACTGAATCAGGAATACGACGGGACCTTTTACACGCCTGAGTTAAAGAAGTACTTTCAAAAACGCGGCGCGCAGATAAACGAACAGAAGGTGATTTTTAATTCAGGGATTCGCGCGCCTGCTTCAGCTTCTCCAGCTGCGCGCTGAAATCCTTTAAGCGACAACGATGCTCCTCAACGACAGCTGAGGGAGCACGCTCCACGAACGATTTGGTCTGCAATTTGTTCTCCACGGCGCGAGCTTCGTTTTCGATTCTGGCAATTTCCTTGTCGAGCCGCTGCTGTTCCACTGCCTTATCGGCAGCCGCAACGGTAACAAAGATCTCGCCCAGCGGAGTGACAGCAACAGGCTTTCCAGGCGGTGCCTGATATTTCGGGTCGAGCTCCATTTTTTCGGCATTCAACAGCCGCGTTAATGTCTCAACGTCGGCGGAAGTCAATTTCTCATTCGTGCGTAAAATAAAGTGTATCTTCTTATTAGATGGAAGCTTCGATTCTGATCGCAGATTGCGCCCGGCTTTTATTGTCTCGTAAATGGCTGAAACCCGCTCGCGTTTCCCACGAAGGTCGGAAACACGCTCTAAAGCAATCTTCCCCGGCACCGTCGCAAACTGAATTGAACCGACTCCCAAGCCCAGTAACGACCACAGTTCTTCGGTTATGTGCGGCATGAACGGGTGGAGTAATCGCAACGTGGCAGAAAACACAAAGTCCATCACCGCCAGGGTGGATTCCTTTCTCTGCTCGTTTTCGCTGAAAATTTCGGTCTTCGCGGCTTCAACGAACCAGTCGCAGTAATCGCTCCAGACGAAGTCATACATACGTTGTGCCACTGTGTTGAATTGATATTCGCGATAAGCTGCTTCGATCGCATCGATCGTTTCGTTCAGACGCGCAATCAGCTCCACGGCATAAATCGAGAGCGCCTGAGGGTTGATCTTTGGTGCGGCATCACTCGGCCCGTGCATCTGACGGAAGCGCGCCACATTCCAAAGTTTGGTTGCGAAGTTTCGGCCTTCTTCGATTTGCTTTTCGTCGAAGCGAATATCCTGGCCCCGGGGCGCAATTCTCATCAGCCCAAAGCGCAAACCATCCGCGCCATACTTGTCGATCAATTCGAGCGGATCAGGTGAATTGCCGAGAGATTTTGACATTTTGCGGCCAAGCTTGTCGCGAATCAGGCCCGTAAAATAAACGTCATGAAACGCGATATTATCCTCAACGCGGTCTGACTGACCGGGCTTAAACTCCAATCCGGCGATGATCATGCGTGCAACCCAGAAGAAAATAATGTCGGGAGCCGTGACGAGAGCCGTTGTCGGATAAAACTTCTTCCGAGTGGCGACGTCCATCGTCTCGTAGGCCCACAACCAGGACGAAAACCAGGTGTCCAGAGTGTCCTGGTCTTGAGTCCAGTTTTCAGCGTCGGGCGGAGGTTCCATGCCAACGTAAATCTCGGATTTGGAGTTTCGGATTTCAGATTTTTCCTTCCGGTACCAGGCCGGTATTCGGTGACCCCACCACACCTGTCTGCTGATGCACCAATCGCGGATGTTCTCCAGCCATTGCGCGTACACCTTTTCCCAATGCGAAGGGAAGAACCGGATCAGGTGATCCCGCACTACAGCCAATGCCTCTTTTGTTTTTGGATAGCGCAGAAACCATTGCTCGCTCAGACGCGGCTCGATCGGTACATCGCTTCGGTCGCTAAAGCCCACATTGTTTTCGTACGGCTCAATCTTTGCGAGCGCTCCGGTTGCCTGCAGCAGTTGCCCGGCCTTTTCCCGGGCTTTGAATCGATCGAGACCATGCAACTCCGGAACGGCGGGACAATTGATGCGACCGTCCGGATCCAGCACGTCAACAATCGGCAGCCCATGGCGTTGCCCAATTTCAAAATCCAGCGTGTCATGCGCAGGGGTGACTTTCAAAACACCAGTGCCGAATTCGGGATCGATTGCCTGGTCCGCAATGATCGGAATTTTTTCACGCGCCAGAGGACGCCAGGCGTGTTTGCCCAGTAAATTCGCGTATCGCTCGTCATGCGGGTGAAAAGCCATGGCCGTGTCGGCCATGATTGTTTCTGGCCGGGTTGTCGCGATTTCCAAAAAGCGACCGGGCTCTTCCACGATTTCGTACCGAACAAAATAGAGATTTCCCTTCTGCGGCTTGGAAATCACCTCTTCATCCGACACTGCGGTCTGCGCAGCAGGATCCCAATTGATCATTCGTCGTCCTCGATAGATCAGTCCCTTGCGATAAAGATCTACAAAGACATTTTGGACCGCAGCGACGTACGCGTCGTCGAGCGTATAGCGTTGGCGCGACCAATCGCACGAACAGCCCAGCCGTTTGAGCTGTTCGATGATGATGCCGCCGTGTTTGTCCTGCCATTCCAGCACGCGTCGAAGAAATTCTTCTCTCCCAAGATCGTGCCGCGTTTTATTTTCCGTTCGGCGCAAATGTTTCTCTACTGCTGTTTGTGTCCCGATACCCGCATGATCCACGCCCGGCAGCCAAAGCACTTCAAAGCCCTGCATTCGGGCGCGCCGAGCCAGGATGTCCTGGATGGAATCATTGAGCACGTGACCAAGCGTAAGCACGCCGGTGATATTCGGCGGCGGCATCACGATGGAAAACGCCGGCTTCGCCGAATTCGCGTTCGCCACGAAATCGCGATTATCAATCCAGCGCTGATACCATTTCGGTTCAACGGCCTTTGGATCGTATCTTTTGGGAAGCTCAGCCATTGCGATCAATCATCCAAAGCCGGAGCGCGTTTGCAAATGAGCGGCGGCTCGCGTCCCGCTGCCCTACCATATGCTTGCATCGCAATGGGCTTGCCCCCAACCTTCCCGCTGCATGAGTGACGCACGGCCAATTGGAGTTTTCGATTCCGGTATCGGCGGCCTTACCGTCGTGAAAGCGTTGCGCAATTTGCTGCCGAACGAAAATATCTTTTACCTTGGCGACACAGCGCGGGTCCCGTACGGGCCAAAAAGCCCGGAAACTGTCCAGCGGTATGCGATCGAATTGGCGGGAATGTTGATGGGAAAAGACGCAAAAGCACTGGTCGTAGCGTGCAACACGGTTTCATCAGTCGCACTGCCGTTGTTGATGCAAAAATATTCCGTGCCCGTAATTGGAGTGATCGAGCCGGGAGCGCGAGCTGCATTGCAGGTGACAAGGAATCGGCACGTTGGCGTGATTGGAACCCGCGCGACGATTCGTAGCGGCTCGTACGAAAAGGCGTTGCGCGCGGCGGATGACAACGTGCGCGTAAGCAGTCGCGCGTGTCCGCTGCTCGTTCCGTTAATCGAAGAAGGACTGCTCAACGACGACGTGACGGACCAGATGATCATGCGCTATCTCGAACCGATGCTTGCTGATGGCATCGACACACTGGTTCTCGGTTGTACTCACTATCCTCTACTCACAAATGCGATTGCCCGGGCAGTGAAGCGTCAGGTCATGCTCGTCGATTCGGCACAAAATTGCGCGAAAGCGGTAGAAGAAACACTGGATCAAAGATCGCTTCGCGCGGCATCGTCAAATCGAGGCGAGCTACAGGTTGCGCTCACAGACGCGGCTGACAATTTCCTCAACGTCGCTCGCGACGCGTTGCAACTGCACTTCGGCGAGCCCGCCCTGCAGCCGTTGCCGTAGGTTTCGGCAAACTTCGCGTCACCAGATCATATGAATGATCAATCATCTTTCGCACCTCACTATCTGGAACGCCGTTTTCAATCTCGACCGTATTCCAGTGTTTTTTGTTCATGTGATAACCTGGCGTGACTTGCTCGTATCGGTCGCGGAGCTCGAGCGCGAGGTCCGGATCGCATTTTAAGTTCACTCTGGTCGGCATTTCATCGAGCGCGGCCAGTGCAAACATCTTGCCGCCTATTTTGAACACGAGAACATCAGGGCCGAACGGCGTGTTCTCAGTCGCGCCAGGTTTGCTCAGGCAGTATTCGCGAAATTGCGCGAGATCCATCAGCGGATTCGGTGGCGCAGAATTCTCAAAAGATCTGGAATCGCCACGCGTTCCTGCTTCATTGAGTCGCGATCGCGTAAAGTGACCGTGTCGCGCAGTGCTGCATCCCTTTCTCCCAGGGTCTCAAAATCGACAGTCACGCCAAACGGGGTGCCAATTTCGTCCTGGCGTCGATAACGGCGCCCGATGGCGCCGGTCTCATCGTAGAATACCGTCATCTCCGGTCGCAAAAGTGCCACGATTTCTTTCGCTTTCGCGACGAGCTGTGGATTGTTCTTGAGCAGCGGGAATACGCCGCACTTCACCGGAGCCATTCGCGGATGAAAACGAAGCACGATGCGCGCTTCCATTTTTCCTTTTTCGTCGGGCGCCTGGTCTTCCGAATACGCTTCGCAGATCAGCGCCAGCACGGTGCGATCGACACCCGCGCTGGGCTCGACAACATGCGGCACAAATCGCTGTCTTGTTTCCTCATCAAAGTACTCCAGGGGTTTTCCGCTTTTTTTCTGGTGCTGCGATAAATCGTAATCGGTCCGATAAGCGACACCTTCGAGCTCCTGGCGCCCGAACGGAAACTCGTATTCGATGTCGTATGTTCCTTTTGAGTAAAAAGCGCGCTCCTCTTCCGGAACTGTCAATACATGAAGCTTACTGCGTGGAATCCCAATGTTTTCGTAAAATTTTAGCCGTTCTTCCTTCCAATACTCCAGCAATTCCATCCCCTGCTCCGCACGACAAAAGTATTCCAGCTCCATTTGCTCGAACTCACGCGAGCGAAACGTAAAATTACGCGGGTTAATTTCATTACGAAACGCTTTGCCAATCTGCGCGATGCCAAACGGCAATTTCTTACGCGACACTTCCAGGATGTTTTTAAACTGAACGAAGATCGATTGCGCCGTTTCGGGGCGCAGGTAGGCAATGGAACTTTCGTCCGCTGCAGCGCCTACATGCGTCTCAAACATCAGGTTGAACTGTCGCGCCTCAGTCAAATCCTTTCCGCCGCAGTTTGGACACTGTTTAACGCCTTTCTTCTCGACAAGCTGGTCTGTCCGCAGGTGGGCTTTGCAAGTCCGGCAATCGATCATCGGATCAGAAAATCCTTCGACATGACCGGACGCCTGCAACACGGCCGGATGGGTTAGAATCGAGCCGTCCATTCCAACGATGTCGTCCCGCTCATGCACCGTGACCTGCCACCAGTAGTTTTTGAGGTTTCGTTTTAATTCGACGCCGAGTGGCCCGTAATCCCAGGCACCGTTCAGTCCGCCATAAATTTCGCTCGACTGGAAAATGAAACCACGCCGTTTGCACAGGCTGACTATTTTTTCCATGCGCTGTGCGTCAGGCGACGTACTCATCTCTTATAAAACAGATTATCACAACTCTCTGTCATTCTGAGCGCAGTCGCGGAAGCTCTCAAGGTTCCAGAAATATCCAGAGATGTCTCGACTCCGCTCGACTTGACACCAGACGAAAGACGAGATCGCAATTACTTACGACTGCGTTTCGACCGAGACTTCAGTCTTCACCGAATTCGCAATGAAGCATTGCTCGTGCGCGGCATGATTCATCTCTTTGAGCTCTTCTGTTGTGGGCTGCTTGTCACCCGAAAATTTCAATCGCTGATTCAGAGTTACACGCGTGATGGCCAGCCTGCCTTCCGCATTTTTCTCCATGTGACCAACTGCATCGTCAGTGTACTCGTCGAGGATGAACTTCTTTTTTGCAGCGATAGCAAGGAAAGTCAGCATGTGGCAACTCGAGATGGAAGCCACAAATGCCTCTTCGGGGTCGACGAGCTTTGGATTGCCCAAATAAGTCGGATTGGCTGATGCCTGCATTTCATGACCACTGTCAAATTTCCAAGTGTGGTCGCGGGTATATTTCTGATACTCGAACGGCGTATCACCGCGTTTCCAAGTGAGAGTAATCTTATGTTCTGACATTCTCCTAGATAAAATGGCATTTGTTGCAGGGCAAGCGCTTCGCTTGACGGAATTCTGGTGTGGCAGCCGAAACGGCTGCCCTACAATTCTCTCGCCTCGCTTGCGCTGCTGCGCGCGCGTCTTATTTTGTCCGCCTCTGAAACACGCGCGATTAGCTCAGTGGTAGAGCGCTTGCTTCACACGCAAGAAGTCGCAGGTTCGAACCCTGCATCGCGCACCACTCGTGAATTGACTCGAGTCATCGGTCGCCGAAAACAAACGGGTTGCAATTCTTCAACTACGCGAGACGGGTCAGCTACCTTCCCGACAAGACGACTGCAGCGACAAAGAGCGCGAAAGCGAAAGAGCATGCTCGCGAGATCGAAATTTTCAGCGCTGACGAGATGTCGAGACGATGTGTGCTGCACGCTTGAAAAGTGCGCGACTGCGCACTTTTTGCACACTTGCCCATTTGAATTGTATCGCGACGCTCTTAAACGGCGATGGTGCCGCCGTGATGAATCTTCAACTCTGATGACGCGCTCGGGATGTTCAGCGCAAGGGCAGCGAGCAAAGCGTTCGCGCGATATGTGTTCTCGCACTGACTCGAATCGCGCTGAATCAGTGTGACGGAAAACTCACTGGCACTTTAATTCATCCCCTTGCCGCATGGCGCCAGAAAGATGAGTCGCGTTTGCTGAATCGACCCGTTACGATCCAGAATAACACTGCTGAAAGCGTTACTATGAGCGCGATTTGAATCTTCTGTGAAAGATTCAATCCGATGTACCCCAGTAAGATAACTACCACGGCGCTGACAGCGAAGACAATAACCCCGGTCAAAACTCGAATGCCAATTTCGACCAACTCTGCAACTACCCATGCTCTTATAAATTCTGTTCGAGTTCTCGTTGAGACATTCATCAATTTAGTTCAGTTAAGCTTCGCTCTCTCACTTTCGAAATAGTATTATTAAATCTTTGACGAATGAGATGATAGCATAGACCACTGAGGAAATATCCCCGGCAATCATTATTGTTTTCACCGCATAGGTGTTTTCCCCGAATCTCATTAGGCTGGCGATAAAAGGAACCCAACTAACAACCCAAGCAAAGAACAGAGCAATAGCTATACCCTTGCAAAACGAGGCGATTGAAAGAATGAATTCGTTAAACATTCCCCGAAGAGTTTCATAAACGCTTTTTTTGTCGTCAGGCATGGCGCGACCCGTCGATCTTGGTCGCTGGGCGAATAGAAGGCAATAGCAAAAGTTGCCAGTTGATGATGCGACGATCGACGCCCGGTCGAGTCGTTGACAAGCCAGAGATCGCAACAGGAAACGCCTCTTTTCCTTTTCAGTAGAAAGCGCACGCGCGTGAGTTTTTCAGTCGCTGTTCGAACGTCTACGGCGGTAGACTTTCGTAAAACAAAACCGCACCCCCGTACGTTTTTCAGCTGCTCGAGCTGCGAGTAGGCCCCCACTAATGCCCTGAGCGAGCAGCCGCGTCTCGTAATTTTTGAGCATGTTGTTTTTTCATTTCGTTGCTCATCGGCTCTGCGACGAAGTTGACCGGTATGTGCACCTTCGACACGGGGCGGCCAGGAGCGAATCGCCACCGACGAAACGCAGCGAGCGACGCGTTGTCCAAGATCGCGTTGCCTGTGCTTTTCGACATGGCAACTGATACGACGAGTCCAGTGCTAGGATCGACGCTTACAACAGCGACGCCTGAGCCACCGATCCCGACATATCGCGCTTCAAACGGATACTGCGGGTCGCGGCCCGTAGATCGCCAGCGCCTCATTGGTTACGACGTTGACGCTTTGTGCATTGAGCAGTGGCGCTGACGCCAGCAATATCATTGCAGAAAATATTTCAATCGTTGCTTTCATTTGTCTTTTCTTTCTGCTCTTTCTGACTACGCAATTCATCTTCGTCGCGCCATGCTGCTCGGGTCGCGGAAATTCATGGGGAACTCGACGGCTGTGCGCTGCGACGAATTTTTTCGATTACTGACCCGTCGATGTCGACGGCTATGTCGTGTGCGAGTTCGTCAATTTTTGCGTCCGACAGCAGAACATGATTAACGAACTGACCGTCAACGGTCGTAACCACAACCGAGGCGGAGTATCCAATCGGCAGTTCGCCGCCCTTGCGGAGTTCAAATATCTCGTGCATAATAATGCAGTAGATTTTGAGCATCGGTTGCGCCTCAGTGACTGAAACGCCGTCCAGCTTGCGGAATTCGTGCGATAGCGCGCTGACCATTCGAGCGTCGTCACCATTCTTTCCCGTAACTGCGAGAGCGATGCGAATCTGTGGCGTGTCTGCTGGCGAATTGCACGCAAATACGCAAACGATCACAGCGGCAACCGCCTGCGAAACGAAACGCTGGAGGTCCATCGAGGGCAAAGGCTGAGCGCTGCTCGTCGTGTTGGCAAGTCGGGATTTGCGCTTTGGTGATGCGCATCTTGGTTGCCGTTTGACGCCATCGCATGCCGCTGCAACGTAAGGCCCGGTGTGGATCCCGATGCGCTGAACCCGTTAAAATCTACGTGGGCTGTGCAAGGCCCGTTCGGAACCTGTCCCAAGTGCGGCACCGAAAAAACATTTGGAGTCTTGATGATATGCGACCGCCACTACGTGCGCCGATGCATCAAATGCCCCTTTGATCAGAGTCTGCCGTTACCAGCAATCAAGAAACGGATCATCTACTTGGATCAGTTCGTCATCAGTAACATGATGAAGGAACTCGAGGCGCCTGCGACCACAGACCGACCCGCGTTCTATAAAGCGCTGTTCGAAAAACTCGATCACCTCTCAAAGCTGCAACTGATCGTTTGTCCCGAGTCACCGATTCAAGATCACGAGTCTGCGGTCGATCCGCGTTACGAGAAATTTCGGGCAGTGTTTCGTTTGTTCTCGCATGGGATCAGCTTCCAAGCGCCGGTAACGATCCTGCACGCTCAAATTGCGCGAGCATTCAGGTGCTGGCTGAAAGGTGAGCCATGTCAGGCTGACGTCGACCGCCGCTTTGCGCTGACTAAAAATCCCGACGTCTGGCAAGACCGTTACAGAATCGACGTCAACTACACGATGGATGGCTTCGTTGATGCGTTAAAACAGAGGAGCGAGCTGGTCACGCGATATTTGGATGAAAAGTGCGAACGCTGGGCGAATGAGCAGAATTTTGATTTCAAACAAACGTTCGGAGACGAACTCGCAGGTGTCGGTCTTGGAATCTTAGGGGAGCACAAACGCTATCTCGAACGTTTCGAGGCAGCCGCGCGAGGCGAAGCGGCCATCGATGACAATGTTGTATTTGCACCGCCCGCTTCATCTCTCGTGTCACGGATGTTGGGCGATGCGGAATCAACTTATCCCGATATGCGCGAGCGAATAATTGCGATTCGAATCTTCTTCGCGTCGGAGTATCTCCACGGAGTTTCAGGGGCGCGGATCGAAGCGCTTTTCTGGGCAACAATCGCACGACAAATTCGTCATGGGCGCAAAAAATTCCCGCGCTCAGGCATGTATAACGACATCGACGCGGTCGCGATGTATTCCGCATTCTGCGATGCAATGTTCCTCGATAATGAGGTAGCCCATTTGATGACTGACCGCGAGCTGCGCGACGAATTCAGGGAGTGTCGCGCCAGCTTCTTCTCTCTGCGGAAAGCCGACGAATTTCTCGCTTACCTCGACGAGATCAAAGCGAGCATTTCAACGGAACATCTGCAGCTTGTCGACGAGGTCTATGGCCCAGACTGGACGACGCCTTACATTGATCTGTTGCGTGACCATGAAGTCTCGCAATCGCAACGAAATCTTGCTGCTCAGCGAAAGCTCGACACGGCATGATGCCGACGCTCTGGCTGGCGTTGCCTTTCTACTTGGCAGTGGGAGTCATTTTGTGGCGCATGTTTCCTGCGCTCAGGGACGCGTATGGCGAGGCGGGCTACTACGGCGGGACGGTAACAACCATACCGCGTAACTCGTCCAAGGTGGGGGCGTTTCGTTTCCTGATGCGTTGCCAGACTGTTTTGATCACTTCGAGCATCGTCTGTCTTTTTGAAATTTCTCGACAAACTTTCTTCGTTTATTTGCGCAAATCTGCGCAGTCGTCAGATTTGGCTGCCGTCTCAACGCGCGTATGTTGAGCACACTAGCGCAGATTCACGCATGAGTGCGAAATCGCCCATCATGTTTTCAGCGGTTTACAATTCGCTGATTTGTTTCACTGCTGCCTTTAAGTCTCGCCATCCGAAGTAGATTACAAACCCGCTGAAGATTGCTACTGCCGTAGCGAATAAGTAGTAAAATAGGGAGTTCCAAGAGGGGTTCAGCACTAATCCCAGCACTGATCTCAGCATTGATCCAATTGCGCTGACAAATATGACTCCAAACAGCAGCCACAGTATGAATGCCAGCACGAGCTTTGTTTTCAGTATTGCTCTCTTCGTTGTTTTGTTCATTGCTTTGTGTTGCTCTTCCACGATGTCACTCACATATCGAATTTTTCTCGACAATTCTCGACAAAAAATTTTCGTTTTGGTGCGTGATCGTGCAAAGTCGTCAAAACTCGTCGCTTTGCAATGTACGATTATTCAGCATGATAACGCATTTTCACGCATGATCGCGAACCCTTTGAGTATGCTTCACACGCAAGAAGTCGCAGGTTCGAACCCTGCATCGCGCAGGCCATTCTTTTTGTTTGCCTGCGAGACGAATAACCTGCAGAAATAGCACCCTTATGGGCCTGGTGCAGCAAGTTCTCGAAATCGTAAACAAGCGAAATCCTAATGAGCCTGAGTTCCTTCAGGCTGTCACCGAAGTGCTGGAATCGATTCGTCCGGTCATCCAGCGAAACAAGAAGTACCGAGACGGAAAAATTCTTGAACGTCTGGTGGAGCCGGAGCGTGTGATCCATTTCCGTGTGCCGTGGGTTAATGATAGAGGCGAGATTCAAGTGAATCGCGGATTCCGGGTGCAGATGAACAGCGCGCTCGGCCCGTACAAAGGCGGTCTTCGTTTTCATCCGACCGTATGCGCCAGCATTATCAAGTTCCTCGCCTTCGAACAGGTCTTTAAGAACTCACTCACTGGCTTGCCAATGGGTGGTGGCAAGGGCGGCTCGGATTTCGATCCCAAAGGAAAGTCCGACAGAGAAGTGATGCGCTTTTGTCAGTCGTTCATGACCGAACTGTTCCGACACGTTGGCGCAAATACGGATGTGCCAGCCGGAGATATTGGCGTAGGCGGGCGAGAGATCGGATATCTTTTTGGTCAATACAAACGGGTGGCAAATGAGTTCACCGGAGTGTTGACTGGCAAAGCCCTTAATTGGGGCGGGTCGCTCATGCGGCCCGAAGCAACCGGTTACGGCGCGGTTTATTTCGCTCAGGAGATGCTCAAAACGCGTAACCAGGAAATTGAAGGAAAAATTTGTACCGTTTCCGGCTCAGGTAATGCCGCTCAGTTCACTGTCGAAAAATTGATCGAATGCGGAGCGAAGGCCGTGACTATGTCTGATTCGAGCGGCTTCATTTACGATAAGAACGGAATCACCGGCGAAAAACTCGCTTTTATTCAAAGCATCAAAAACGTGCGACGCGGGCGGATCAGCGAGTACGCCAAGAAATTTCGCGGCTCAAAATATGTGGCTGGGCAACGTCCGTGGAGGATTAAATGCGATTGCGCGTTTCCTTGTGCTACACAGAACGAGATTACTAATGAAGATGCAAAGAAAATGATTGAGAACGGTTGCTATCTCGTTTCCGAAGCGGCGAACATGCCAACCGTTCCGGCAGGCGTAGATCTCTTTCTGGCCAAGAAAATTCTGTTTGGTCCGGGCAAAGCGGCCAATGCGGGTGGCGTGGCGACTTCAGGTTTGGAGATGAGCCAAAATTCGATGCGTCTACCGTGGCCGCGCGAAGAAGTTGATTCGCGTTTGCGCCACATCATGTTCACGATCCATAAGAACGCGTGGGAAACCGCGGAGGAGTACGGGCACCGAGGCAACCTCGTGGTCGGCGCGAACATCGCCGGGTTCGTGAAAGTCGCTGACGCAATGCTCGACCAAGGCGTGGTGTAGTCGAGAGCAGATACAGGCGCGTAAAACTCCGTCAAAACCGAATACTACTGTATGAAGGTAAAACGGATGATTCTTGGGATCGCTTTGATTTGCGCATTGGTTGGGGTGGCCGGATGCGAAGGGTATTACAGTGGATATCCGGGCTATGGACCTTATTACGGCACATCGACTTCGGTTTCCATCGCAGTCGGCGATCGTCCGTACTATGTTCGTGGTCCGGGATATTGGTACGGCGGCGCATACTACGTCTGGAGACCAGGACATTGGGCGTGGCGACATGGTCGCCAGGTTTGGGTTCACGGCCATTACGTTGTGCGGCGGTACTAACGGATTCGGGGCGCGGCGTCGACTCCTTGCCCTTTCCCTACCAGGCGGTGACCAGTCCACCGACCAAACCCAGGGATGTTCCCACGACCATTTCCAGAACGTCGTGGCGTTTTAAATAAAGGCGCGACCAGAACACAAGAAAGGCGAGGGCGAACGCGACCGCGCCGGCAATGGGATTGACCACGAACAGAACGACTGCGCTGTAGAAATCAAAGAGCGCGTGTAACGACAACTTGATCCGGAAATTGATCAACGCAGCGGCAGCGAGCAGAAGTAGCGTGACCAACGCTCCGCGCAGCGCAAAAGCCGGAGCCCGCAATAGCCATAGAGCAATCAGTGCCGCTGCGGAAATTGGAATCGCCCGTGGATAGAACCGGGCGCGCTCGGCACGAACCGAAATGTCAGGATCACTCCAACGACCTGACCGGGTTCCGCAAAACAGCAACAGCGCCATCGGCAAAATCACAGTAACCACCAGAGTCAGGAAAACTGCCAGGCCGGTGCGATTAGCTGCCCGCAGAATGACGATCGTCGCGACCGAAAGGGTAATAAAAATCAGCGGGTGCCCGATCCAGGAGACCCATCGCGCAAAGAGAATAGTCGAAGGGCGCCCGTTCCGGCAGCTGTTCACTTTTCGCTTCCGATAATCTTTCCGCTCACTTCGCCGAAACCGACGCGATAACCGTCACCCTGACACCAGCCGGTAATCGTTAGTGTGTCCTGATTTTCCAGCCATTTGCGCGTCTCGCCGTTCGGCAGCTTTAACGGATTCGCGCCGCGCCACGTTAATTCCAACATGCATCCGCGTGATACATCAGTGGATCCGCTAATCGTTCCGCTGGCGAGAAGATCGCCAGGCTGCAGGTTACAACCGCCGATCGTGTGATGCGCGAGTTGCTGGCTAATGCTCCAGTACAAATTTTTAAAATTCGTCTTTGTAATAACGTGCGGAGAAGTCAATGTCGCGGTTCGAAGCGATGCTTCGAGGTGGATATCGTAAGTGAAATCATCTTTCGCTCGCAAATATGGCATCGGTTCCGGATCCTGCTTCGGCAGCGGTTGCCTAAACGGCTCGAGTGCGTCCAGGGTCACGACCCATGGTGAAATACTGGTGCAGAAGTTTTTCGCCAGGAATGGACCCAGAGGCTGGTATTCCCACGCCTGAATGTCGCGCGCGCTCCAATCGTTCATTAAAAGCAGCCCGAAAATGTGATCGGCCGCCCGCTCAATCGGCACCGGCTTACCTAACGAATTCCCCGGCCCAATGAGAAACGCCATTTCCAGTTCGTAATCGAGGCTCTTGGTCGGACCAAAAGTCGGAGCCGAAGCATCCGGCGGCTTGACCTGACCGCTTGGTCTGCGCACATCGGTACCGGTGATCACGACGGAACTGGCGCGCCCGTGATAAGCGACCGGCAACCATTTCCAATTTGGCATCAGCGCATTTTCCGGTCCGCGTAACATCGTGCCCACGTTGTGTGCATGGTGGTAGGACGAGTAAAAATCAGTGTAGTTCGCAATACGCACGGGCAACTTCATGGTCACATTCTTCTGTGCATGAAACACCCGAGTTCGCAGCCGCGGGTTGTCACGTAGAATCGGTGTTTTGGACGAGAGAAGGCGTTGAAGGACCGAACGCGCCTTGCGCCACGCCGGACGACCAAGGGCGAGGAAGGCATTCAGCGAATCCTCTGAGAAAGGTTTCCGTCCCTGAAACTCCGGCGAACGGAAATGCCCAAGTTCTTCGAGAGCGGAAAGATCAACTACCAAATCTCCAATGGCTACTCCCGGGCGTGGTTTGCCGCCTTTTGGTTGAAAAACGCCAAACGGAAGATTCTGAATAGGAAAATGCGAATCAGGCGAAACGTCGATAAATGATTGAAGTGACATAGTGCTAAAACGCCCCGCCGTAATCAGCCCGGCTCGAACCGTCCGGACAGGGCAGCGCTTCCTCTACCCTACAGCAAATTCAATGCACGCAAATCGTCACGCGGTTCGTCAAAGCTGCAACTGCCGAACGAAACGATGAATCGTCGACGATACTCCAGGCGTGCAGTTTCGATTCGCCATTCACGCCATGAAAACCCATCATCGGTGAACGAAAAAGACTTCGCATTTTCGTCCTCGAGCATGATGGCGGTTTGGTCCGCATCCCACTGATGCTCCGCCGAGAGCGCTGCCGCTCCGAGCACGTTCAGGAAACCGTGCATCTTGGTTTCAACTTCCGAGCGGTACTGCCGGATTGGATGATGAAGGCCGGCTGTGAACTTGAGAGGCAGTTGGTGGGTAGCCGGCATCGCCAGCGCCCTGGCGATCTGCATGGACGTTGGAAATGCGTCTGCGGTCACGCCGCCGGTGCGAAGTTTATAACCAAAAGTGGCCGAGCCTGCGTTGGAGTTAAATTGCGCAAGCAGCGCAATGGTTTGCTCGGCGCGTTCCGGAGGGGCTTCCCAGAAAACGAATAAATCACCGAGAATCGACCGGGCCTCATTGAGAACGGCAATATCGACATCGTTGGGCAAAAGCATCTCGAGATGACTGATTGAAATGAGATCGACGTTGTGTTGCGCAAGCGCGCGAATGGCTGCATTTGCGGCGTCTACCGCTTCAAGAAAAGCGTCGACGGTTGCAGTCCTCCGTCCAAGTGCGGCAACGCGAAGCGGATGTTGAGCGTCGAATTCGGAAAGCAGTTCTCGAGTCGCGTTGAATTGCTCGGTAGAAAGCACAAAAGCGCCGAGCATCCAAGCATCTGCAGAGCGTACGTAATCAGCCTGATTTTTGATCGCCGGATGGAGGGGCAGAGTGCAGGGCGGGAACATCCCCGCGTAATCAATGGAGCGCGCCATCAAAGCGCGGAGTGAAGCGGGTGGCATCAAGTTCGGTGTTTCATTGAATCGTTGCGTGGTGATTCACTCACGAGTTACTACTCTCAAATCACGAATCTCCGGTCCGTCATCAGTCGTGAATTTACCAAGCTAATCACACAAGGCGAGTTCCGGGCACATGCTGAACGACGCGCGAATTACGCCGCCCGGCGCGATGGTTTGAATACCTTCCTTATCTTCGAAGGCACGCTGTTCGTGATTGTCGGTGAGGCCCCAGCAAGGTTCGATGCAGAGGAAGGGTCCGCCGTCGGACCAGAGTGTAAGATACGGCACGTCAGTCAGATCGAGAGTTACCCATCTGCCGCTGGGCGGATCGACATAAGAGAATTGACGCCGTGGCACGTCCACAAGTTCCAAAATAATGGAGCCGGGCAATTCCGCCCTCGGGAAAGGCATCTCTCCACCAGCGAACTCGATGTCACGCGTCTGTCCCGAAAGAAAATTTCCAGGCGATAACCAACGGCGATAAAGGCCTCTGGGCATTTGCAGATGAAAGCTTTCAAACGAACTGGCTGCGAATCCGGGATGTAACCCGAACGAAACATGCGCAGTCAATTCAGGTTCGTGGTTTCGGAACTCGAAACGCACATGAACTTTATTCGCCTCAATAGCGTAGGTCAGATTTACCTCGACTTTGAGCGGGTATTCGGGCGCTGAGAAATCATCGGGCGTGATACGGTATTTAATCGACCCACCAGTTCCGTGGGTGGAAGCTCCAATGAAATGCCACGTCTTGGAGCGAAGGAAACCGTGGGTACCGCCTTTGATCTCGTGACCTCTGTAAAAGCTATGCCCGTCTTTGAGCCGATGGAGATAATAACCCATAACCGTTGCATGATTCGCCCAGCCGTGTGAGGGAGTTGAAATCTCGTCGTCGCGATAAAGAAATCCGCGCCAGTGGCCTTTCTCGTTTACTCGCGCAAGACTGATTAACTCGGCGCCCAGGCGCGAAACGATGATTCGCAGCCCAGTCTCTTCGTCAGTGAGAACATCGAAATATCTTCCTTCGAGGTCTTCTTCGGTATGTGAAACCTTCATTATATTCGCTCACCCCGCAGATCCGAGTCGTGGCTTTCGCCATCGCGTGGGCCATTCCGCGACCGACAGCTCACCTTCCCAACATTTGCGGGCTACAACAAAAGACTCACGGAAACAAGCCGCGCACTTGTTTCGCTTTTAACACGCGTTCGACACCGATAGCCATCGCCGCTGTGCGATGAGAAATCTTATGCGCCTTCGCTCGTCTGATTACCTGCGCAAAGGAGTGTTCCAAAATCCGGAAAAGTTTGTCGGTGACCTCGATTTCCGTCCAGAGATACGATTGCAAACCCTGCACCCACTCAAAGTAGGAAACGATTACGCCGCCCGCGTTACATAGAATGTCCGGGATCACGAAAATTTCATCCCAGCGCTTCTCGAGGATCAGGTCGGCCTCCGGGGTTGTGGGTCCGTTCGCCGCTTCGGCGAGAACACGACATTTGAGTTTGGGAGCGTTCTTGCCGGTAATTACCCGGTCGACCGCGGCCGGCACCAGAATGTCGCATGGCAGTATCAGAAGTTCGTTGGGATCGATGTGATCGGCCTCGGCGAATGCTCGCAAGTTTCCTTTCTTTAACACGTGTTGTTCGGCGGCTTTGATATCGATTCCCTTCGGATTATAAAGGGCCGCGTATGCGTCGCTGATTCCAACCACTTTGACGCCGCTCTTATAGGCAAGTGAAAGCGCGGCCACGGATCCGACGTTGCCGAACCCCTGAACAATTGCCGTGCATTTTTCGGGATCCATCTTCAGCATGTTCATGGCGCGCTCAATCAGATAGACGACGCCGCGCCCGGTCGATTCTCTGCGTCCTTCCGTTCCACCTATGGCAACCGGCTTCCCTGTGACGATCTCGCTTACGGAATGGCCCTGGTGGACTGAATAGGTATCCATGAACCAGGCCATGACCTGTTCATTCGTACCCATGTCCGGACCCATGACGTCCGTGTGTGGTCCGACAAACGGGATCATCTCTTGCATGTAACGACGCGAAACCGCTTCCAATTCAGTGCGCGAGAGTTTGGTTGGATCCACTGCAACCCCACCTTTGGCTCCGCCGTACGGCAAATTCGAAAGCGCGCATTTCCAGCTCATCCACATTGCCAGCGCTGCGGTTTCGCCCATGGACAAGGATGGCGCGAAACGAGTGCCGCCCTTGGTTGGACCGAGCGTTAAATGATGCTGAACGCGATAACCCTGAAAGGTCCGGGTGCTGCCATCATCCATGTGCACTGGCAGCGTCACCGCAACGGCCCGCTTCGGGTACATTAATCGTTCACGATCATTCTTATCGATGTTGAGGTAATCGGCGATGACCTGGAACTGGTCACATGCCATTCGGAATACGTCGTCGTCGTAAATAGTCATGGGATTAAGTCGCACTCTGGGCCAGGCGGCAGCCAAATGCAGTTGCTATTTGCGCTGGGCGGTTGAAGCCGTCAACTCCGAACGCGTTCGTGAGTCAACCCTGAAAGCCGCAACACCATAAGGTCGACAACGGCATTTGCAACTCGTAGCGTGCGTTTCAAATAGCAAATAACGATGAAAATTGAGACTTTAGCTGTCCACTCGGGTCACACCGTAGATCCAGCCACGGGCGCGGTTTCGTTGCCGATTCATCTTTCCACAACCTTTGAGCGCGACATTGAGGGCACGTATTCGCGCGGGTTCATGTATACGCGCAACAACAATCCAAACCGTCAGGCGCTCGAACAGGGAATCAGCGCGCTGGAAGCAGGTGCAGCCGCCGCCGCTTTCGCCTCAGGGACGGGAGCGAGCATGTCGATCTTCCAGGCGCTGGCACCCGGCGATCATGTCCTTGCGCATATTGATGCGTACTACGGAACGTCCCGAATGCTTCGGCAGATTTTTCAGCGCTGGGGCCTGGACATCAGTTTCGTCG
Organism: Candidatus Udaeobacter sp.; assembly: GCA_035652195.1. Taxonomy (GTDB): domain Bacteria; phylum Verrucomicrobiota; class Verrucomicrobiia; order Chthoniobacterales; family UBA10450; genus Udaeobacter. The sequence continues at coordinate 22,021 of DASREH010000011.1, read as the reverse complement.
ATATGAGCGATCTTCAGGCCGTACAAGAAGCGCTGCGCCCGAAGACGAAGCTCACCTGGATGGAGACGCCGTCTAACCCGCTTCTAAAAATCGTAGATGTCGCGGCGGTCGCCAAAATCGTCCACGCCGCTGGTGCGATCTGCGTCTGTGACAATACGTGGGCGCCCATCCTTCAGCGTCCATTCGACCTGGGCGCCGATCTTGTCCTGCATTCCACGACAAAATATTTCGGCGGCCATTGCGACGTACTCGGGGGAATTGTCGTTTCCAGGGTGGAAGACGAGTTCTTTCAGCGCCTGCGCGGCATCCAATACGAAGGCGGCGCAGTCCCCTCTCCTTTCGACTGCTGGTTAATCCTCCGCGGCATGCGCACCCTTCCGTGGCGGATGCGTGCGCATTCCGAAAATGCAATGAGAGTCGCCGAATTTCTTTCGAACCACCGAAAAGTTTCACGTGTCCATTATCCCGGACTGAAGGCGCATCCTGGGCATCCCATCGCCGCCAAACAGATGTCGGCGTTCGGCGGTATGCTGTCGTTCGAGGTCAGGGATGGACGTGACGCAGCAATGTTAGTTGCTGCGAAAACGAAGATTTTTACTCGCGCAACCAGTCTTGGCGGAGTGGAAAGTCTCATTGAGCATCGGGCATCCATCGAAGGAACGGGAACAACTTCGCCGGAGGGCCTGTTGCGATTATCCATCGGTTTGGAAAACGCAGAGGACTTGATTGAAGATCTGGATCAGGCGCTGCGGTAAGTCATCGTGGCCGCATCCTCCGAGGGCGAGTTGCAGATGGGCCACAAATCCTCACTGTGCGCGGGCCAATTTTCGCCGAAAGATATCCACGATGTCCTGAACTTCGCGAACACGCAGTAGATAGGCGCAACCGAAAAATGCCGCAGCACCAAACGCGATGGAAATCAGCAGTTCGCATAATTTTGGAAAAAAGCGGAGCTGAGACCAGGCGCCGAGCCACCAATGATTTGCCGCCCAGCAAACCAATGCCAGTACTGCGCCAGCAACACACATTTTTCCGAGGCCAATCAGCAACTGCCGCGTCTCGAGTCTGCGGATATGGCTGCGCATCAACGCATACAGCAGTAAGAAATTGATGGTCGCAACCAGGCTCGTTGAAAACGCCAGTCCACGATGGCCCCAGCCAAGTCGAAATGTAAAAAGCCAGTTCAGAAAAAGATTCGCGCCAATGGCGAAGAAACTGATGATCATCGGCGTGTTGCGTTTCCCAATCGCGTAAAACGCAGGCGTTAGGACCTTCAAGACCGCATAAGAAACAAGACCGATTGCGTAATACTCAAGTGCGCCAGCGGTTTCTCGTGTCATTTCAGCGTTAAACCGGCCATGCTGATAAATCACGCTGATAATCGGTGAGGCAAACATCGCCAGCCCAATTGCTGATGGAATAGTGAGCAAAAATGCCAGCCTTATCCCACGAGCGAGAATTGCACGAAACTCCTCCACATTTCCAACGGCTGCGCTTTTGGATACAAGTGGCAGAGTCACTGTTCCGATTGCCACCCCAAAAATTCCCAGTGGCAATTGCATCAATCGAAAGGCGATGTTCAACCAGCTCACGGGACCGTTGCCCAAGCTCGCAGCGAATCCGCTATTGATGAGCACATTCACCTGCACGGCGCTGGCAGCAATGACCGCGGGAGCCATTAACGCGAGGACTGTGCCGACGCCTTCGTCACGCCATCGAAAATCAGGATGAAACTTATAGCCGACCCGTCGAAGAGAGGGGAATTGTCCTGCCAATTGCCATGCGCCTCCGATGAGCGTGCCTATGGCTAATCCTATCAGCGACCGCGGGCCAAAATTCGGATCGAGCCACCATCCAATTGCTACGCCTCCGATAATTGAACCGAGGTTAAAGTAACTCGATGCCATCGCCGGTGGCCCAAAGACGTGTTTCGCGTTGAGCATGCCCATGACCAGGGCGGCAAGCGACACGAGCAACATGAATGGCCACATGATCCGCGTGAGTAGAACGGTCAGGGCCGTCTTGTCCGGGGACCAGCTTCCCCACGTTAGAAGGTCCACAAGTTGCGGCGCGAATACGATCCCGAGCAGCGTGATTCCGCTCATGAAAACAGCCGTGAGCGTGGCAACTTTATTCGCAAGCTGCCAGGCCGACGAATCGCCCTCGACTGCGATTTTCTTCGAAAACGTGGTGATGAATGCTGTCGACAGGGCGCCTTCCGCAAATAAATCGCGCAGCAAATTGGGCAATCGAAACGCCATCAGGAACGCATCGAGATTTCTGCCGGCACCAAAAAGGCCGGCGAAGACCATCTCGCGAACCAATCCAAGAAGACGGCTGGAGAGAATCGCGACGCCTACGATTCCTGCTGCGCGGGTACTCCCTCGCCGATCTTCAACCGCGGTCATCCGCGAACAAAGAACAGGCTCCAGAGATTTACGAAAGCAAAAAGTTTACTGGAAAGCACAGTCGTTGAAATGGTTGCCGCAAGAAGACCACCCGGCGTTACACGAGCCGCAACTCTAAAGTTGTTCGATCTTATAGCCGCGCGCACGGAGCATTGCGAGCAGACCTTGCGGACCGCCCATGTGCGCGGCTCCAACCACGATGAAATAGGTTTTGCCACTCCGCAGATAGCTTTCGATTTTCGGCAGCCAATTACGATTTCGAACATCGATTAACCTTCGCCCTAAGGACGGAAAATCGCGAAACTCCTCCCGAAGCATCTGATTGACCGCTTCAGCATCGCCCCGACGCCATGCCTTGACCATGCTCCCGCCATCGGTGTCAGCCTGGCCGGCATTGATAAACAAAATCAAAAGCAGCGCCTCCGCTTCGCGATCGTTCAAGTCCACGAAGAAGGCATTATGCTCTTTGGGCGATTCCAAACCGGACATCGACTTGGAGCCTTTGGCGCGCCGTTGGAGATAGCTTTCAACGCCCAGCTCCGAGTTCTCGATTGAAGGCGAGGAAAGAATGATGTTGATGAGCCACGGCCGATACTTCGAGAATGTCGTTTCCGGTACATTCAGGAGAGCGAAAAATCGTCGAATGTATTGATAGGTGCGAGGGTCCACGTGATTTCTTAGGTTGTCGTTCTTTACGTAAGTACCTGCTTTTAGCAGAGCTTTCGCCTCACGCGACGAAGTCTGTGGATCGTCTTCAAACACGAGATGCGACGACGCGTCAAAGGCAGTTTTGTAGGCTATCGGCAAAGGATAGTCAGCGCTGCGCAAAGCGTGCATCGAGCCACCGAGGTACAAGATACTGCCAGCCGGACCCGTGACCTTCCATACACAGGACGAAGCGACAGCCGCTCCCGGCAGGAAAATTATCACTGCTAAAGCGACAAGAGACAGAGGCCTGTTGGCGCGCGATTTCAACGGAGCCGGCTCTTAACAGTTCGCGCCAAGGCAGGCAAGAATCTTCTTACTTGGATTTTGTAGTTCGGCTTCCTACACTTCGCCGCCGTGAATTTACGTGGAGCCCTGGTCCAGATTTCCGTGGGTTTATTGTTAGGTCTGGGCACTTCGATGGCTGCCGAAGACGCCTCGGTTGATCGTTTGCTCAAAAAGCTTCCACCTCCAGAAAAACTCGTTAAGCAATCTGCGCCGCAAGATCCCGCTCTCAAGGATCCGCTCCTCACCTACGCCATCACGTCTGTAATGCTGCGGGACCTCTCACAAGCTCGGTGGTACTCTCGTAAGCTGTCAGAAAAATTCCCGAGTAGCGAAATTGCCACACTTCTCTACGGGAACATTGCGTATCGCTTGCGCTATTATGGCGAAGCGGAGGGCGCGTTTCGCAAGGCGCTCAGGTTAGCGCCACGTGACGCGTATATCTGGATGGATTTAGCCATCGTCGAGAACGCGATGGGTCACGTCGCCAATGCCTTCGAAGCCATGGTCAAAGCGGCTCAGCTTGCCCCTAACGACGGCGATCTGGCCGCAGTTCTCGGTTTTAGCTACATCAACCTGAACAGAGTTCCTCAGGCGATACCGCACCTGCAACGCGCTGCTAAATTGTTGCCTCGAGATTATCTGGTGCAGTCGCAGCTCGGTTACTGTCTGCTGGTCACCCATCAAACGAGCGCCGCCATCGGATATTTGCAGAAAGGCTCAGCTTTGAATTCGCGTTACGGTCCAGTCTGGGAGCATCTTGGGGTGGCTTATAAAACACAGGGCAGGACTGGCGACGCAGTGGCCGCGTTGGAAAATGCGACCCGGCTTTTACCATCCTCGGGACTGGCATGGTGGCATCTCGCTGAAGCTTACCAGATGACGGGACGCGCGGCCGAAGCGCAGCGCGCTGCGGCTCGTGCCCGGCGATTGGGTTATTCCGGGCCCGAGGCAAACAAGAAAAAGGCGTAGTGCATCGGCGGGGTACGCCGACCGTTACTTTAAAAACAGACTCATATTCTCGAGATCGATAATGCCGTTGCAGTTGTACAACGTATCCATCCCGAGAATTCCCCTGACCGACGCGCCGCCCTGAGTCAACGTCGCCCCTGGCAGTGCTGTGACGCCAAACTTCGTCGTCGGCGCTTTGAAATCGCCAATCTGAATATTGTTGATTTCTGCTGCACTGAGCTTACGTGCTGCACCGCGACCAAAATACGCAGAAACACGTGTTGGTTTCGGTGAAATTCCGACTGATTCAACAAACGGCTCGTGGAAAATCGTAACAAATGACCCCGTATCGACAAGTAGACGAGTGCCGTGACCGCGGATAGAACACGGCACAGTCAAGGCGCCGTTTCCCTCCCGGCGCAACGGAACTTTCGTGAATTTTTCTGCAGCCGCGACAGAACTGAGGTTCATTTGTAGTCTTTGATTGGTTTTGAAAAAAACAAGCTTCGTCCGGCAATTGATCACTGCTTTGTGACGGGTGAGAAGATCCAAACCCAGGACGCCGTCGATGTGGCTTCGATTTTCATTTGACGGCTTTGGAGTTGCCAGCGCTACAAAAAGGCTCCCGAAACTCATGTTTCCAGCTGTGAGATTTGGCGCGTAGCCTACCGGCAGTTGTTCACCGTTCACCCGGGTGAACCGGACATATCCGAGGCTGCCTTGCGACGGCCTGATACCGAAGGAGGCAGCCGCAGCAGCGTCCACGATGACCTGACTGGAGCCAGTGTCGACGAGCAAATTCGCCCGCTGCCCGTTGATGCGGGCAGACATCATCATTTTGTTTAACGGACTATAGTAAACTGGAACAGCCTTGTAGCCATTCAGCTGAGTTTGCGGCTCCGCAACTGAAGCGTCGGCCTCGCGCGGAATGATCGCGAAAAAAGCCAGGAACGTACCAAACCATTGAGCGGTGTGCGACATCGTTTCGGAAAGGCTCACATTCCCGTCGGGCAATCAACGAACGTCCAATGAATCTTGAAGCGCTCGGAGAGACGTGCAGCGAGCGCTTTTACGCCAAAAACTTCCGTGGCGTAATGGCCGCCAAGCATAAGATTCATCCTGAGCTCGTCCGCGGCGACCGCGGCCCAATGCGGCGCTTCACCCGTGATGAAAGTGTCGACGCCTTCCTGTGCGACCCGATAGATCTCCGAACCGGCACCTCCTGTGATGATGGCAATCGTTTTGGTCTCCTTCGGACCGAACATGAAACCTTTCACCGGGACACCGAGCGCACGTTCTAATCTCTCATGGAGTTCTGCACTTTGGAGAGAGACACCGGCCTTGATTCCAATCAGCTGGCCTTTTTCTTCGAAGAACGGTTGAACTGATGTAAGCCTGAGCTTCGCTGCAAGTTGCACATTATTCCCGACCTCAGGATGCAGGTCGAGCGGCAGGTGTGCGCTGTAAAGCGCGATGTTGTTTTCAAAGGCAAGTTTCAACTGCCGATGCAACGCGCCGGTCACCGGTTGCAAGCCTGGCCAGAACAAACCGTGATGCACGATCAGCAAGTCGATCCCTTCTTTCGCCGCCTCTGTCAGCACGCGTGTTGAGGCGTCCACGCTTGCTCCGATCCTGGTGACATCCCCGGAGTTTTCAATTTGCAGCCCGTTCAGCGCGTTGTCCCAATCAGCTATCTCACCAATACGCAAAAAATCATTTGTATACTTAACTATATCAGCAAGCGCGGTCATGTTTACGGTTCTAGTCAACGGCGAAAATTGACAATCGGCCATCGATGCCGCGAACTTCCTGCGGTGGCAATTCTTCAAACCTGAAAGAATTGCGGGAACGATCCCGCACTGCCGCGGTTACCAATAGCGGTTTGCCCGTCGTTTTCGTCAGTCCCTGCATTCGCGAAGCGATATTCACAGTGTTGCCGATGGCGGTGAATTCCAGTCTTTGAGGTGAGCCGATGCTGCCCACGATTGCTGGTCCTGAATGAATTCCGATTCCAATTTGAATAGGCGCCCGGCCGTTTGCAGCAAGTTCGTCATTCAATTGGCTGACGGCGGATAAAATTTCCCGCCCCGCGGCGACTGCATCGCTGGCATGATCAGATTGTGAGTCTCCAACGCCGAAAATCGCCATGAATCCATCGCCGAGATATTTGTTTACCAGTCCGCGATGGTTTTCCTCGACGACACGCACTGTTACCCGAAAGAAATGATTCATCACCTCAACCACTTCTCTCGGAGCAGAGGCGCTTGTTCGGGCAGTCCAGGAACGCATGTCGACAAACATGACCGTGATTTCTTCCTCGACACCGCTCAACCCCGGGTCATGCGCCAGTATCTGTTCGGCGGCACGCCTACCAACATGTAAGCCGAACGTCTGACGCAACTGCTCCTTATCTCTTAGCTCGCGAACCATCGTAGCAAATTCGCCTAGTAACCTCCCGAATTCATCCGCTCGAGTCACCGAGAGATCGACGGAAAATTCACCACGTGAGACCGCATCCGCGGCAGCACGCAGCTGATCGATCGGTTTAGCAACAAGCCAGCTCATCATTAGCGCAGTGAAAATTCCAAACGCGATGCCGACGACTCCTACAAAAACAGCGAACCATTCTGCATTGCTTGCCGCCGAGCGGGGCGCAAACATCAACAATAAAAGCGACGCAATTGGACAGATTGACGCAGAGATGGCCCAAACAATTCCCCGGCCGCGCAGCGAAAGAGTGAATACGCCCGGGATTAGATCGGCGCGCTCGCCTTTAAAAAAGGCGGGAAACAATCCCCAGTAACTCGCCAGTTCGACAAGAAAGAATGAATGAGTGACCGCAATGAAACCCGAGACGCAAAATGAAATCGGCAAATGCCAGAGCAATCTCGGATCGAGCGGATTTTGGACCTGTAAAAGAGAGCCAACAAAAACCGGAATGCACAAAAACCACGCACCACCGCAAATTGCGGCGGCAAACCATGGCAGATGAATAAGACGTCGCCGCGCAGTCACCAGTGAAGCGGAGTCCATGGACTCGCCGTGAGAGAGACCCTGGAACAATGCACGGAACGAGTAGATTCGTCTTAGCCACAGGGCAATTCCGATGGGATAAGCGACGATATTATAAACGATGATCGTTTCGACGAAACGTTGCTTCAAATCAGGAGAAACAAGCAAAGGCCGAATGACGGTCGCGTTGTACCAAATGTTAAACGCGCTGCCGAGAATCTGCGGAAGTACCGGCGCCAGTGCGGTCAGCAATAGGCCGTAACGCTCGCGGCCAGTCGTCACCTTTTCGGCATTGTCCATGGTCGAAAATAATCGAGTAGAATTAAGCGACCCCGATGTGACTGCTCACAATCCCTTCGTACGCGCGAAAAATCTGTCAACGCTCCGAATTGATATCCAGTATTCAACGGCCGAAAAAAATTGTCCTGATGGCTGGGCAAGATGAAACGCGGCTGCAAACGATCTATAGCGCCACGAAGTCGAGCGCGTGAATCCGGCAGGGCAACGCCCAGGATGGCAAGGTCGACGCGCTCCTGTGGCGGCAATTGCGCGAGCGTTCCACCAGAATCGATGTAGATGCGTTCACCACCAACTTGGATCAAGAACGCCAGCGGTTCTCCACAGATCCAGTCGGCCGGACGCTGTGGCGGACCGGAGCGCGGTTCGCTTCGATCGAAAGGAACTTCACCGAATAGCCGATCGTGCGTGGCCGGCAACACGCGAATTTTCCACGGCCCAATATGACGCTCGTCCCCGGGTCGCACCGCATGGCCGGATAAAGCACCTGCGCGTTTCACAAGCTCGACGGCTGAAGCAGAAGCAATCAGGCGTGCGTGCGTTTTCGACATGACAACGGGAACATCGAGAAGATGATCAAAATGGCCATGGGTAACCAGAATCGCGTCCGCCTGCGGAGCGAGATATCGCATTCCCTCAGCAATACGAGACATGTCTGGTCGAATAGAGCAGCCCAGTGCGACGCTCATTAGATCAACGCGCGAAAAGTAGGGATCGACCAGTAGAAAATGTCCGCTGAACTCGAACTGGTAAGCGTTTGTGCCCAGGTATGTCACGCGCACTCCGCTCCGTGTTGTTACGCCAGCATCTGCCGCGACCAGATTAGAATAAGAATGCAATCCCGCGGCTAAGACTTGCGTGGACAATCCGAACAAAACAAGAAGAACGCGTTTCAATCCTGCGGCCGATTGTACAGAACCGCAGCATTGCGGCCAACTGCAAGTTTGCTTGACGAGTTCGGCACTCCTGTTTTCAATGATTTAAATGAGTGTGGAGTACACGGACGCGCCGCCTGTTCAGTCTGAGGCTGACGCTGCAGATAAAATGGCGTGTCCGTACTGCGGGCATTTGTTGCCCAAAGATGCCACAAAGTGCGATCACTGTGATTGGAAGCGCGCCGTGAGTGAAACAGCGGAGGGTAAAGCGAGTGACGTCATCGCGGTGATCTTCAGCATTATTCCCGGGCTGGGCCACATCTATAAAGGACACAAGCTTGCCGGTTTTTTGTGGATGTTCGGCGCGATCCCGGTCGGCATCTTTGTGTTGCTAGCGGCATTCGCTTCGGCCGGTTGGGGGTTGGGCCTGTTTGTCTTCTATCTCGTTGCGGTGATGCTTCATGCCTACGCAATAGACGATCGCGTGGCGGCGCCGAAAGAAGACGACGGCGAAGAGTACTGATCTGGTCGCAATACAACGCGGCTCGTTATGTAGTGAAGGGATTAACGAACCGCCGCATCATGTTTCTTCGATTATCCAGGTCACATTTCCGCCAGGGGGATTCACTCGTGAAGCTGGAAGCTGCGGATCTCCTTCCAAGACGCGCTGAATCAATCCGGGGTCTTTGCCGGCGCCGACCAGAAAACAAACTTCTCGTGCATGATTGATGAGCGGGAATGTGAAGGTCAACCGCCACGCATCCAGTTTGGGAACAAAGTTTGCAACAACCCGCCTTGTCGTCTCATCCAACGCGGCGGTTCCGGGAAACAGGGACGCGGTGTGTCCGTCATCACCCAGCCCAAGAAGAACCAAGTCATGCCGGTAAATCGGTTCCCCGCTTTGTACGGCCATGAGATCGAGCTGGTCCTGATATTCCTGCGCAGCGATTTGTGGATCAATCTCACCGCGCATCCGCAGGATTGATTGTTCAGGAATTGCAGCCGGCAGGAGAAGAGTTTCCCGCGCCATTCTGTAATTGCTCCGGGGATCATCCGGCGGGACGCACCGCTCGTCGCCGAATGTAATTCGGGTCAACTCCCAGGGCAGATCATGTCCGATCGCGGCGAGCCGCGAATAAATCGGCGCCGGCGTCTTTCCGCCTGAAAGCGCGATCCGAAATTCGTTCCTGGCTCCCAGCGCGCCGTGCGCCTGGTCGAGGATAAAATTGGCCGCGTCGGTAACGAAGTTCGTCGTGCGAATTACCTGACGGCCCATTCGCGCGTAATCTCAAACGGCACAGTGCGACTGGCCGCGCTTCTGCAAATAATGCTGATGATATTCTTCCGCGCGCCAGAACCTGGGAGCAGGTTCAATTTGGGTTACGACTTTCTGGCGAAAGCGCCCACTAGAACTGATTTTTTCCCTGGATGCTTCCGCAGCCAACCTTTGCTCCGGAGAATGATAAAAAATTACCGAGCGATACTGCGTCCCCACGTCGGGGCCCTGCCTGTTCAATGTCGTGGGATTGTGATTTGACCAAAAAACGTCCAGGAGATTTTCGTAACTGATTTGCGATGGATCGAATTCGACTTCCACAACCTCCGCGTGACCTGTCTTGTCGCTGCAAACATCCTCGTAGGTAGGATTCTCCTTTGTCCCTCCTGCGTAACCGACAGCGGTAGACAAGACTCCCTTGAGATTGCGGAAAGTTTCTTCGACTCCCCAAAAACAGCCTGCGCCGAAAGTTGCCTTTTCCGTGTTCATCCAGACAAAATGGAGTGTTTCGACAAGAGTGCAACAGCGCGGAAAGTTGCTTCCGTGTAATCGAAGATCATAATTGCTTAAAGTCTTTAGTAGCCAAGGCTTGCTGAATCTGTCAGAAGGAACGGCAGTCCTTACCGTTTTCATGGATGCTTCCGTCACGACCCTCGATCAGACCAGGCCAATTCTGCCGGTGCGACTTCTCAACGGCTGTGGTGCGTTGTTGGATAAAACGCTGATCCCGCGTACGCCCCTTCGTGCGGTCGATTTGATCCAAACGGCAAAACGCCGTTGCGGTCTTGATGACTTTGGAGGAGGCGAATTTTTCGAGGCAATCTCACGACTGCTCGATTCCTGCCAGCGCGAAGCCCAGCTAAACCTGGTTGGAAGAATCGTTCTCCGCGCTGATCTCGTACGCATATTGTGTTCGCGACTGTTTATACAACGAGATCGGACGACGTACCCGAGCATCGAGCAACAGGAGATTCGTGAACCTCTGTTTATAGTCGGTTTGCCGCGCAGTGGCACGACTGTGTTACACACTTTGCTTGCCTCTGATCCCGATCATCGGGTCCCGGTCACGTGGGAAGTCATGACGCCCTCTCCGCCTACTGGCGAGAATCAGAAACGGCGAATTCAACGGGCAATCAGCAGTTGTAATTGTTTCAACTGGCTCGCGCCTACATTTCGTCACGCTCACCCCGTCGGCGCGGAACTCCCGCAGGAGTGTGTAAGCCTGATGGCCCCGACATTCCTAAGTGATCAATTCGATGCCATGTATTACGTGCCTTCCTATCGGGAGTGGTTTTTTCGCCAGAACTTGCGCCCGGCATACGAATATCACCGGCAGTTTCTTCAACACCTTCAGGTCCGGCAAAGTGCGAAACGCTGGGTACTCAAAGCGCCGACGCACATGTTTGCCCTGCCAAGTTTGCTGGCTGTCTACCCTGACGCACTCTTTGTTCAGACACATCGCGCACCGCTTGATGCCATGGCTTCCGTCTCGAGTCTGATAACGATCCTGCGACGCGTGTTTAGCGATGCAGTCGATCCACTCACCGTTTGTCGTGAGGCCATTGATTACTGGTCAAAGACGCTGACTAAGTTTTTACAAGAGCGAAGTCTATTGGCACAGCATCGCATTTGCGACGTCGACTATGTCGACATTCGCCGCGATCCGATCACAGTGGTTCGACGAATTTATGAGCATTTCGGTTGGTCCTTCTCCCGGGCAACAGAGCAGCGAATGCGCCGAACATTGGCGAGTCAACCCAAGGATCGCCATAAACTTCATCGGTACGATCTCGCACAGTTCGGCGTGGAAGAATCCGAGAGCGCAGTTCGATTTGCGGCCTATTGCGATCGGTTTGGCCTGGCTGCGCGCGCGGGATATACTGCCAGCGAAAAGGCGGAAAACCTGGTCAGCACATAGCCTGCAACTCGGCACCCTTGCCGGACCTGTTGGCATGAGGAAAACTTCGGTTACATGACTTTCGAGGCGTTCCGCACGATTCCGGCCGATCACCCCAGCTTGCCTGGACATTTCCCCGATACCCCTCTTGTCCCGGGCGTGGTAATCCTCGATGAGGTGGTCTCAGCGTTAAGAGAGTGGCAAAAAGACTGCACGCTTACCGGGGTTCATACCGTCAAGTTTCGGCGACCACTCCGCCCCGAGCAGCCATTTACAATCAGTTTTAGCAATGCTGACGTCACTCGAATCAGCTTTTGTTGTCACATCGAAGACGATTCAATCGCTGAGGGGCAACTCGACGTTTGTTGCGGAACAAAAGTGACTCCGTGAATCCACCTTTTCCCGACGCTCTCAAATTCCACCTACAACCAAGCGATCCACGCCTGGCTGAATATCTCAAGGAATATCCGGCGCAGGTCTTCAGCGAACGTCTCTACCAAAGCATGGAGTTGTTGGAGCGGTACAGCATCGACCTGGCTGTTGATTTGGCGTCCCGTTTGAATGTGATCGATCATCTCGCTCAATGGCAGTCCACCGACGATCTATGCGCTCTTCTTTCGTTTCAGCCCTCTTTCAAAGTTGCATTACGCTGGATTCTCGAACGTCTGATTCAAATTGATGGCGTCGAGGCTCGCGGCGACGGCGCGACTCGCCTTTACCGTCTGCGCAACAGATTACCAAATCCGGATCTCGAAAATCTGCGGGCTGTAGGTCTTCAAATAGACCCTGGGAACCGAGCAACTTTGGATCTGCTGGATCATGCCGCCACCATTTATCCCGCCGTCGCCACCGGCGAGCAAAACGGCGATCGTAATTTGTTCGGGCCACAGGGAGTACCTCTGTGGCTCAGTTACTTTCACAATGATAATTCAACCTACGCGGTGAATAACTGGATCGGTGCCGCCCTTGCATCAGAGCGTGTCCCCAATGATCGGCCTTTTCGAATTTTAGAAATCGGCGCCGGACCGGGTAGTGCGAGTGAAATCTTGCTGCGCTTATTCCATGAGCGCGGGCTTTTGCCGCGCGTGGAGCGTTATCTGATAACCGAACCAAATCCGTACTTCCTTCGATGTGCTCAGCGTAAACTCGCAGGGCAATATCCTGATCTTGCGCTTGAATGGGGGGCGATCAATCTCGACCTGCCGTGGAGCACTCAAGGTATCAAGCCGGGCGAATTCGATCTGATATACGCGGTTAATGTCATGCATATTTCCAAGGACTTATTGTTCAGTTTGAATGAAGCGCGCTCCGCTCTGGCCGCTGGCGGTTACCTTGTGATCGGCGAATGCCTGCGACCCTATGTCAATCAACCCATGTATCCCGAACTGATGTTTCAGATTCTTGAGAGCTTCACAAACGTCCAGACGGATCCAGACTTTCGCCCTAATCCGGGATTTCTCACTGCAGAGCATTGGCGGCGCGCTTTTATGCGCGCTGGTTTTCTGCACGCGGAAGTTGCGCCAGACATCGAGCGAATTCGCGACATCTATCCGCACTTTTTCACTGGCGCAATCTGCGGACAAAATGGCGTAACCGGCAAATGACGTCGGGAGTTCTCGAAACCAAGGCCTCCGAGACAGTGCGTTGGACCGGATTGCCGGAACGCGGCACACTGGCGTCGCTGCAATTGATAGCCTGGATCGCCACACACATGGGGCGTGCGGCGGCGCGGCTGTTGTTATATCCGGTGGCGATTTATTATGTAACCACTGCAGGCGCGGCTCGTCGCAGTTCTTACGAATATCTCAACCGACTGCTGGGCCGGGCGGCACATTGGTGGAATGTGTTTCAACATTTTCATTGCTTTGCTGCCACCATTCTCGATCGCGTCTACCTGCTGCGGGGCGAACTCGACCGATTTGATGTGAAGATCCACGGCAAAGAAATCCTGGACCAGCAAATGGCAACTGGAAGGGGTTGCATTTTGTTAGGCTCGCACCTGGGGAGTTTCGAGGTCTTGCGAACTCTGGGTGTGATGCACGGAACATTTCCGCTGAAGGTTTTGATGGACCCAGTCCACAACGAAAATATCACCCGTTTTCTGGATGCATTGAATCCAGTGGTGGCCAGCACTGTAATCCCGCCAGATCGGGTAGATACTTTGCTGATGGTTAAAGAAAGTTTAGACGCGGGGTTTGTTGTCGGCACGCTCGGCGACCGCGTCTCAAAGAACGATAAGATAGTCCAATGCGAGTTCCTTGGTCGGTCAGCTGCGTTCCCAGTCGGGCCGATCGTGCTCGCCGCCATGGCACATCGTCCGGTGATTTTGTTTTTTGGGCTGTACCGTGGTGCCAACTCTTATGAAATTTACTTCGAACATTTTGCCGACGAGATCACAGTGAATCGCAATCGTCGGGCGGAGGAAATCCAGATGTGGATGCAACGCTATGCGAACCGCCTGGAGCACTACGCGCGCATCGCGCCGTACAATTGGTTTAATTTTTATCCATTTTGGGATCAGGTTACGCCTCGCTAAAGCAGTGTTCGCTGACCTGCGCAGCAGATCTGACACGAGCATCCTAACGGATATCGTTGCTTTAAATGGTTGGCCAGGTTTCAATCAAAAAGGCTGAGATACGCACTCTCATCCCTCACTCTGGTACGATGTGTTTACTGGATGAGGTCATTCGATGGGACGAGACTTCGATCACGTGCGTCACGAACACACACCGCGATCCCAAAAATCCATTGCGCCGCGATGGACGTTTGTCAGGTGTGCACGCTTTTGAATATGGCGCTCAGGCCGCAGCAGTTCACGGCGGACTACGCGCCCGGGCGGCGGGTGAGACGGCGCCGCCCGGTTATCTCGCAGCGCTACGCGACGCGCGCCTGCATGTCACTTTTCTGGATGACATCGCGTCACCACTACAGGTTTGTGCGAATCACCTGTTTGGAGATCGCGCCAATACAGTCTACGAATGCCGTATTTCAGCCGATAATGTTCTGCTGGCGAACGCGCGAATTACAATCATACAGCGCAGTTAACGGCGCTACTGGGTTTGCGCAACGCTACATCACAATTCCGCCATCAACGCATAACACCTGTCCAGTGATGTAACCCGCTTCAGGAGAGGCAAGAAACGCCACTGCATTGGCGATATCTTCAGGCGTGCCAGTTTTGCCAAGCGGAATCTTTGATCGAATAGAACTCTTCACTTCATCCGAAAGGCCGGCCGTCATATCTGTGGTGATAAATCCCGGCGCCACGGCGTTTACGGTGATGTTGCGACTGGCCAGTTCGCGGGCCAGAGATTTGGTAAGTCCAATCAGGCCTGCTTTGCTGGCGGCGTAATTTGCCTGCCCGGCATTCCCCATCAAACCGATCACGGAACTAATGTTGATGATCCGACCGCCGCGCTGCTTGATCATCGCGCGGATGATGGACTGGGTGAAACTAAAAGCGCCGCGCAAATTCGTGTTAACCACCGAATCCCAATCCTCGAGCGACATGCGCATTGCTAAAACGTCACGAGTAATGCCGGCGTTGTTAATGAGAATATCAGCCCTGTTAAAGTCCCCGAGGATTTGCGCGCCGATTTTTTGCACGGCTGCATGGTCAGCGACGTCGACACTGTAAGCCTTGGCTGCATCGGGGCGGGTTGCGTGGATCTGATCCACAATGCTTTTTGCGTTTGCTTCAGTCCGGCTTACGCAGGCCACACGCGCTCCTTCGTTCGCGAGTCGCAGAGCAATCGCCTGTCCAATCCCCCGCCCGGCTCCGGTTACCACCGCTACTTGATTTTCAAATCTCATATTAGTTTGCAAAAATGCAGGGTAGCTTTGTAGATCGCCCCGTGTCGAGGGCCGGTTCTAATCCAGGGATTCAATGATCTCCGCGTTGCCGGGAACAAACAAATAGAAAGGTCGTGCGAGCATAGGCTACACTGCCCCGTAGCGGCGTTGCCGACGCCCAAATTCTTCTACAGCCGCGATAAGATCTTTCTTCGTGAAATCGGGCCACAGTTTAGGCGTGATATACATCTCGGTATATGAAGTTTGCCAAAGAAGGAAGTTAGAAAGGCGCATTTCGCCCGAGGTGCGAATCAGTAAATCCGGATCGGGATAGTACCTGGTGTAAAGATGTTTGCTGAACATCTCCACATCGATCATGGCTCTGTCGATGTGACCGAGCTCAATCGCGCGAAGCAGACTCTTGATGCCATCAATGATCTCAAGGCGACCGCCATAACTCAGCGCGAGAATGAGCGTCAACCCGGTATTGGCAGAGGTCTGCTCAATCGTTTTATGAAGTTGTTCCTGCGAACTGGCAGGCAGGTCAGTCAACCGGCCAATGGCCTGAAGACGCACATTTTTTTCAATTAATTCCGGCGTCTTCTCTTTCAAAAATTTCTCCAGCAGACGCATCAAAGCGAGGACTTCTGCCTTCGGGCGCTGCCAGTTCTCAGCGGAGAACGCGTAGAGCGTCAGATATTCTATTTTTAATTCGCCACAGCCTTCTACGCACTCGCGAACAGCCTGAGCACCAGCTTCATGTCCCTTGATGCGTGGCAATCCGCGGGCCTTTGCCCACCGGCCATTGCCATCCATTATAATCGCGATGTGACGTGGAACGCTCTTCACGTTCGGGACATGACTACAAGATAATTGTCTCACCGCGCGCCGGGCCAACGCTGATCATTGACAATTTTGCGCCGGTCAATTCAGAAATGTATCTGACGTATTTCCTCGCTGCCGAGGGCAACTGCGAAAAAGTTCGGGCAGAATGGATGGGTGTATTCCATCCGCGCACCTCTTTATAGATCGGTTCACAGTTACCGAGCTGTTTCGCATCAGAGGGCGGGACATCAAGGCGTTTGCCGTTTAGCCGATAAGCAACGCAAACCCGAATCGGATCAACGCTGTCGAGGCCGTCGAGGTTAGTGATCGCGAGTTCGTCGATTCCATTGATCATTCTTGCGTACCGAGTTGCCACAGCATCGAACCAGCCGCAGCGCCGTTTACGCCCAGTGGTCGCTCCAAATTCCCTCCCCAGGTCGTGAAACATCTGCGCCAATTGCATATCTTCGGTTGGCAAAGCCCCCTCGCCCACACGAGTTGTGTAGGCCTTCATCACACCCACTACCCGGTCAATTCGATGCGGAGGCACGCCGGATCCGGTGCACGCGCCGCCGGCAGTTGTATTTGAAGAAGTCACATACGGATATGTGCCGTGATCGATATCCAGGAATGTCCCCTGAGCGCCCTCGAAAAGAATTTTTTTTCCGCGTTCCATGGCCCGGTGCAGATACACGACCGTGTTATCAACAAATGGACCCAACCTTTTTCCTGCCGCCAGATAGGTTTCGTTCACCTCCCGAAAACTCACGGGCTTTGCGCCAAGCGCCTGCAGAATCCTATTGTTCTCAGTCACTTTGGCCTGCAATTTTTTGGAAAAAACAATCGGCTGCATCAGGTCGGACATGCGCAAACCGGTACGCGCGGCTTTGTCGCCGTAAGCTGGGCCAATGCCGCGTTTGGTAGTTCCAATCCGGGTATGTCCCTGGCGCAATTCCCGCTGCTCATCAAGCATACGGTGGTAAGGGAGCACCAAATGCGCGCAGTCGCTGATCAATAAGTTTTTGCCGATACGGATACCTTGTTTACGCAAAACATCGATCTCTTCGAGCAATGCGATCGGATCAATAACAACGCCATTCCCAATCACACACACCTTGCCTGGTCGCAAAATTCCTGATGGGATCAGGTGCAAAATATATTTGATATCGCGGTGAGAAACAGTATGTCCTGCGTTATTGCCACCCTGGCTTCGAACAACGATGTCAGCTTTCGCGGTGAGCACGTCGATGATCTTGCCCTTACCTTCGTCCCCCCATTGTGCTCCAACTAAAATTGTATTCGCCATGCGATTAGAAATGGGCAAAAAATTTTCCCGATGCATCCGGCAGGACACAGTCGGGACTCGCCTACGAATATTAGTTTGTCGCAACCTGCGTGCAACAAAATTCGCGCTTTGGATGACTTGTTGCGATTTCGTTCATATTCCGGACGAAGAGAATTACAAACTGCCAACGTTTGATTAAGGATGCGGCGTTTGGCCTGCGGGCAAAGGAGAGGTGCTTGGTTCCGATCGTCCCGATTCAATAAATGTTGGTCGCACCGCGCCGGTCATGTCTGGCCTTGAGCTTCGTGGACTTGAACGGTTCGATGTACTTGTGCGTTCGGGACGCGGTTCTCTTCTTGCCGGCCTTGGAGTTTCCGGCGCGGGTGTACTCGGTGCCGAGGGCTTTTCGGAATCTGACTGGCCAGATCTTCGCGCCGGCGATGGATTAGGATTATTCAGCCGCTCAGCGGCAAGCGCTCCGGCGTTTCGCATTTGCTCAAGCGTCGGCTGCGCCGATTCGGAGCGTTTACGTGTTTTAGGTTTTGTTCGTTGCGGCTCCGGCGTACGTTCCGGCGTAACTAATTCTGAGGGGGTTTCCTCGGCCGGTGGCGCTGTCGGTTTGGGAACTTCCGGTTTTCTCTCCCGGGCAACGATGACCTCTTGCGAATACAAGGGCGCGGCAAGCACAAAGCTGCAAAGCAGGATCATGCCCAGTCGCTTCGGCATAAGCAGCGGTGATAAACAACTCCAACCCGTTCGCAAGCCCCACTCACACGATGTTTCGACGCTATCCGGCTGGCCGTGCGACCTTGATCACAGGCAGCGGAAAACGCAGTCGCAACTCGTTCTCCAAATAAATTTCTACGTGATGCAATCCGTACTGCTGAAACTGCACTCCACCAAAATAATGGACGTTTGTCGCGTGACCTTCCATTTCCTTCAACACAAACTCCACTTCCGCCTGTGCGATGACCTGCTGTTCGTCAACACCGACAATGCGCGCTTTTTGTCGAAATTTTCCCGCGCCGGTGCACCAGCGCGTCCAGATGCACAGCCGCATGTAGTTGATCGGTAATCCGGGCGCGGGGACAACACTCAGAACACCCACCAGGGTTTGCATTCCGTTGATTTCACACCGGACGTCCTCACAAAGAATGGCGCTTTGCAGGTCCGGGAGAATAATGTCGGTGCCCATGATTGGCTTTGATTACATGATGCCACGCATCAACAGCGTCAATAATACTATTCCGAAAATAATCCGGTAAACCGCGAACGGCACAAATCCGCGGGCGCGCACCCAGTTCATGAACCAGGCGACCACGGCAAGTGCTACGATAAAGGATACAACAAAGCCGATGGCCAGCACGGTCCACGAATGCGCAGTCATTGCCAGCGGCGCAATATCTGCCTCGCCACGGTGCGGCATCACAGTCTTTAAAAAATCAAAACCAGTGGCCACTACCATCGTCGGCATTGACAGGAAAAACGAAAATTCCAACGCAGCCGGACGCGACAAGCCGGCGACTTGTCCGGCGGCGATGGTAGACATCGAGCGGGAAGTGCCTGGAAAAATGGCAGAAAGAATTTGTGCGGCACCAATCCAGATCGCCTGCGGTAAGGTCATTTCTTCCATGTGCATCGTGCGGGGTCGCGTGCAGACGGCGTCAACAATCCACATCACGATTCCACCGATAAGGAGCGCCAGAGCCATCACCCAAAGATTCTCGAGGTTTTTGCCAATCTGTTTCGTGAGGGCCCACGCTGGCACTGCCGTGACGACAAATGCAATGACCGTGAGACTTAACGGGTGCGTGAAAATCATGCGATCGCCGCGTTCTCCTTTCGGAAAGGTACAAACAAATTTCACGATGCGATGCCAGAAATAAACCGGAAGGGCCAGGATAGCGCCGAGCTGGATAACAATTGTGTACATTTTCCAGAAACCGTCCTGGAGATCGATGTGGAGCAATGCTTCGCAGATGCGCAAATGGGCCGTCGAACTTACGGGGAGAAATTCCGTCAACCCTTCCACAATTCCGAGAAATAAAGACAGCAGGTAATCGTGCACAGGTTGAACGATTGAATAGTTAAGAAGCTAAAGAGTTGAAAGGTTAAATAGATGTTCTCCTGGGGGTATAAATTGGAACTCTCAACCTCTAACTTAACTTGATGAGCGCTCCGCGCTTATAGTGCCTCGGCATCCCGTTCGCCGGTACGTATGCGCACTGCCTCTTCGACCTCGGTCACGAAGATCTTGCCATCACCGATTTTTCCTGTTTTGGCCGCTCCCAGGATCGCCTCGACTGCCCGCTGCGCGCGGTCATCCGGAACCACCATTTCGAATTTTATCTTGGGAAGAAAATCAACGGTGTACTCCGTGCCGCGATAAATTTCGCTGTGTCCCTTTTGCCGCCCAAAACCTTTCACTTCGCTAAGAGACATTCCTTCCACGCCGGCGGCGATCAGGGCTTCCTTTACCGGCTCTGCTTTGAAAGGTTTAATAACAGCTTCGATCTTTTTCACCGCGCCAAACTAGAACTGGCGCATCAAATGGCAAGCAATCCGATTCGGAATGATACAATCGGGCCGCTTTCTTCAGGCAAGTCTCATTTCTTTTTTCACGTTCATGCGTTGCCAGAGCGGGAACATCGTCCCAAATGATTTAAAATCAGATCCCGTTTGCACCGTCGGATTCGCCGCGCATAACTTCCGCCAATGAAGTCCGTTTTTTATATTTGCGGGATGACCGCGATCGCCACGTTCGCGCTGGGACAGCAGATGACCCCTGCTCCACAGGAGAAAACCACGCCGCCTCCCAGGGTTTATCCGGTCGCGTTGCCGAACTATGATGAGGAGACCGCTACACGGCTGCAGATTTTTCTAGACAACAGCGATTTCGCGCCCGGCAAAATCGACGGAAAAATGGGTGAATTTTTTCGCAAAGCACTCATCTCGTACAAGCACGCACACGCCATGCCGAAGACTGGGGCAGTCGATCAATGGATGCTCGATCAGGTACCCGTAACCTACACCACATACACGGTCAGGGACGAAGATTTGAAGTTGGTCGGCGATGTCCCCGGAAGCAAGGCAGAGCAGGCCAAGTTAAAATGGACACCCTACACTTCACTGCTTGAATTCGTCGCCGAGCGCTATCATTCGGCCGAGGCGTACATCCAGAAATTGAATCCCGGAAAGAACTGGGAACACCTTCAACCGGGTGACACTCTGAAGGTGCCGAATGTACTGCCGTTTGAAGTAGAGAAATTCACCGAAGGCAAAGTTCCTGAAAATCCGGCATTCGCTTCTCGCAAGGTTTTTGTCGACACCTCGGAAAAACTTCTGGAAGTCTTCGACGGAGACCAACTCGTCTGTGTTTTTCCAATCACGCCCGGATCGAAAACACTGCCTGCACCAGTGGGGACGTGGAAGATCCTTGGTGCCCACGTCTGGCCCTGGTTCCGCTATGACGAAGGTATGCTCAACCACGGCGTTCGTACCGAAAATTATTACAACCTTCCACCAGGCCCCAACAATCTCGTCGGCGTTCTCTGGATGGGCTTGAACAAGCCTGGCATTGGAATTCATGGCACGAACAACCCGGAGACGATTGGGCGTGCGGCGAGCCATGGCTGTATTCGTTTGGCAAACTGGGACGCTGCGCGCGTGAAAGACCTGGTCAGCGTCGGTAATACAGTTCTGATATTCTAGGCGTAACGCGTTGATTCGCCCATATCGAACGCGTTGCCCTCAATGCGTTGCGAGTGCTTATCGGTTTTCTGTAGAGGCAGCTCTGTCGGCTGCAACTCTGAAGACACGCAGGCGGCACGCCTGCCACCACAGCGTCGTGTTTCGCCTGCCCGAACCTTCGATCGGCTGTTCCTCCGCCTCGGCCGGATGGAACGCGTTGTCCGTAACGCCTTGGATGCTGCCAAGCTCTATGAACGGCGCTTACCCGGGCGCCTATAAAATTCCTGAAAAATTTTCGCGCGGATTCCTCTCTTTGGACGTCTAGGCTTTAGATCGACCCTAATGGATCCCAGTGAACGCGAACAATATCGGGCGGCCATTCATGGCGATCGAGAGGCATTTGAAATGATCATTCGCACTCATGGCCGCCAACTGTTCGCCATCGCTTACGGAATTCTCCAAAACCGCGAGGAAGCTGAGGACGTCGTACAGGACTCGTTAGTCAAAGCCTGGAAAACCCGGTGGCGGGTGCGCGAGCCCGAAAAGTTTCCTGCATGGCTGGCAACGATTGCCCGACACCGGGCACACGATGTTTTTCGCAGGCGCCGAACTGTTCCCTTGTCACAAGACGTCACGGAACCTGTCGAGCTGGAAGCGGAAAATACGGGTGCCTTGGATCAAAGGGTGCATTCGGCCCTGGCTTCATTGCCAGAACTCCATCGC
>DASREH010000010.1:0-57605 GCA_035652195.1 Candidatus Udaeobacter sp. | reverse complement strand
GGCGCGGCGTTTCTTTTTATTGAGATGCATGGCGCTGGGCCGGAACTTCCCTGGTGGGACGCCTTAAAGGCGCGCTTCGCTCCCAAGCCGAAGTTTCGTGTTGTTCCTAAACCGCATTCCATCCGTTCAAAAGAAGCGGATGACGCGTACATTTCGATCGATCCGATCTTGGACAAGATTTCAAAGTTTGGAATCGGCAGTTTGACGCCGAGCGAACGCCGCCAACTTGATCGTGAACGCGAGCGTCTGCTGAAAAACTCTGAACAATCGGGATTTTAAATCCAAAATCGCCTCAGATAGAGGCAATCCGAAGACCAATTTGACGGAGTATTTTTCGAACCCGACGCATCACCCGAGCGTTTTCTGTCCGTGTTTCTTCTCGATGAGTCGCACCTCCACAATCTCACACAAAACGTGGAGCAGAAGCTGGTGCGCTTCCTGAATTCGCGAAGTTAAATTGCCACGAACCAAAAGATCGACATCGGCCATTCCGATGGTTGAACCGCCATCCCGACCGAGAAAGCTGATGGTCTTAACTTTTCGGGATTTTGCCTCCTGTAACGCGCGCTCGATGTTCCGGGATTTGCCGGAAGTGGTTAGACAAACGAGCACGTCTCCTGGCAGTCCGAAAGCCGCCACCTGTCGTGCGAAAAGCTCCTCGAAGCCATAATCGTTTCCCACGGCACTAAGAAGGCCACCATCGCCCGCGAGGCAAATGGCCGGGTACGCCGGCCGTTCCCTCATAAAACGGACCACAAACTCGGTAGCGAAATGTGACGCATCTGCCGCGCTGCCTCCGTTTCCGCAAACGAGCAGTTTGTTTCCTGCGCATAAACATTCCTCGATGAGATTTGCCGCTTGTTCGACCTGGCGTTCGAGCTGATGGAGCGACTGCAGGGTCTCGACAGCTTCGTTGACTGCTCTATTTAAAAATTCATTTGGTTTGTCCATACGTACAATTGAAGCATCCATTCTTTTCAAATCGAACGGCAATTGGAAAAATCGCTGAAACGCAAGCCGTGCTGAGCGTTGTGAACGGTAATTGAAACAACTGTTTAAAAACAAGGCGTTTTTTCCTGCCAGAATACGCATTTTTCGGAACTTCCTGCGGCGTTTTCCGTAGAAGTGCTTGGGCACGCTGTAGCGGTACACCTCGCTCATGTAAGTTTCTCCGACGACATGCTTTGGCGATGCTGTGGGGGACTCCGGTTCGGGGCACATTGTGCGCTGGCAACGGAGATTTCGCTGCGGGTAAACCGTTTGATGACAAGCAGCCAACTGGAATGACGAAGATGGATTTGAATGGCTTAACTGATTCGTTTGGGACGCCTCCGCACGAGGATGACGAGTGTCCGCACTGCTGTGGGGTGGTACGTGTTCACAATGGCCTGTGCCTCGGATGTTTAGTGCAAACGGGGCTGGCCGAAGAGCACGGTTGCGAGAGTGAGAACCTGGACACTCTTCTCGCCGAAATAGAATAGGATCTCTGCGTATAATCGGCAACGGCCAGCTCGTCTGTTTTTACTTCGCCTCCTGCGGGTTGTGACAACGACCAAAAAATCGCCCCGAATGGCCGCAAAATATTCGGAACCTTTGATCCCCAGTTTCCGTAGAAGTAAGCGTGCGGGAAATCACAAAAATCGCCCTCCCGGCATCGCGCCGCGCCTACAAACAGGTGCCCCTCAACTGGCGCGATCTGGACTCCCGTTTCCTGCTTTCCCCCCCAGTTTTGAGGTTTTTAAGAGTGAGGTATTCGAGGATCCCGTCCTCGGTCACAAGGACCTAGATGCGGGTTCCTTCCTCGCTCTCACAGTCCCGCGCAGTTAGCGGGTTAGCAGAGGTTGGAGGAAGTCAACAGATGAGGATAGAAGGTTATCTCCCGCGTGTAGGGCGGGCGACCAAGGGCGGCAGCTTGCCCTCTAACGGCTCGACCGGAAACGGGACGGCACCTGCTGGTATTGCATACGACTTTTCGGACCTGCGGGCTCATCGGGTTCCTGGCTGGAAATCCGTTCTGGACTGCACATGCATTCTCCTTGCCCTGCCAATCTGGTTGCCGGTGATGATCTTACTCATGTTGGTGACAAGGCTGGCTTCTCCGGGGCCGATTTTCTACCGGCAGAAACGCGTAGGAATGGGTGGCCGGCATTTTCTTATTTGGAAGTTTCGAACAATGAAAGTGAGCGCCGAGACTGAAAGCCATGAGCGATACTTAGAAGAATTGATCCGGGTCAATTCGCCCATGGCGAAGCTCGACGATTACGGTGACCCGCGACTGGCGCCTTTCGGTCGGATTCTGCGTGCGAGCGGCCTGGATGAATTACCTCAGATTTTCAATGTCCTTTGTGGCGAGATGAGTCTGGTTGGTCCGCGGCCCTGCCTTCCCAATGAATTCGCCCATTATCAGCCATGGCAACGCGAGCGTGTGAACGGTTTGCCGGGCCTTACGGGGTACTGGCAGGTGAACGGTAAAAATAAAACGACGTTCAACGAGATGATCGCAATGGACCTGTTTTATTTGAAAAACCTGTCTTTGTTGCTGGATCTCAAGATTCTTTTCAAAACCTGCGCCGTGATGGTCGGTCAGGTCTTCGAATCACGGGCCGTGACGCCGCCCCGCCGCCAAAGTGAACGCCTTCGCCCGCCAAGTTTCCACGGCTTGACGGAATCACCTCGAAAAGTATGAAGAAGCAAATCTCTGTTGGGATTATCGGGTGCGGTTATTGGGGACCCCTTCTTGTCCGTAATTTCAAAAGTCTTCCGGACTGCCGGCTCAAGGCCGTCTGCGACTTGAATGTGGAACGCCTCAAACACGTCCGCACATTGTATCCGGACGTCGAGGGCATGACGCAGACGCAGCAGCTTCTAAACAACGCCAACGTGGATGCTGTGGTCATCGCTACGCCGGTAAAGCACCACTTTTCGCTGGCTAAGGCAGCCCTCCTCGCGGGCAAACACGTGCTGATCGAAAAGCCGATGGCTTCTTCTTCAGCCGAATGCGAAGAACTGATCGAGATTGCGGACCGCAACGGTCTCACTTTGATGCTTGATCACACGTTTCTGTATTCGTCGCCAGTGCAAAAGATCGCGCAGATCGTTCAAGCTGGCGATCTGGGTGAGATCCGATACATCAACTGCCGCCGTCTCAATCTCGGGCTATTCCAAAAGGACATCAATGTCGCCTGGGATCTGGCGCCACACGATATCTCGATCATTCTCCATATTCTCAACGAATTTCCCACCAGAATTAATTGCCAGGGCAACGCTCACATCACTCCCGGGGTCGAGGATGTGACAAACATGTCTCTCTCCTTTTCTGGCAAACGTTTCGCAACCATCCAAAGCAGCTGGCTCGAACCCCGCAAAATTCGCGAAATGACCATCGTCGGCACACGACGAATGATCGTGTATGACGATTTGCGCACACGGGAAAAAATCCGCATTTACGATGCTCGGGTGGAGCGGCCGCCGCACTACGACACGTTCGCCGAATTCCAATATTCTTATCATTACGGCGACAGTTATATCCCTTACCTCCACCAGGAGGAGCCACTGAAGCTGGCATGCCAACATTTTATCGACTGCATCAGGACAAATTCCGAACCGTTAACCGATGGTCGCAAGGGACTGGAGATGGTCAGGATCCTTGAAGCGGCGAGCGCCTCAATCAAAATGAACGGCGCACCCGTCACATTTTCTCAACCGACTAAAGCGGTGCCGCCTCGCGCTGCGGTAGAAGCCGAAGAGCTTCTCCAGGTTGAAGCATTTGCTGGATGAGTGTCAGGCCAGGCTTCACTTTCGCTCGATGTAGCGAGTGAAGCTCTTGGCCTGAGTTCTCGACTCCAAGGCATAACTAAACGCAACATGAAAGTTCCCTTTCTTGATTTAAAGGCGCACCACGCCCCTTATATCGAAGAGTTCAATCGCGCCATCGGCGAAGTAATCGAAACCAGCGCCTTTGCCGGTGGACCGTTTGTAGAGAAGTTCGAACAAGAATTTGCTGAATTCTGCGGATCCTCCAACGCCGTTGCAGTGGGTAATGGGACCGACGCTCTTTGGCTGGCTCTGCTGGGTCTCGGGATTGGTGAAGGCGACGAAGTCATCACGGTTCCAAACACTTTTATCGCCACCGCGGAGGCAATCAGTTACTGCAACGCGCGCCCGGTATTTGTCGATGTCGATCCAGACACGTTTACGATGAACCCGGCCGAGCTCGAGAAGAGTCTGACCGAACGAACCAAAGCGATCATACCCGTGCATCTTTTCGGACAACCGGCTGATATGGATCCAATTCTGGAATTCGCACGAGCAAACGGACTTTTCGTGGTTGAGGATGCCGCCCAGGCGCACGGCGCAGAGTACAAAGGCCGGAAAGCAGGCACCATGGGCGACGCGGGCTGCTTTAGCTTTTATCCTGGGAAGAATCTTGGTGCTTTCGGTGAAGCCGGTGCAGTCGTCACAAACGACCCTGAGCTAGCGAAGCAAATTCGAATGCTACGAGATCATGGTCAGTCACGAAAATATTATCATTCTCTGATGGGCTGGAATTGCCGCATGGACGGAATTCAGGCGGCAGTGTTATCGATCAAACTACGTCACCTTACCGAGGCGAATTCGCTGCGACGAAAGCATGCAGCTGAATATAGCAACGCTCTTGCCGGCATGGATGAGGTTCTCACTCCTGTTGAGTCAACCTACGCACGGCACGTGTATCATGTTTATGCCATTCGCGTTCGCGAACGCGACCTGGTCGCTCAGAATCTTCAGGAAAAAGGAATCGGCTGCGCCGTCCATTATCCAGTACCGGTTCATCTACAGGACGCGTGCCGGAACCTTGGCTATAAGCGGGGCGCGTTTCCGATCGCGGAAAGTCTAGCCGAGCAATTCCTTTCCTTGCCGATGTTCCCGGAACTGACCGGGGAGCAGGTCGAGTATGTAGTCCGTTGTGTTGGCGAAGTAGTCGGTGCGGAAGCGCTGGTCTAGGAAGTAGATATTGAACATTCTGCAAGTAGACAATTGGGCATCCGGGAAAGCGGGGCCTGTTCGTGGTGAGGATTCGCTGGTGGAATCAAAGACGAGCGATGAACCGGTTCAAATGTGGATTATTAATCCCGTTCAAAATCCCGGTTGGGATCTTGTCGTCGCATTGCATCCGGACGCGACCTGCTTCCATACCACTGCCTGGGCAAAGGTGCTGCACAAGACTTACGGCCATCAGCCCTTTTATCTTCAATTTTCCCGTGGACGGAGCCTGGCGGCCCTGGTTCCACTGATGGAAGTGCATAGTGCCTTCACGGGGCGCCGCGGTGTCTGTCTTCCATTTAGCGACCTATGCGAACCGCTCATTTTTGACTCCGAAGTGACGGACCTGGTGAAAGACAGGATTGTTGACTTTGCGCGGGAACGGTGTTGGAAGCACCTGGAGATTCGCGGAGGCAAGTCGTTTCAGTCTCAGTCTCGCCTCAGTGCGCCGCCTAAATTTTACGGGCACACACTGGTGTTGCGCCGCTCCGAGGAAATGGCCGATCGTTTCGATAGCCAGGTCCGTCGTGCCATTCGCAAAGCCGAACGCAGCAATCTAACCGCACAGGTCGACCGCACTCGGGGCGCTATGGATGATTTTTACCGGCTTCATGTCCAAACACGCCGTCGCCATGGTCTTCCACCCCAGCCAGCATCCTTTTTCTTGAACATCCACGAGTACATGATCAAGCCCGGCCTGGGGTTTGTTGTTCTGGCAAGACGCGGCTCACGACCAATTGCTGCAGCGGTGTTCTTTCGCTTCGGCAAGAATGCGGTGTACAAGTACGGCGCTTCGGACAAGAAGTTTCAAGAATTCCGCCCGAACAATCTTGTCATGTGGAAGGGCATTCGGCTCTTGGCGCGCGAGGGCGCCGAAAAATTACATTTCGGTCGCACTGACTTCGAAAATAGCGGTTTGCGACGATTCAAACTTTCCTGGGACACCCACGAAGAATCAATCGATTACTTCCGAGTCGATCCATCGGGTCGGCAGTGTTCCGATCCAGTCCGCCGTGAGGGCGGCTTACACAAGCGTGTCTTTGGCAGATTACCGCTTGTGTTCAATCGACTCGCTGGGTCGATCCTCTATCCACATCTCGACTAAAGGCAAAACTATGGCTGAACTACGACGGGAATCACCACATCAATCCGGCATTACGCTGAGCGATATTCTGTTCGCTTTATTCAAGCGTAAGGGAACAATCATGTTATTCGCAATGCTGGGCATTATCGCTGCAGCAGCGGTCTATTTTCTTTATCCGCCTTCCTATGAATCGCAGGCCAAGCTATTGGTCCGGTATGTACTGGAAAGGAGTGCCATCGATCCGGTTGAGGCGGAAAAAGCAGGCGCCAATTCGAGTAGCGAAGCCGACCGGGTCATCGGCGCGGAAATCGAAATTCTGACCAGCTGGGATCTGGCTACGCAGGTCGCCCACGCAATTGGTCCAAAACGCTTGCTGCCAACGCTCAAGGACCCCTCGGAAAGTCAGGCGGCTCGCAACATTATCAACAATTTGAAGGTAATTTCCACCAAGGGAAGCAACATCATCTTCATCTCCTATAAAAGCAGCAATCCCGAAATGGCGACGCTTGTCCTGCAGGAATTGCTGAGCCTTTATTTTGTTAAACACCTGGAAGTGCACCGTTCCGCGGGCGCTTTCGATTTTGTGGCTCAACAGACCGACCAGGTTCGCGCACGCTTAAGCCAAACCGAAGACGCTTTGAAAGCCCTCAGGGAAAAAACCGGGATTACCTCTCTGAAAGAGGGCTCAATGGCTCTTACCAGCGAGGCTGCAAAAATTCAGGAAGAACTTAATGCGGCACAAGCGCAACTTGCCGAACAACAAGCTCTGGCTAACCAACAGTCTGCAAACTCGTCCAGAGGCTGGAGAAAGAAAAAGCCGACGGATGAAAAAGCCAAAGCTGCCGGTGCGCAAGCCAGAGTCGATACGCTCAAGGCACGGCTTCGCGACGTGCAACAAAGAATCAAGCAGCTTGCAGATGTCGCTCCGCAAATTGAAGACCTCGAGCGAAAGCGAGAAATGGATGAAGCAAACTACAAGTACTTCGCCGCATCCCTCGAAAAGGCGCGGATCGACGAGGCTTTAGACCCAACCAAGATGCCAAACATCAGCGCGGTTCAGCGGCCGTCGCCTCCCATGCTTGAGAGTAAAAGACGCGATAAGATGGTGCTAGGACTCGCCGGCGCCGGTGTCGCGTTGGGCGTGGCGATTGCGTTGCTAAGAGGCTTGGTATTGAATCAAACCGTAGGCCGACCACTTCAGTTGGAAAGGCAGTTGCACATTCCACTGATGCTTTCGATCCCTTATTCGCGCGGTCGCAACGGGCATTTGCCTTTGCCTCAGAATGGATCGCCGGCCGATTCGAACGCGCTCGCGACCCGAAGCGGCAATGCAAGGTTAGCTCCCTGGGAAGCAGGTCATTTCATGAGGCCGTACTGTGACGCAATTCGCGACCGCCTCGGTCTGTACTTCGAGCTTAACCACCTGACGCATAAACCAAAGCTGGTCGGTGTTGCAGGATTTTCCGACGACGCGGGAACGTCTACATTGGCCGCCGGACTCGCTGCTTCTCTTTCGGAGACGAACGACGGCAAGGTCCTTCTCGTTGACGTGAACCTTGGGCCTCAGGATGTGCATCCGTTTTTCAAAGGCAAACCAGCCTACCCGCTGAACGCAGCACTCAAGCCGAACGGGACGATGGCCTCCGCTTCGGATAATCTGTACCTGGCTACGGTTGGGACTCCGAACGCGGGGCCGGCGCAACTTGGTTTGAAGAAATTCTTCGACATGATGCCGAACCTTAAAGCCAGCGATTTCGACTATATCATTTTCGATATGCCACCGCTCGACCAGACCAGTCCCACATGGGGAATGGCTGCCTTTATGGATAAGCTTTTGCTCGTGGTGGAGGCAGAAAAGAACAATCGCGAGGCTATTAAACGTAGCTATGGCAAGTTAACCGCGGAAAGAAACAACGTTGCGGTCGTAGTAAACAAGGCGCGTTCTTACATTCCAAGGTGGCTTGATGGCGAATCCTAATCGATCGGAGCCACAACCGATCTGACCCCCTTCCTGCAGGCATCCGCTACCAGTTTCTTCTGGATGTTTGCAACCAAACGCAACCTTTAACCTACTCTCATCTCGTGTTACGTAACAGGATTTACTACGGGCTGAAGCCCTTCATTCCGCAAGCGGTTCGCGCCGCGATCCGCCGGCGGATGGCCGCGCGCCTTCGAAAACAGATGCGAGGCGCCTGGCCTATCACGCCGGGGTCCGAGCGTTTGCCTGCCGACTGGCCAGGGTGGCCCCACGGAAAAAAGTTTGCGTTTGTTTTGACGCACGACGTCGAGAGTAAAGCCGGGTTGGACAGCTGCCGGTCCCTGATGAAACTGGAACAGGAGCTTGGGTTTCGTTCGTCCTTCAACTTTGTCCCCGAAGGCGATTATCGGGTGTCAGCAGAATTAAGGCGTGAACTGGCTGCGAACGGCTTCGAAGTTGGTATACACGACCTTAAACACGATGGGCGTCTGTTTACCTCGCGCAATACCTTCCGGAGACGAGCTGCGAGAATTAACCACTATGCGCGTGAATGGAATGCCTCAGGGTTCAGGTCTGGGTTCATGTTGCGCAATCTTGATTGGTTGCACGACCTCGACGTGCAATACGACGCTTCCACCTTCGACACGGATCCTTTTGAGCCGCAGCCAGAGGGGGGACACACTATTTTTCCATACTGGGTACCCCATCCAGACGGGGAGTCTTCTTCACAAGGCTACGTCGAATTGCCTTACACCCTTCCTCAGGACTCCACCTTATTCCTCGTGTTAGGCGAGACAACGCCGGACATCTGGATGCGAAAACTGGATTGGATTGCTGAGCATGGAGGTATGGCTCTTGTTATTATCCATCCCGATTACCTGTCGTTCAATGGAACGGGACAAACAGCAACGAGCTATCCTGCGGAGCTATACCGCCAGTTTCTCATATACGTTAAAGCGAACTACTCCGGCGAGTACTGGCATGCCCTTCCAAAGGAAGTAGCAGCGCACGTCACCAAGGTTTGTTCATCCAAAGCGAGCCTCTCTGAACATGATGAAGCGGCCGCGCCTGGCATTCGACGTCTCCGCGGTCGTCGGGCTGCAGTCCTGCTCTTTTCGCATTATCCGGCCGACCCGCGGCCGAGGAGAGCCACCGAAGCGCTGGCTGCGCAAGGTGTGAATATCGATCTCATCTGCCTACGCGGTAGCGATTCCGAGCCAGCGCGCCAGACTTATGGGAATATTCATGTCACACGTGTCGGCTTGAAGCGGCGCCGCGGAGGTAAGTTCGCGTACGTTGGGCAATACGCAGCGTTCGTCTTAACCTGTTTTTTCCGCCTTGCCTGGAGATCACTGACACGGCGCTACGATTTCGTGCATGTGCATAACATGCCGGATGTACTGGTCTTTAGTGCGATGGTACCAAAACTTCTGGGTGCAAAGGTCATCCTGGATCTTCATGACCCCATGCCGGAACTCATGCGGACCATCTTTAAGTTACCGGAGGACAGCTTCAGCGTAGCCATGTTGAAGCGACTTGAGAAATGGAGCATCCGCTTTGCCGATCTCGTGTTAACCGTGAACCTCGCGTGCAAAAAGATTTACTCCTCGCGTAGTTGCGAGGCGCGCAAGATCAAAGTGGTAATCAATTCACCGGACGACGAGGTCTTCCGATTTCAGCACGCCGACACTCAAACCTCGAATGGCAAGAACGGCAACGGCGCCGGCCCGTTTGTGATTCTTTATCATGGCTCACTGGTCCATCGGAACGGTTTCGATCTCGCCTTGGAGTCGCTGGAAAAAGTCAGCCGAACGATCCCGTCTGTTCGCCTGAAGGTGTGTGGTGAACGGACTCCTTTCTTCGAGGAGGTAATGCAATCGGCACAACAACGCGGCCTCGACAGAAGTATCGATTACCTCGGCCAATGCAATGTGAACGAAATCGTCAATGCAATCGGGGATTGTGATCTCGGAATCATACCTAACCACCGCAACATTTTCACCGAAATCAACACTCCGACCCGGATATTTGAATACCTGGCGCTGGCTAAACCAGTCATCGCGCCAAAAACCGGCGGTATACAGGATTATTTTGGTGATGATGACCTCATTTTTTTCGATCTCGGCGACGCTAACGACCTGGCGCGAAAAATTGAATTCGCTTACACTCATCCCGGTGACGTCGCAGAAACAGTAAAGCGTGGCCAGGCAGTCTACCTGTCACATACCTGGACCCGTGAAAGGCTCAGTTTATTGAACTCTGTCGCCGAACTTCTCTAAGGCGCCTAAAGACCGTGGATGCTCTCTGTATCCTCCTCTTACTTGTTCTAGTGCTCGTGCTGCAACACACCAAATCTGATGAGTATGATACACGAGAGCATAAAGCTAAGAGGATTCGATAGAGTGTCCGGGACTGTTGGGATGGGCGGGGCGGTTGTTTTTGTTTCCTAAAATGATCGGAGTTGTTGCCACCAAAGACGAACATGCGGCTGTCGCCGAGTTCTTCGAGTTGTTTAAGACGCCTTGGGAGTTCTGGCGTCCGGGAACGCAGTACGACGTCCTGATCTGCTCTAACACTCCGGCTCCGGAAAACAATGCGAGACTGTTACTGCTTTATGGTTCTCAAAGACAGGCCTTCGAAAAGTACCAGGGGCTAAAGGAAAGTTGCGTTCCAGGACGCAATTCTGTGGTGTTTCGTAACGAACGCATACCGATTTACGGAGCTTGTCTTCTTCTGGAAGGCCTTCAGAACGAAGTTTTGATTCACAAAGGAACAAGCTCGATAGCTCCTGACGCGCAATTCGTGGTCCGACTGGGCTTTGATTTGTTCGCAGAAGTCAGTCATCTGCTAACAAAGGGACAACCGATAGAACTGGCGACCGTACCTACGCTGGAACTTCATATTGCCCTTCTACGCGAACTTATCGTTAGCCATGGTGTGACGCTGGTGGAGATACCGCCGGTTCCCGCAGGGCATCGTTTCATTGTTTCCCTCACTCATGACGTTGATCATCCCCGTATAAGCCAGCATTGGTGCAACCACACGATGTTTGGGTTCCTTTACCGGGCCGTTTTTGGTTCGGTAATGGATTTGTGTCAGGGAAGAAAATCCTTATCGCAGCTGGTTGCGAACTGGAAAGCTGCGTTCTCACTGCCTCTCGTGTTTGCGGGTGTTGTAAGAGATTTTTGGAACCAGGTTGACGCGTATCTGGAGTTGGAACGAGGTTTGGCCGCGACGTTTTTTGTTATTCCGACCAAAGGGAATCCAGGCGTCGATTGTCAGCACCAAGTAAGAACAAAGCGTGCCGCAGCCTATGCTTTGGCAGATATCGCAGAAGACTTGAACAAGCTTCTTTCTGCGAAACGTGAGATTGCTGTTCACGGAATCGATGCGTGGCGTGACAGTGCCAAGGGACGTGAGGAGCGCGAACAGGTTCAGAAAATCACCGGCGATCGGGAAACAGGCGTTCGAATGCACTGGCTTTACTTTGATTCACAGTCGCCTGCGACCCTGGAGAAAGCGGGTTTTTCCTACGATTCAACGATTGGATATAACGAAACGATCGGATATCGCGCGGGAACGACCCAGGTGTTTAAGCACGCCGATGTTGACCATTTGCTCGAGCTCCCGCTGCACGTCATGGATACAGCGTTGTTCTATCCCCCATACATGAACCTGGCCACTCACCAGGTAAAAGCTGCCGTTCTGCCGTTGATCGAGAATGTTACGAGGTTTGGCGGAGTCCTCACAATCAACTGGCACGATCGCAGTCTCGGGCCTGAAAGGTTATGGGGCGACGCCTACAAAGCTTTGTTAACCGACTTGCGTGGCCGCTCGCCCTGGTTTGCCACGGGCTCTCAGGCAGTCTGCTGGTTTCGCAAGCGCCGAACAGCGTCCTTCGTAAAGAGCGGTGAAAATGATGCCAGGGTTCGCATTCTGACAGCGCTCGATCCAATCAGTGCCGCTCTTCCGCCCCTCACACTAAGGATATATAACCCCACGTCTTCACGACAGAAGGAGGGTGCTAAAGGAACCGGCGTTTTTGAAGACATCACTATTGACGGGTCAGAGGGTGTTCTAGTGGCCGCATAGTTTTCGGTTCTAACTCGCACTGTTTTTTGCTTATGAAATCTAATCTGGTTCTTGCGCAACTCGGATGCGGCTATTGGGGCCCGAATCTGCTACGAAACTTCTCGGCGCTGCCCGGCTGCACCGTCAAGTACGTGGTTGATTCAAGTCCCGAGCGTCGCGCTTTTGTAACAGCCAATTTTCCTCGCAGCCGCGCAGTTGAAAATCATCAAACGGTTTTAGAAGATCCTTGCGTTGCCGGAGTGATCATTTCGACACCTGCCGCAAGTCACTTTTCTCTTGCTAAACAAGCCCTCGAGGCTGGTAAACACGTTTTCGTCGAAAAACCGCTGGCCACGAAAGTTGCCGAAGTCGATGAACTGTCACGAATCGCTTCGGAGCGAAACCTGGTGGTCATGACGGGTCACACTTTTGTGTATAACTCGGCGGTCCGGTACGTGAAGAAGCTGATCGAATCCGGCGAGCTCGGAGAGCTTCGTTACATTTATAGCCAGCGTCTGAATCTGGGCCGTATTCGTTCCGATATTGACGCCCTCTGGAACTTTGCACCTCATGACATCAGCATCATCCAATATTGGCTCGGTGATCCGGAGCCTGTCTCTATTGGCCGGCAGGGCATGGCTTACATGCAGGACGGCATTGATGATGTTGTTTTTCTCAGCCTGGAGTACCCCGGGAAGGTCATCGCAAACGTTCATGTCAGCTGGTTGGATCCGCAAAAAGTCCGCAAGATGATCATTGTTGGATCGCGCAAGATGGTGGTTTACGACGATATCGCAGAGAACAAGATTGCCATCTACGACAAAGGTATCGATCGCCGCGCCATACTGGGAGAGAACATGGACTTCGATAACCCGCAGGTCTCGAGGTTTAACTATCGGAGCGGTGACATTGTGATACCACAGGTCAAGTTTGCAGAGCCGCTCCGCGTCGAAGCCGAACATTTTGCCGATTGCATCCGCAATTCACGCGAACCGATCACCGGACTGCCTCATGCAAGAACCGTCGTATCAATTCTTGAACGTGCTCGCCCACTGAACGGTGAAGTCGTTCGTCACGCTTCCACAATATGAATCCTGTTAAACAGCGCACGGTCGGATTCGTCGACGTTAAGTTCGGCGAGAACGTCACCGTTATCGAACCAACAAACCTGTACGGCTGCACCATTGGTGATAACTCGTTCATCGGGCCGTTCGTCGAAATACAAAAGGGAGTAACGATTGGAAAGCGATGCCGCATTCAATCGCACTCCTTTATCTGCGATCTGGTTACCATAGGTGACGATTGTTTCATTTCCCATGGAGCAATGTTCATCAATGACTTGTTTCTGACTGGCGGGCCTGCTGGCAAGCCGGAGCTGTGGAAACCAACCAAACTTGGCAACCATGTCAGCATCGGCACTAACGCAACTATCCTTCCGGTCACAATCTGTGACGGGGTGGTTATAGGAGCTGGAGCAGTTGTTACCAAGGACATTACAGTGCCGGGTATCTATGCGGGCAACCCTGCTCGCTTGCTTCGCCCCATCTAACTTCAATCACAAACCCAGTAAAATTTATGAAAATCC
The DNA here is from genome assembly GCA_035652195.1 of Candidatus Udaeobacter sp. GTDB lineage: Bacteria > Verrucomicrobiota > Verrucomicrobiia > Chthoniobacterales > UBA10450 > Udaeobacter. The sequence goes on along the minus strand of DASREH010000010.1, from coordinate 43,865 downwards.
CATTTGTTGATCTCCACGCACAATATTTGTCGATCAAAAACGAAGTCGATTGTGCCATTAGCGACGTAATCGCCCAGTCGGCTTACATTCGGGGGCGGCATGTAGATGCTTTTGAAGAGGCATGGGCCAGGACGCTCGGAGTTAAGCGATGTGTTTCATGCGCCAACGGAACAGACGCAATTTATATCGCACTGCGCGGACTTGGAGTAAAGCCAGGTGACGAAGTCATCACCTCGGCTCATTCGTGGATCTCCACGTCGGAAACGATTACGCAAGCTGGAGGTCGCGTCGTGTTTTGTGACACTGATGAAGAAACCTTCACCATAGACCCGGATGATATCGAGCGAAAAATCACTCCCCGGACAGTGGGAATCGTCCCCGTTCATCTTTACGGGCAGCCGGCAGACATGAAAGCGATCATGGCAATCGCAAAGAAACATGGCCTATGGGTTCTCGAAGACTGCGCTCAGGCGCACTTAGCCAAATACAACGGCCAGTTTGTCGGCACCTTTGGGAACGCGGCAACCTTCTCTTTTTACCCCGGTAAAAACCTTGGCGCATACGGGGATGCTGGATGCGTTGTCACGAACGACGAACGACTCGCTGAGTGGATGACGACGTTCGCCCGGCACGGCGGTAAAAACGATCATGTGATGGAAGGTATCAACAGCCGTATGGATGGGCTACAGGCGGCGATATTGAACGCCAAACTACCTCACTTGCCGGGGTGGACGGAAGCGCGACGCTGTGTGGCCGCATGTTATAATGGTCTGCTTGAACAGCTGGGCGATGTTATCACCCCGCAGGTAGCCGCCGGTCGCGATCACGTTTATCATCTCTATGTTATTCGCACGGAAAACCGGGATGCTTTAAGAGAGCACCTCACCCAGGCGGGCATCTCTACGGTTTTGAACTACCCGAAGGCGTTGCCGTTTTATCCCGCCTACTCTTATCTCGGGCATGTTCCGCACGATTTCCCGGTGGCCTATTTTAACCAGTCTCGGATTTTGTCTTTGCCGATCTATCCGGAAATGACCAAAGAGATGATCATTCGGACAGTCGAATGCATTGACAGCTTCTTCCAGGAAACAGCTGCCATTCCCACGAAGATAGTTGAATTTGCGGATTTGCAGAAGGCTCGCTGACTCGCGGGCTCTTGAACCTGACGAAGAAAACCGATGCATCTTCCGCCTCCCATAGCAGCGCTGTTGACCATCGGTTTTATTCTGTTCCTTTACCGACGCGACGTTCGACAAAAACACGATGTAACTGGAGCACTTTGGGTTCCTCTTGTCTGGATGCTGATCATTTGCTCCAGGCAACCTTCAGAATGGCTAAACACGTTTGGCTTTCAGTCAGGTGCTATCACTTTGGAAGAGGGCAGCCCCTTCGACGCTTCCGTCTATTTCTCACTGATTCTAGCTGGCGCTTATGTCCTTAAAAGGCGACACGTGCAGCTTTCGGAAATTATTCGTAACAATCAGTGGCTCACAATTTTCTTCGTCTATTGCTTCCTTGCCATCTTTTGGTCCGACTTTCCGTTCGTAGCCTTTAAGCGATGGATCAAAGTGCTGGGCCATCCCATTATGGCTCTTATCATTTTGACAGAACCAAATCCGATGCAGGCGCTGACAAGCCTGATGAAGAGATGCGCCTACATTATCGTTCCGGTTTCCATCTTGTTTCTCAAATATTATCCCGAATACGGGCGAGCGTTTGATGTGTGGTCTGGTGCTGCAATTAACACGGGCATTACGTTAAACAAGAACGCGCTGGGCGCAGATTGCCTGATTCTCGGGTTCTTTTTCTTCTGGTACTTTTTGCAAGTTCGGGCCAGCGAACGAGGTAGGGAAAGGCGACATGAACTTTTCCTGGCCGGCGGATTTCTGTTGATGACTTGGTGGCTTTTGTCCAGAGCCCACAGTTCCACGTCGCTCGTATCGTTGTTCATTGCCATCCTCATTGTGCTAGTTCTCGGTTTGAGGTTTGTGGACAAGAGATTTATCGGCACTTACCTGGTTATTACGGCGATTGGTCTAATCCTTGCAGAGTGGGCATTCGGAATTTACGCAAACGCGATTCAGTTATTGGGAAAAGATGCAACCCTGACCGACAGAACGTTGCTTTGGGCGGACCTGTTGAAGGTTGAAATTAACCCTATCCTGGGGGCTGGATTCGAAAGCTTCTGGCTCGGCGAGCGGTTCCGGGAATTCGCGGCTTCGCGGTGGTGGGCACCTAATCAGGCTCACAATGGTTACCTCGAAACATATTTGAATCTGGGGTTGGTTGGACTCGTTCTGCTGATCGTGCTGCTGATAGCAACCTTTTGGAAAGGGCGTCGCGAGCTTTTTATAAACTTTGAGTTTGGCCGCTATCGGCTTGGCTTTCTCCTGGCGGTTATTGCTTACAACTGGACCGAAGCAGCGTTCAAAAACATCAGTCCCATGTGGTTTGTGTTCTATCTGATCGCCCTGGACTATCCGCAGCGCGACGTAGAGACCATCGAAGAATCGGTGACAATAGATAGCCTGGAAGGCGAATTGATTTCGGCCACAGAACTGACGCCAGAAAGAACAACTTTCATCGGAAGGAGTTGATGGGAATGCTCATCATCAATGCGGATGACTGGGGTCGATCCGTTGCCGAAACCGATGCAGCCCTGGCGTGTTACAAGGAAGGCAGAGTCACGTCGGTTAGCGCAATGGTTTTCATGGAAGACTCAGAGCGCGCCGCCCACCTGGCGAGAGAAAATGCCATCGACGTCGGATTACATCTTAATCTCACCGAAAAATTCACCGCAGGCACTTGCCCGCCGCAGATTCAACATTCTCACGCCCGCATAGCTCGGTTCCTGAGGAAAGCGAAATACTCGCAGTTGCTGTACAATCCATTTTTAGCTCAAGGGATTTCCGAGTCCTACAAAGCCCAGGTTGCCGAGTTTGAGCGTTTGTATGGTAAACAGCCGTCCCATATCGACGGCCACCATCACATGCATCTTTGTGGAAACGTGATTTGGAGTTCGGCGATTCCCGCTGGAACAAAGATGAGACGAAATTTTTCCTTTTGGCCCGGCGAAAAGAGTTGGTTGAATCGGGCCTACCGCGCCGTCGTCGACCAGAGGCTGGCGCGTAAGTACAGGTTGCCGGATTACTTCTTCTGTCTCTCCCAATCGCTCCAGCAAAAAAAGTTGGGACGAGTCGAAGCCCTGGCGCGATTTAAGAAGGTTGAGCTGATGACCCATCCCATTGTTCCAATGGAATTGGATTTCCTGATGGGTCCTGAATTTCAGGCCATGTTGCAGCGCGTGAAAATCGGCGGCTATTCAGCGGTTTAATAACCAATGGTCACTGTAATCCACGATAAAGGAAAGGCGGCCGTTGCCGTGATGCTGGGAGTATTGCTGGGCCTGAGCCAGGTTCAGGCGAGTAGTAAGATCACGGCGGATGGAGTCGATTTCGCTTCGGTCAAGTCCGCAGTGGCCAAGGCGCATGACGGAGACACCGTGATCATCCCTGCCGGCACTGCTACCTGGACCAAGACGCTTGGTGTTAACAAGAACATAAGCCTCGTCGGCGCGGGCATCGATCAGACGATTTTTGTCGACCAGACTCCGAAAGGCAAAAACCAGAACCCACTGTTTCAAATCGAACCCAAGTCCAAAACGATCTTGTCGCGACTTAGTGGCTTTACAATCAACGGCAGCCCCGACGGTCCGACTGGAAATACAATTGATAAAGGAAGCTTGGCAGCTATCTCCATAGCCGCAGTCAGCGAGACGCCAAATGTGCGGGTTGATCACATTAAGTTCTACCAGTTGTATCAACGACCCCTGGTCTTCTTTGGCAGCGCCTGGGGGGTCATTGATCATTGCGAGTTTACCATGGAAGCCTGGACAGGTGGCATCAATATCAGGCACGACGCGTGGAAAGGCAGCGGCAAGTACGGCGATAACTCGTGGGCTGACGACCCCCATTGGGGAAGCGAGCAGGCGATTTTCATCGAAGACTGTACGTTCAACAATTTTAGCAGTGCTACTTTTATCGACGGCGATGCGGGAATGCGTGTTGTGATTCGCCACAACAAAATTTTCGGATCGGAGGCTGGCAATCACGGCACTGAAACGGGGCAACGTTTTCGCAGCGGTCGCACACTGGAGTTCTACCAGAACCAATGCGACGGAGGTCCGTCCACATTCAAGCACAACTGGATGCTCTATCTAAGAGGCGGGAGCGCTCTGGTCTGGGGTAATCAAAGCGATCGCTATGACTCGCTGGTGGTGATGTCGGAATATCGACTTTGGTTCCCTGCTACGCCCTGGGGGCAGGCAGACGGAACAAACCCGTGGGATGTTAATAGCCCCACCGTCTATGCCACGGGAACCCATAAAGGGGAAAATGGGTCCAGTACTTTGGTTGATTCGGCTGCGAATTGGCAGCCGAATCAATGGCGCGGATACTCGATTCGTAACATCACTCGAAACACGGCCAGTTCCGTTAATACTAACACATCGAATAGTATTAAACCGGATGGCAACCCGCAAGGCCAACCCATGAGTTTTAATACAGGCGATCAGTACGATATTCGAAAAGTCGAGACGGTCTTAGACCAACCGGGACGAGGCAAAGGCGACCTTATTTCTGGAGTAAAGCCAGCTCCAGTTCAGTGGCCGCATCAGCAACAGGAGCCAATCCGCATCTGGGGTAACACGCTTGGGCCGAGTTTCGGAAACCAGAATGGCAAGCCCACGGTCTATTCGCAAGGCTATACGGTGTTAGAGAACCGTGATTGGTTCTACAGCAAGGATAACTCGGCGGCGTTACCTAATTACGTGCCGTATACATATCCGCACCCTTTAGTTAGCGGAGAGCCATCGAAGCCCGGGGACTCTGCCGATCCCCGGTGATCTTGTTTTCACTGAGATCGCGAAGAACATCCGTGTCACCTGGTTCAAGCAGATGAAAAACCAATTCGTTGATTCAGCTCATGTCATTCCGATGAAGTACGTCCTTATCTCTCCCGCATGCAACGAAGAGTCGTTTATTACTAGAACGCTTGATTCGATGATCGCCCAGACCCATCTGCCGGAGCGATGGGTTATCGTTGACGATGGTTCCACCGATCGAACTGCCGAGATCGTGCAGACTTACGCCACGCGTTTCCCCTGGATCGAGCTGGTCAGACACACCAAGCCAAAGCACCGAACTTTTGCGGCGAAGGTTCACGCGTTCAATGCTGGGCTTGAGAGGGTTCGATCTTTGGAGTTTGACGTAATCGGCAATCTCGACGCCGACATTTCATTTGGGCCTGACTACCTGGAATTTCTGACGAAGAAGTTTTCCGAGGATCCAAAGCTGGGCGTCGCAGGTACTCCTTTTGTGGAAGGCGATGGTTATGATTCAGCCCGGGATAGTTTTGAAGGAGAAAATCACGTAGCCGGAGGCTGTCAGCTGTTTCGGCGACAGTGTTTTGAAGACATCGGCGGTTATATCGCCAATCCCGCCGGCGGAATCGACTGGATTGCAGTTACCACCGCGCGAATGAAAGGATGGAAAACTCGCTCCTTTCCTGAAAGGCGATTTCATCATTACCGAACACTTGGCACCGCCGAACGCAGCAACTGGGCCGCGAGCTTTTCTTACGGTGAAAAGGACTATTATCTTGGCGGTTCGCCTGTTTGGCAGCTGTTTCGTGTCGCCTACCGATCCACAAAGCGGCCCATGGAAGGTGTAGCCTTGCTGTGCGGTTACTGCTCCGCCGCCGCCCGAAGAATGAAGCGCCCGGTATCCGATGAACTCATGCGTTTTTATCGCGGCGAGCAGATGAGAAAGTTGAAAGCGATACTCAGCAGTCTGCTGAGGTTGAGAAAGGTCGATAGCTTCCGACTTGGAACTGAACAGAAGCCAGCATCAGCCTATGGTTCGCGTGCGAATTATATGGTCCTGCGGCTTAAACGTTACGCAACCAATCAAGGCGACAAAGTTAAGTTCCGGCTTCAGACTTTGTTATCTGATAAGGAGAAGTTCGAATGTCCGGTTTGTGGCTATAACGGCCCATTCATGGATTTGAGTCCTTCTACGGGGTTAAGAAAGCACGCTAAATGTCCAAAATGCGGTGCCCTGGAGAGACACAGGCTGCAGTACTGTGCCATCAATCATGTGCTTCGCCATAGAGACCCCTCGAACATGCGCATGCTCCATTTCGCACCGGACGCGTTCCTTCGTTCACTGCTACCGAACCGATTTGGACAATACGAGACCGCAGATCTCGATATGAAAGATGTCGATTACAATGTGGATTTGCAAAACCTCGACCTTCCTGATGCAAGCTATGATTTCGTGTTAGCCTCACACGTCCTTGACTACATCCCGGACGACAAAAAGGCGATAGCAGAGATTCGCCGGATCCTGAGGCCAGGTGGGGTTGCACTCCTTCCAGTGTCTGTGGCGGGTGAAAAGACCATTGAATATGCCCGACCAAATCCAAATGAATTCTACCATGTCCGCGCATGTGGGATGGACTATTTCGAGCGGTACGAAGAAGTCTTTTCAAAGGTAGAGAAGATTTCTTCAGACTCTCTGCCGGCTAAATATCAACTCTTCATTTATGAAGATCGAACCATATGGCCGAACGAGAAATGTCCATTAAGGACACCAATGCCTGGTGAAAGGCATACCAACGTCGTCCCTATTTGTTACGCGTGACCCAGTTAATAAAGACAGTCAGCGAGCAGTTCGAGCCGAATTGTTACCTCAGTTAAACTTATGACAACAACCAAAGAAATAACAACGTCCGAAAACGACACATTCTTCCGGGAGTACACCTCGCAGGATGCGATACTCAAATATAGCAAGGCTACCGCCGGCTTTGGTATCAGCTATCTACTCGACCACGATTACAAGGATGTTTACCTTGATGCGCTTCGCCATTTATCGGCGTCTGTAGGCGCTGATGGAATTCGGATGCTGGAGTTTGGGTGCGGGGCCGGGATGAACCTGCTGCACCTGATCTCCATTCTGCGGAGACATGGCTTCAAGATTGAAACCGCGATCGGTACGGATTTTTCTCCCGTTCTCATTGAAGCCGCAAATAATGAAACCCAAAGCTATCTTAACCCCACAGACCGCGATCGGGTTAGGTTTTACGTCGCGAAAAATGAGACGTTGGTTGAAGAGCTTCGGATGGCCTTGGGACAAGATCCCTCGAACGTGGAGGGCTCATTCCATTTCATTATCGGTGTAAATACAATCAGATACTGCCATCGAGCTGGAAAGCAGTTGGATTGTGCGCGCGATATTTTCCGCCTGCTGAAACCGGGAGGAGTCTGTGTCAACATTGACATGAATAACCGCTTTCCTGTCTTCCGCAGCGCATTGAAGAACAGGTTCCGTGATAACAAAGAGCGGGAAGAAGAGTGTTATCTGCCATCACTTGAGGAATACACTGAACCGTTTCAACAGGTCGGTTTCGAAATTTTGCGGAGTAAACACTTCTGTTGGATTCCACATTCCGCCGGTCCGGTGATGACAGCCGTGCTTCGACCATTATCTCCAGTGCTGAACCTGCTTACCGGTTCCAGGGCCATGCGGTCCCTGGTGGTGGCAAAGAAGCCAGGTCGGTCGTAAATCGCGGGAAGATTGTCGGGGTTGGAGAAGACGCCAGTGCTCGAAAACGCATTGCTCCTAACAGCTGACGCCTCGTCGAGGGACGATCAGAGGGCCGGCAGGCTGCTTGGGTTTTTTGGCGTTTCTTTTGAGACGTGTGACATAAAGGATTTTGTATCGCGGCTGAGCAGTGTGAGCGAGGGCGGTTATCGGATTGTGTGTTCAACACACACGTTCGCCTCGGTTATGGGAGAATTGCAGAGTTTGGAGAATAGGATCGGAATTGCACAACAAATTCACTCGGTTTTTCTGTATTCCAACGGAGATGTTTCAGGTGCTGCCAAACTGATAACGCAAATCTCTGGAGCAAGGGTTTCTGCCGCTAAACCCTCTGGACACGACATCGACTGGCAGATTGCAGACAACGTGAATGGGATGTTCGCAGTCATGCGCGGCCTGCATGTGCGCCCCGCGGCTGCCACGCTTACCCACAGCAGCTTCTTTGTTGTTGATGAAAATTCTGCGTCCGCGCTCATTAAGGCGGAGAGGCAGGTGGCTTTTCTAAGGATCAATTGGCGCGGAGTGCCGGTGTTCGTTGCTTCCGAGCGCTTGATCGATATCAATGCGGAACTCAAAACATCTAACTTCGACATCAGAGACCATTTTTTTTCAGCAGTTCCTTTCGTTTCGTATGTTAGATGGGCATTCGAGCAGAGCTCGTGGAATGCTCCCGAACCAGGTGCCTGCCTGGTGATCGATGACCCTTTGCTCAAGACACGTTATGGATTTCTTCGTTTCCGCGAGTTGCTCGCATTGATGAAGCGGGCCGGATTTTCGACGAGCATAGCATTCATCCCCTGGAACTGGCGGAGAAGCGATCCAAAAGTCGTGAAACTCTTTAAAGATAATCGTGAGAACTATTCACTCTGTATCCACGGTTGCGATCATACGGGCGGGGAATTCGGCATCTCTAATCAACAGCGGCTTAGAGGGATTGCTCGAGAAGCAATCAGCCGAATGTCTCTGCATGAAGCACGCACGGGACTGCCACATGATCGCGTCATGGTTTTCCCTCAGGGCATTTTCTCCGAACAGGCAATTGCTGAGCTGAAACATGCCGGCTTCAATGCGGTAGTAAACACTGAGGTGCACAGCACGTCCTCGGGACCGCACCAGCTCAAGATCTCTGATGTTTGGGATGTTGCTGTCATGAATTATGCGAGTTTTCCTGTCTACACTCGTCGTTATCCGGCTCAAGGGATCGAAAATCTTGCGTTCGATCTACTTCTTGGGAAACCCTGTCTGATCGTGGTCCATCACGATTTTTTCAGTAAAGGTTATGCTTCGCTGGCTGAATTCATCAATAAACTGAATGCTCTCAAAGTTCCGCTCACCTGGTGCAGCCTCGGCGAAGTAGTGCGGCGAGGCTATCGCCAAAAAAAGCTACATTCTGAATCGGTTGAGGTTGAGATGTACGGCAGCGAACTGTTGATCGAGAACCGCTCAAACCAACCGCTGACTTATCATGTGCGTCGGCGTGAAAAGGAGACGCACAGCATCGAAGGCATTTCCGCCGACTCAGATCGATTGCAGTGGAACATCAATGGAGATTACGTCGAATTTACCGTGGGTGTAGCTGCCGGTGCGAGCACGCTGCTAAAAATTGATTTCAAACCGGTAAATGGCGTCATGCAATCGCGTCACGATTTAACTCATAGTCTTAAAACGGTGGCGCGACGTTATCTTTCAGAAGTCAGGGATAACTACCTGCTCCCTGCAAAGGCTAGAATGGCTGCGTTTTCACGCTCCTGACAAAAACCAAAGTGACTGCAATTGCTTTCCAAATCGCGTCATCAGAAGATTTAATGGCAACTGACCGACCAACCCCGCTGAACGACCGCGTTGCTCGTGCATTGAGTGACTTCACTCAGTGGCTTGACCGGTATGGCGAGATTTCACGCGATCATCAGACCTTTTTCGCCGGGCCAGTAGGCGGCGGTGCTAAGAGGCTCTATTATGAGAACAAACTCCTCGGGACCGCCGCTGTCGCACCGTTGATTTTCCTTGAGGCATTCCTCCCGTCCGCGAGGCATTTGTTTCATCGTTCGACCAGGTTTCCGATCGCTGACGCGCATTACGCGATGGGCTTCGCCTTCCTTTACCAGGCCACGGGCGCTTCGCCGCTATTGCAAAAGGCCGTCCACTTTTTGACTGAACTAAAGAAGTCGCGCTGCCTGCAATTTAAAGAGTATTGCTGGGGATATCCGTTTGACTGGGTCACTCGCAACGGTGTTCTCAAGGAACAGACCCCGCTGATCACCACTACTCCATACGTGTACGAAGCTTTCCTGCAGGTATTCAATCTAGATCGGCGAGATGAATGGAAGCTGATCCTTGAGTCCATCGCGCGGCACGCCTCGGTTGACATCAAGGATTTCAAGACGTCGGACAACGCCAGTAGCTGTTCCTATACCCCCTACGATAAAGGAGGTGTTATTAACGCGGCTGCCTATCGCGCGTTCATGTTGACAAGTGCGTCTCTCCTCCTTTCCAATGACAGCTATTGGAAAATCGCTGAGCGGAACCTGAATTTCGTTTTGGAGAACCAGAATCCTGACGGCTCCTGGTTTTATGCCGTCGACGGTGTGCGCGATTTTGTTGATCATTATCACACCTGCTTTGTCATGAAAGCACTCGCCAAGATCCACACTTTGACCGGACACACGGAAACCTTGAAGGCACTCGGTAAGGGAGTGGGTTATTACTTGGGCAATCTTTTCGATGCAGAGGGTTTACCGATGCCATTCTCGCGAGCTCCGCGTTTGACTGTTTATAAGCGGGAGCTCTACGACTGCGCCGAGTGCATTAACCTGTGCCTGCTCTTGCGTGATCGCTTTCCAGTGCTGGGCACAACGCTGCAAAAAGTTGTTACCCATGTGCTCGACGCGTGGGTCAAACGCGATGGATCATTTCGTTCCCGGAAGTTGTATGTGGGATGGGACAACGTTCCCATGCACCGATGGGGACAGTCCCAGATGTTTCGAAGCCTCGCGTTCTATCTCCGCGAAGCTTCGCAACGCACCGGACAGCCACAAGACCTTGCGCGGCAGCATGCCGTTAAGCCATTGTAACTGTTTTCCTACCCGTTTAATTTCTTTAACCCCCTATGTGCGGAATCGCAGGCCAGTTTAATTTCGAACGACACCAACCGGTCGACCGCGCGACCATTGGACGGATGACGCGGTCGATCGCTCATCGTGGTCCCGACGATGAAGGCTTTTTCATCAATGGCTCCGTCGGTTTGGGATTCCGGAGACTCTCGATCATTGACCTCGCTGGCGGCCATCAGCCGATGTCCGACGCAGAAAAAACCGTGTGGGTGATCTTCAACGGCGAGATCTACAATTTTAAAGAGCTGCGACAAGAGTTACAGGCCAAGGGTTATCAGTTCAAAACGAGTTGCGACACCGAGGTCATCGTCCACGGCTACAAAGAATGGGGGACCCACGTTTTCGATCGTCTCAACGGCATGTTTGGTCTCGCCATTTGGGATGTGCCTAACCAGCGCCTGGTCGTGGCACGGGACGCAATGGGTATAAAGCTCGTTTATTACAAAATCGATAACGGCACCTTAAGTTTTGCATCGGAGATTCGCGCGATTCTGGCAGCAGAGGATTCCAAACCGGCAATCGATCCGGTCGCGCTGAAGTTATTTCTCCAATTTCGTTATACCCCTTCGCCTTTGACCATCTTCCAGGGCATCCGAAAACTGGCTCCAGGCACAATGCTGGTTGCCGAGAAAGGCCACTGCCGCGAAGAACGGTGGTACAACTTCACGCCGACGCCATTCTCAAAGCCAAAAAAGGAAAAGGACGCTGTCCATGAGCTACTGCAGCTTTACAGGGAGGCGGTTCGACGGCATCTGCTAAGTGATGTTCCGCTGGGAATCTTGCTCAGCGGCGGACTGGATTCCGGTCTGCTCCTCGGTTTGATGAATGAGCATGGCAGCTCCTGGCCGGCTTACACCATAGGCTACGGCAAAAGCTACGCCGACGATGAGCTGTTTGATGCAGCAGAAACGGCCTCCCTTTTTGGAGCGCGACACGTAACAGTCCAGCTAGACCAGGGAGAATTCGAGCGATCTCTGCCACGGATTGTGGACTGCCTGGAGGAACCGGTCGCGGCGTCGTCCATCGTGCCGATGTATTTCGTGTCCCAACGAGCGCGCCAGGACGTGAAAGTCGCGTTGATTGGACAGGGACCGGATGAGCTATTCGGCGGCTACAAACGCCATTTGGGCGTTCATTACGGGGGCTGGTGGCGCGGCTTACCAGGCGGCGTTCGCTCAGTCATTGGTCGCGCCGTCAATGGATTGCCCCGAAGCGAGACTCTCAAGCGCGGCGTTTACTCGTTGAACAATGAAGATCGCTTGAAGCGTTATGAAGACGTTTTTTCACTGGCCCCCTCTCCTGCCATCAGTGCGCTGTTTCGCGATGGCGTTCTACCTGAAACGCAGGCTGAACAAGACCTGGTTAAGTATTGGCGCGAGTTAGCACCGCAAATGAAGTACATCGACGAGCTTGGTGGCTTTCAACTACTCGAGATTCGCTCGTCGCTCCCTGATGAACTGCTGATGTATGCGGACAAACTGTCGATGGCTCACAGCCTTGAAGCTCGCGTACCGTACCTCGATCGCACAGTCGTAGAATATGTTCAACGGCTCAGCGCCAACTTCAAAGTTCGCAACGGCACTCGGAAATGGCTCCATCGACAGGTTTGCCAGAGCTACCTACCACGACAAATTCTTAACCGGAAGAAGCGAGGATTCGCCGTAAACGTGGTGGACGATTGGTTTCGCTCTTCGATGGGAGGCCAAATTCCGGCGATGCTTTTGGACCAAAACGCTCTGCTATTCGATTTGCTCGAACCGGAGCCAGTAGCCGAGCTTCTTAAAGCTCATCGCTCAGGCCGTCAGGATAACCATAAACTCCTTTTCAGCCTCGTTATGCTGGAGCAGTGGCTACGAGGACAACGATCGGCGATTGGAGAAAGTAAGATACCCAGTGTGACGATGACAGCTGCAGCAACAGTTTAAAACAATGACAACGAAACAAGAAGAAATTCGTATCCGGGGCCAGAACACGGCCGTGCCTTCCACCCGGGTTTGCGATCGAACGATCCTTGCCACAGGCAAGTGGCTCAAGACTGCCAATGTTAAGGATGAGCATTTTGTCGAAGGCGACGTTGTGCCGGACCTGGATGGGATCATTGCCCATCTAAAGCAGTGGGAAGTGAAGCCGGACATCTTCAGTTTCTGCCAAAAGATAACCGACGCAAAACCGCGTCACCCTTATCATACTGAATGGGACGATTTCGCTGCCATTCCAATCACGAGTTACGACGATTGGTTTAAGAAGCAAATTAAGAAAGATGTTCAGAAGAATGTGCAGCGAGCGTTGCGAGATGGCGTGCAGGTACGCGCAGTTACTTACGACGATGCATTCGTGCACGGTATCAAGAAGTTGTATGACGAAACGCCTATTCGTCAGGGCAAACTGTTCTGGCATTACGGCAAGTCGTTCGATGCTCTGAAGGAGATACACGGCACTTATTGCGAACGAGCCGAATACATCGGCGCATACCTGGGCGAAGAATTGATTGGCTTTGTTAAAATGGTTTACGTCGATAACTTTGCGAAGACGATGCATGTCCTGGGGAGCAACAAGCACCGCCGCAGCCATCCCACCAGTGCTTTGCTTGCCAAGGCGGTTGAAATTTGCGCCGAACGGAAGCTTTCCTTCTTTGTCTACGGCGAATACACGTTTCCCGGTAAGAAGACGACTTCATTGACCGAGTTCAAGCGTCGTCATGGATTCCTGCAAATGAAGTATCCGTGCTACTTCGTCCCGTTAACTTTTAAGGGAACATTGGCGTTGCAAATGAGACTGCATCGAGGCTTTCGCCGTCACCTACCCGCGCCGATGACTAACACCCTTTTAAAGGTACGTACAGCTTACTTCCGCAGAAAATTCGCAGCCGAGCTGTCTACGTCTTCGGCCTAGCACAAGCATATAACAGTTTACCACCCGATAGCCGAGTTACCCCTTGATCGATATGTCTTCAATGTCTTCCTGGAAGCAATATTGGGAAGACAGAAATGTCTCCGGTGCGTCTGACTACGAAGTAGATCGTGGTACGCAACAGCGCGATAGTGAGATCGAGCGCCTTTCCAAGAACGAATTGCTTGGGTTTATCGGCGCTGAATCTTCCGAGGTAGTTTTCGATGCCGGTTGTGGAACCGGGGCCAATATTTTGTTGTTGCAGCCCCTGGTCCGCCGAATCATCGCCATGGACTATTCAGAGGCCGCTGTAGCGCGTTGCCAAAAGCGGCTTGACCAGAATCACATCAATAACGTGGAGGTTTTCCAAGGGGATGTTACTTCTATTCCACTTCCGGACAGTAGTGTTGATCGTATCCTTTGTATGAGCGTTCTCCAATACGTGGATGACTCCCAACTGCGGGCGGCATTTCGCGAGTTCGCCCGCATCCTGAAAAAGGAGGGCGTCCTTATCATGCACGTAAAGAACCTTGCGTCTCTTTACCTGTCCACATTGTGGGTGATGAAACGTCTGCTTCGATGCCTGGGCAGAAACACAAAGCTGGAGTATTTTCGAACGTTCCGCTGGTATATCAGGGAACTGGAGAAGGCAGGTTTTAGTGCTTCGGATTACCGCTCCTTAAACATTTTCGTTCTCGATCGAATGCCACACAAACTTGTACTCTGGTTACAGAAATTCGAACTAAACCATTTGAGTAGTTTTCCGTTCTCTTCCAAATTTCTGCAGCGACATGGATCTGATTTGAAGATTCGTGCTACCCTCCAACAAACCTAATTTTCACCCAGTGACCCGCTCTTGGAACGCGTTTTCAAAGGTGTCTCGATAGATCGTACTTTAGCTATGCCAGGCCTTGCAGGTATAATCCGCTTCACACCTCACGAGTCCAATGACCATGATCTGGACTCAATGCTGGGTGTGATGAGACATAACAATCGCTACTTACACGGCCGGTTCGCGGATCGTGAGTGCGGAGTTCAAATCGGTTGGACATGTCATCCCGGCTCTTTTGCTGAAGGCATGCCTCTCGTGAGCCGGAGTGGGGACACGGTCATGATTTTTAGCGGCGAGAATTTCGAGGAACCGGCGACAGTCGCGCGCTTGAGCGCTTCTTTTTCCGACCAGAATTCGGCCAAGGCTGCCTATTTGTTGGAACTCTACCAAGAGCTCGGTGACCGTTTCTTTGAAAAGCTTAACGGCTGGTTCGCTGGCGTCATCATCGATCGTCGATCGAAGCGAGTTACTCTTTTCAATGACAGGTACGGGATGGGACGAATCTACTATCATGCTGACGGCGACGAGTTCGTGTTTGCCTCGGAAGCTAAAGCCCTGCTCGAAATTCGTCCTGCTTTGCGCACAATCGATCAGGAAAGGCTCGCGGAGTATATGCGATACAATTGTGTTCTGGGCGATCGAACACTTTTTCATGGCATTTCTCTCCTGCCGCGGGCATCGGCCTGGTCTTTTGAGCACAATCCTTGGCCCAAAAAACGACAATACTTCGACTTTTCTGAGTGGGAAACCCAGCCGCACCTTGAGGAGGAAGCCTTCTATACTAAGTGGGCAAACACCGTCGCACGTGTTTTTCCTCATTACGCTCAGGAAGGTGGTAAGGTTGCGCTTTCTTCGACGGCCGGACTGGACACACGCCTTATCATGGCGGGACTTCGCGACCAAATTAAGCAACATCCTAGTTACACGTTTAACGGCGCCTGGGGCGAGTTACTCGATGTCCGGACAGGTCGAAAAACTGCGAGTATCTATCAACAGGTTCACAAGAGCATCTCGATTAACGAACAATTCCTGCGGAGTTTTCCTGATTATGCGCGGCGTGCGGTGCATATTTCTGACGGGACGCACGATGCCTTCGGAGCGCATGACGTGTTTCTTAACGAAGTGGCGCGCGACATCGCTCCTATTCGTCTAACGGGTAAATTCGGCAGCGAAATTGTGCGTATTCGGCGCCTTGTACCGTCCCGTAGTTATCAGCCCGGCCTTTTGACGGATGATCTGGGAAAGCGTGTGGAACAGCTTCCCACATTCGCAAACACCAACCCACAAGGACATCCTCTTACGCGGGTCGTAACAGAAGAGATCCCGTGGCACGAGTATGCGCGCGTGGCAGTGGAACAATCCCAGCTCGTTCTGCGCACACCGTACATGGACAACGATCTGGTAAAGCTTATGTATCAGGCCCCCGTAGGTTCCCGTGCGGCAGGCGATCTTCAAGAGCGTTATGTCCGAGAAAGAGCGCCGGAATTTGCCAGGATTATCACGAACATGGGGCGATTCACCAGTTCGAATCCGGTGGTGACAAGGTTTTACTACTATCTCTTCAGGATTTTCTTCAAAGTCGAGTACGTCTACCTCCAAGCAACTCCTCATTGGCTTACGTGGTTTGATCGAAAGTTGGAGCATTGGCACCTTGAGAGGCTGCTTAGCGGCCGGCAAAAGTGGGAAGCCTATCGAATCTGGATCAAGACAGCCTTTGCTCCGTTTCTGCGGGATACCTTGTGTGATTCGAGCGCGGCTTACACGCAGTTCTTCGATTATCAGACCGTAAGAAAAATGGTCGAGCGTCACATAGCCGGGACGCACAATTATCTCGAGGAAATCAACAAAGTATTGACGGTGCAGCTGATTTCCTCGTCGTTGCTGAAAGCATGATAAGTGCTGAGCGCCGCGAAAAAGTGGAAGGCACAACCACCATGGTTGCACCTCGAGAGGTGGCATGCCAATCTCGAGCAGTTTTGGCGCAAGATCACAGTGCGCCAGGTATTCGCAGCACGATAAATCCAATTGAGGTTTGCCTTCTTACCGGTGGCGATGACAGACCGTATGCGTTAGGTATGGCATCTACTCTGGCTGGCAAGGCCATGAGCGTGGATTTCATTGGCAGCAATAAGCTCGATGCGCCGGAGCTGCATCGAACCCCGGGCCTCGCCTTTTTAAACCTGCGGGGTGATCAAAGTGAAAATGCCCCTTTTCATCGCAAATTCGTTCGAATCGTGACGTATTACTTTCGCATCTTCAAATACGTCGTTCGATCGCGGCCAAGGATTTTTCACATTCTCTGGAACAATAAATTTGAGCACTTCGATCGGACTTTGTTGATGCTCTATTACCGTCTTTTCGGAAAGCGAATCGTTTTTACTGCGCACAACGTTAACATGCGCAAGCGGGATGGATGCGACAATTGGCTCAACCGGCTCTCATTGCGCGTCCAGTACGCCCTCTGCGATCACATTCTGGTGCACACTCCGGCGATGAAAGCTGAGTTGGCAAGCGACTTCGGGATATCGTCGTCGCGGGTTACCGTCATTCCTTTTGGGATTAACAATACCTGCCCGTCTACCACGCTCAGCTACGGTGAAGCGCGGCGACGAATCGGGCTTGACCAAAGTGATAAGGTCCTCCTTTTCTTCGGTCAGATAGCTCCTTACAAAGGGCTTGAATATCTGGTCGCCGCCTTCTGCGAGTTAGCCAGGGAAGACGCAAGTTATCGGCTTCTTATCGCAGGCAAAGTCAAAAAGGGTCATTCGATCTATTGGGATAATATTCAGAACAGAATTCGCGAGAGCGATTTTAGCGGGAGAGTGATCACAAGGATCGAACACATACCAGACGAACAAGTTGAGTGCTACTTCAAGGCAGCTGACGCGGTAGTAATACCATACGTCGAAATTTTTCAAAGCGGTGTACCCTTCTTGAGCTATAGCTTCGGATTGCCGGTTATCGCTACAGACGTTGGTTCTTTGCGGGAAGACATCATTGAGGGTGAAACCGGGTTTCTCTGCCGTCCAAAGGATTCAGCCGACTTGGCTAAGACGATCCGCACTTATTTCGGCAGTGACTTGTATCAAAAGTTGGAGACGCATCGCAGGGCCATTCAATCGTTTGCAAACGAGCGGTACTCATGGGCGCGCGTCGGAGAAATCCTGGAGAAGATTTATCGGCAACTCCTGACCACGTCCTGTTCGCGCTGAGCATCGGCCCTTTATATGATTCACGACTACACAGTGATTGGTGGCGGGATCGTGGGCCTGTCTACCGCGATGCATCTGGCCCAGTACTATCCTCATGCGAAGATCTTGATGCTGGAAAAGGAAGCGTCGCCGGCGCTGCATCAGACGGGCAGAAATTCAGGTGTCATTCATTCTGGCATCTATTACAAGCCCGGTAGCTACAAGGCGAGATTCGCACGAGCCGGATCGAGTTCGATGGTGGATTTTTGTCGAGAACACGAAATTCCGCACGAGGTGTGCGGCAAGGTCATCGTGGCGACCCAGCAAAGCGAGCTCGCAGGATTGGACAACCTGCTCGAGCGCGGCCAGCAAAACGGCCTGGAGGTTAGAAAAATCTCGCGTGAGGAGGTAAACGAAATTGAACCCCACGTTCGATGCCTTGCAGGTATCCATGTGCCGACAACCGGTATCACCAACTATCGCGGCGTATCACAGAAATACCTGGATTTATTCCTGGAACGAGGTGGCCAGGCGATGTTCGAAAATGAAGTTCGACGGATTACGGAGCGCGGCCACGCGCATTTGATTGAAACCACAAGAGGAGAGTTTGAAACCAAATTTCTAATTAATTGCGCTGGTCTTTATAGTGATCGTGTCACTCGCCTGGCCGATGAGGATCCCGGCGCAAAGATCGTTCCATTCCGTGGTGAATACTACGAGTTGATTCCGAGCAAGCGCCGTCTTGTGAAGACATTAATTTATCCCGTCCCGAATCCCGACTTCCCGTTTCTCGGAGTGCACTTCACCCGGATGATTGATGGCTCCGTGCATTGCGGACCCAATGCCGTACTTGCTTTCAAGCGAGAGGGCTACAAGAAAACCGATTTTAACATGCGGGACTTCTGGGAGACGATCTCCTACCCGGGTTTCTGGAAGCTGGCCCGGAAAAATTTCAGTGAAGGGATGAAAGAGATTTATCGCTCTTTTAGCAAAGCGGCGTTTTTGCGCAGTCTTCAGCAACTCATTCCGGAGGTCCAGGCCGACGACCTCATTCCTTGCAAGGCCGGTGTGCGCGCTCAGGCTTTACTCCATGACGGGAGACTCGTAGACGATTTCCTGCTGGTTCGAGGTCGAAACGCGCTTCACGTGTGCAACGCTCCGTCTCCAGGCGCTACGGCTTCGCTGGAAATTGGTAAAGCAATCGTTGCGCAAATTTCGCAGCCGTCGGTCAAACCAACAGCAGTTCTGGCGTGACGGATATGTTGTATAGCGGCAATCTCTATGATTCAGCTTTTTTGGAACTTTGCTGCGCCATTTCCGTAGAAGCAGGCGAGCAATAGACAAAATTTTCAGCGTTGAGCGGTCTATTGAGGTAAATTCAACAGCTAGTTGAACATACAAATTACATGAAAGTACTTCTCACAGGGCACAAGGGCTATATAGGAGCCGTAGCGGCGTCCATGTTTCGTTCGGCCGGACACCAAGTGACCGGTCTTGATGTAGATCTCTATAATGGCGCTGATTTTGGGGTGCCATTCCCAGCAATCCCCGAAGTTCGCAAGGATTTGCGAAACCTGACCCAAGCTGACCTGGCCGGCTTTGACGCTGTGTTTCATCTCGCTGCCCTATCGAATGATCCGTTGGGCAACCTGGATTCGGATCTAACTTACAGCATTAATCATCGTGCCTCTGTACGGCTGGCAGAGTTAGCGAAGGAAGCGGGGGTCAAGCGGTTTGTGTTTTCGTCTTCGTGCAGCACATACGGTGCTGCGGGCGATGAGTTTCTCGATGAAAGTGCTGCCCTTAACCCTGTTACACCATATGGGGAATCAAAAGTGTACGCCGAGCGGGACATTTCGAAACTGGCCGATGAAGATTTTTGCCCTACGTATCTTCGAAATGCCACCGCCTACGGCATGTCCCCTCGCCTTCGTCTCGACCTTGTGCTGAACGATTTTGTGGCGGCCGCCTATACCACTGGATGCATATACATTAAAAGCGACGGCACACCCTGGCGACCGATTGTGCACATTCGAGATATCATCGGCGCTGCGTTAGCCGTGTTGGATGCCCCTGCAGACGTTGTTCGGAATGAAACTTTCAACGTCGGTAACACCCGAGAAAATTATCGCATTCGCGAATTAGCGGACATCGTGGCGGGGATTGTTCCTGATTGCCGAATCGAATACGCTGCCGACGGCGGTCCAGACAAGCGTTGCTATCGCGTCACTTGCGACAAAATCGAGCGCGTGCTCGGTTTCAAAACAGAGTGGACAGCGCGTAAAGGTGCTCAGGAGTTATACGACAGTTATCGCAGATACGGACTTAGCGACGAACAACGCACCAGATATTTTCGCATTGCCACGATTGAAGGCCTGCTAAAACAAGGCAGGCTCGATCCTTCGTTGCACTGGGTGCCTGCAGCGGACGAAGTGCCAGTTGCAGTGCATTAAGCGGAAACGAACAGAAACTCAGCAGCTATGATTTTTACCGAGACCAAATTGAAAGGGGCGTTCATCATGGACATTCAACGCCATGAAGACCCGCGCGGGTTCTTCGCGCGAGGATTTTGTCAGCGCGAGTTCGAAGAGCACGGACTGAAACCAACCATTGCGCAAGGCAACATCGCACATAATCGCCTCAAGGGTACAATTCGCGGCATGCATTTCCAATTTCCGCCTGCGGCCGAAACAAAGCTGGTGCGCTGCACGCGCGGAGCGATCGTGGACATCATCGTCGACCTGCGTCC
This sequence comes from Candidatus Udaeobacter sp., assembly GCA_035652195.1. GTDB lineage: Bacteria > Verrucomicrobiota > Verrucomicrobiia > Chthoniobacterales > UBA10450 > Udaeobacter. The sequence continues at coordinate 23,433 of DASREH010000010.1, read as the reverse complement.
AGAAAGCCCAACCTACCTTCAGCACGTCGCTGTGGAGCTGACTGGAGATAATTACCGGGCTCTCTATGTGCCCGAGCGATTCGCTCATGGTTATCAAACGCTCGAGGATCAGACTGACACCAGCTATTCGGTCGGCGAATTTTATGCTCCGGGTACTGAAGGCGGATTGCTCTATAACGATTCCCGTCTGGGATTGGACTGGCCGCTGCCCGTCAGCGTGATTTCGGACAAGGACAAAGTTTGGAAGCCGCTGAGCGAGCAGGAACCCGATTTAAAAGCACGAATGAGTCTCGAAATGGAACCAACTCGTCGCTAACCGGCACTCGTAAGGAAATATTAATGATCATCGTTGATACTGCTCTAGAAACTCGCGAGAAAGACGGACGTCCCATTCGCGTCGCGCTAATCGGCGCCGGTTTCATGTCGCGCGGACTAGCCAATCACATTGTGAATACCACGCCAGGTATGCGGTTGGTAGGCGTGTACAACCGCCGCCCGGAGCGAGCATTTGATTTGTACAAATATGCCGGCGTAAAAGATGTAGTTTCGCCAAAGACCCAGAAAGAGGCGGACCTGGCCATGCGGGAAGGTATAGCCTTGGCCACCGACGATGCCTTTCTGCTCGCTCGCTCGCCCGAGGTAGACGTTCTCGTGGATGTCACTGGTTCAGTGGAATTCGGCGCCCGTGTGGCCTTGGAAGCGTTCCAGCACAAGAAAGATGTGGTGCTCATGAACGCGGAAATCGACGCGACGATTGGGCCCATCTTGCAAACTTACGCGGCTAGACACGGCGTGATCCTGTCCGCGTGTGACGGCGATGAGCCAGGAGTACAAATCAATCTATACCGTTGGGTGAAGGGACTAGGGCTTACACCGCGAGTGATAGGCAACATCAAAGGATTGCAGGATCCGTATCGGAATCCCACTACGCAAAAGGGGTTTGCGGAGAAGTGGGGACAAAACCCGGCGATGGTCACCAGTTTTGCCGACGGTTCGAAAATCAGCTTCGAACAGGCGATCGTTGCGAACGCGACCGGCTTTGTTGTGAGGTCCCGCGGAATGTCGCGTGGCATGGAATACAAAGGCGATGTCATGAAAATTGGGGATCTTTACGATGTCGAAGAGATTCGCAAGCTAGGTGGCATTGTCGACTACGTGGTCGGCACGCCGCTTACGAAGGTTTACGTGTTAGCCGAACACCCGGACCCCAGGCAACAGCATTACCTCAACCTTTATAAGATGGGAGACGGGCCCTTATATTCCTTCTTTACTCCTTACCATCTTGTTCACTTTGAGGTGCCATCGGCAATCGCTCGCGTGGTACTATTCCGCGATCAACTCGCCAAGCCTCTCGCGGGTCCAGTTGTAGAAGTCTGCGCGTGCGCGAAACGCGACCTGAAAGCCGGTGAAACGCTCGATGACTACGGTATGTATATGACCTATGGCGAGGCGGTGAACACCGGCGAAATGTGCCGCATGAAATATCTTCCCGAAGGCTTGGTAGAGGGCTGTGTATTGAAGCGCGATGTTCCCAAAGATGCGGTGATTACATACGATGACGTATCTCTTCCTCCAGGGCGCCTGGCAGACCGGCTTCGCGCGGAACAGTATCGAAAATTCAACGGCGAGACCTGGCTGGAAGAACTAGAACTGGTTCACGCGTAACGACATCATCTGTGGGCGCTAAAGAGGCATGGTTTCTAACGACCTGCCCGAGCGCCGTACTGATCTTCCTAATATTAACAACAAAAGAACAAGTAACATGAAAGTCGTTCTATTCTGTGGTGGTTTGGGAATGCGTATTCGGGATTCGGAAGACATCCCGAAGCCGATGGTGCGCATCGGCCAGCGGCCCATCCTGTGGCACGTGATGAAATACTACGCGCACTACGGGCATAAGGATTTTGTTTTGTGTCTGGGCTACAAAGCTGAAGAGATCAAAAATTACTTTTTGAATTACAACGAATGCGCTTCGAACGATTTCGTTTTATCTGGGGGGGGCAAAAATCTGGAACTTATTAACAGCGATATCCACGACTGGCGGATTACGTTCGCTGATACCGGAGTTCATTCGAATATCGGCATGAGGTTGAAGGCTGTGCAGAAATACCTCGAAGGCGAAGATGAGTTTCTTGCCAACTACAGCGACGGTCTCACGGATCTTCCGCTCACACAGCAGATCGCCCATTTCCGTGAGCAGAACAAGATCGCAAGCTTCCTGTGTGTTCGACCCAATCTGAGTTATCACACCGTATCGGTTAGCCAGAACAACGGCAGTCTCGTTAACGACATTCACCCCATCACTAACGGCAATCTTCGCATCAATGGCGGTTTCTTCATTTTCAAGAAGCAAATTTTCGATTACCTCCGTGACAAAGAAGAACTGGTCATTGAGCCGTTCCAGCGGCTGGTCAAAGAGAAACAGTTGATCGGTTACACCTATGATGGTTTTTGGGAAAGCATGGACACCTTTAAGGACCGTCAGCACCTCGAAAGTCTTGCCAGCAGCGGGCTCGCGCCGTGGGAAGTGTGGAAGAACGGCGAATCCTAGCCAGCCTCTATGTTGAGTCTGAATCTGCTCCAAAACGCAAGCTCTCCTCTCAAAGTTCTGTGCCTCGGATGTCACTCAGACGACATCGAGATTGGTTGTGGCGGAACAATTTTGCAGTGGCTCTCTTCCAATAAAGACCTGGAAATCTTCTGGATGGTTTTCAGCTCCGGCGGAAGCGCACGCGAAAAGGAAGCCAGAGCCAGTGCGGCGCTGTTTCTGGAACGGGCAAAGAAGAAGGAAGTGGTTATAAAAGATTTTCGGGACGGTTTCTTCCCTTTTGTCGGCACGAACATCAAAAACGTATTCGAAGAGGAATTAAAGAAAACTTCACCGGACATTATTCTGACTCACAACGGAAGAGACGCCCACCAGGACCATCGCCAGATTTCCGAACTGACCTGGAACACATTCCGGGATCATCTAATACTGGAATACGAGGTCCCGAAGTACGACGGAGATATGGGGAGGCCGAACGTTTTTGTTCCGCTTAACTCCGACGCGACCGAACAGAAGGTCACCTATTTGATGGAGGCGTTTCAGTCGCAGCGTAGCAAGCGTTGGTTTCAGAAAGACCTGTTCTTGTCTTTGATGCGCTTGCGTGGGATGGAGTGCAATTCGCCCAGTGGCTATGCGGAAGCGTTTTACTCCCGAAAATTGGTTCTCTGAACGTGAAGGACCTCAAAGAAAAGACAATCCGCGGCGGGCTGGCCCGAGTTACGGCGCAAGGAGCAAATTTTTTCCTGCGGATCGGGTCCGTCATGATCCTGTCTCGAATGTTGAACCCGACAGACTTTGGACTTGTGGGTATGGTGACAGCGTTCACCGGCATTCTGTTTCTGTTTCGGGATTTTGGGCTTTCCAGTGCAACAGTCCAACGCGAGAACGTCACTGATGAGCAGCGTTCCACGCTATTCTGGATCAACGTGGTTGTCGGTGTGGTGCTTACCGCACTGACCGTCGTGTTCGCGCCCCTTGTGGTCCGCGTTTATCACGAGCCTCGTCTTTTGCAAATCACGATGGTTCTGTCCGTGGGTTTTCTGTTTAATGCATTGGGCGTTCAACATTCTGCTCTTCTGCAGCGAGAACTGCGCTTCACCGCCCTTGCTGTAATCAATATCACTGCGCTGGTACTGAGCACGCTCGTGGCCATAGGTATCGCGGAATTAGGCTTTTCATACTGGGCATTGGTGGCGATGGCTCTTGCGCTTCCGCTCACCACAACCGTGGGAGTCTGGATCGCGGCCGCCTGGATTCCAGGAAGGCCACGACGTGCCGAGGAAATTGTTTCCATGATGCGATTTGGCGGCACGCTGACCCTAAACAGCATCGTCACGTATGTGGCCTACAACATGGAAAAGGTCTTGTTAGGCCGCTTTTGGGGACCCCAAGTCATTGGACTTTATGGTCGGGCTTATCAGTTGATCAACATTCCAACCGACAATCTCAATCAATCGATCGGCGAAGTTGCGTTCTCTGCATTGTCGCGGATTCAAAATGATCGTCCGCGCTTCAGAAACTACTTTCTGAAAGGGTACTCAATCGTGCTGGCAATGACTATCCCTATCACAATCATGTGCGCATTTTTTGCCGATGATATCATTCATGTGCTGCTCGGGCCGCAATGGGACGCGGCAGCCCCGATTTTTCGCCTGCTGGCGCCGACCATCCTGGTCATAGCGATGATCAATCCACTGGCCTGGGTGATGTTTGCGCTGGGACTGGTGAAACGCAGCTTGAAAACGGCCCTGGTGCTGGCGCCAATCGTGATGGTTGGTTACCTGGTCGGACTTCCTTATGGGCCCACAGGAGTGGCACTCGGCTATTCGACGGCGATGATTGTGTGGGCAATTCCACACACAGCCTGGTGTGTGCACGGCACTGGTATTTCATTGGGCGACATCTTGCTCAGCGTGGGGCGTCCGCTGCTTTCAGGTCTGGTCGGTGCTGTAATAGCGTTTAGTGTGCACCACGCTTGTATCCCGCTCATGCCTCCCATAGCTCGGCTTATCGTCGCAGGATTGGTACTGCTCGTGGTGTATGGCCTGATTCTTTTCTACGTCGTGGGACAGAAGGAACTTTACTTGAATGTCCTGCAAGGGCTCAGGAAGCGAAGTCTGGTTGACGAGAAAGCTCTGGCTTCAGCTTAGATGACGCAGTAAATGCGATGAGCAAGTTGAATCAACCTTTGGTCAGTGTCATTACCCCCGTACATAATGGCGCAGAATATCTGGCCGAATGCATCGAGAGTGTGCTGGGTCAGACCTACCAAAACTGGGAATACGTGATCGTCGACAACCGTAGTGCCGATCAAACGGTTCAGATTGCCCGGAGTTACGCCGCGAAGGATTCACGCATCCGTGTTCACGAGAACACGGAATTCTTGTCTGCTATTGCCAATCATAATAACGCACTGCGGCAGATCTCACCGGCAAGTAAGTACTGCAAGGTAGTGTTTGGTGATGACTGGATCTTTCCCGAATGTCTGGAAAAGATGGTCGCTGTTGCTGAACAAGGCCCTACCATCGGTTTAGTCAGCGCCTACGCTTTGAAAGGAAACGAAGTCGCGTGGGACGGCTTGTCATATGGCAGCCAATTCGTTTCCGGGCGGGACATTTGCCGGAGGCACTTTCTCCAAAGATTGTACGTGTTCGGTTCAGCCACTACCGTCCTTTATCGCTCTGACCTGATTCGTGAACGCGATGCTTTCTATAATACTGCTAACATTCATGCTGACACGGAAGTTTGTTTCGATCTGCTTAGGACAAGCGACTTCGGGTTCGTTCATCAGGTGTTAACTTTTACCAGAGTTCGCCCGGAGTCGTTGCGCGAAATGTCGAACGACTTGCAAACAGATCTTTCGGGATGGCTGCGCACGTTGTTAACCTATGGTCGCAGCTTCCTTAACCCTGACGAGTTCGACACTCTTTTGAGGCAGCATCTGGCGAGCTACTACAGATTTTTAGGCAAAAGTTTGTTGCTACGCCGGGGGAAGAAGTTTTGGACTTACCATCGCAAACAACTTTCAGATTCGCAGGTTGGCTATAGCCGGGTTCGCGTGTTCCTGGGGCTGATAACCGTTGTCTTGAAAGCATTGCTCAATCCCGGCCAAACTGTGACAAAACTTGTCAAGGCGAGAGCCAGCAATCAAAACCCTGCTCAATCCCGGCCGGCGCATTCCAATCGCAATGTTACTCTGCAACTCCACAAAGAGGAATTGTCATTATGAAGCCCGGTGGAAAACCCCAGCCCTGGAAACAAGAACCCAAAGCCGGTGAATGGGTAGAAGTTCGGAGTAAAGACGAAATTCTCGCAACGCTTGACGAGAAAGGCCAACTCGAAGGAATGCCTTTCATGCCTGAGATGTTCCGCTTTTGTGGTCAACGCTTTCAGGTTTACAAGCGGGCCCACAAAACCTGTGACACCGTTTTTCCTGTTCGGGGTCGCCGAGTACATAGAGCAGTGCATCTTAACACCCGGTGCGACGGCTCCGCGCACGGTGGGTGTCAAGCTGGTTGTTTGATCTTCTGGAAAGAGGCTTGGCTTAAACCGGTTGATGGCAGGGCCGATGAGACAGCTACCCGGTCATCAAGTGCGGCTGCCTCGGAAAATCCAACAAAATGCACCGAATGGGACGTAAACCAGGCCACTCATCATCTCGATGAGACGGGAACACCTGTTTATAGCTGTCAGGCGACGCGCTTGCCGTACTTCACCACTGATCTTAACTGGTGGGATCTTCGACAGTATTTCGAAGATTATCGTTCCGGGAATGTCGGCTTGAGACGGATCATGGCAGGCTTGGTGTATTCCTTGTACTACAACTTAAGCGAAGCCGGTATCGGGATGGGAGCGCCGATGCGATGGCTTTACGATAAATTTGCACCACTATGGACTAAGACTCGTTTTCCAAGGCATTCAGGTCCAATCCCCGTTGGGCAGCCTACGCCTACCGGGACGCGGAACCTGCAACCGGGCGATCTCGTGCGGGTAAAGCCGCATCACGAAATTCTAGCTACGCTCAATGAGGAGAGTCGAAATCGCGGGCTCCGTTGGGACGCTGAAATGGTGCCTTATTGTGGGGGCACTTATCGCGTCCTGAAGCGTGTGACCAAGATTATCAACGAAAGAACCGGGAAGATGCAGGAAATCAAAAATCCCTGCATCATTCTCGACTCGGTCTTTTGCCAGTCCCGCTACAGCGCATGTCGTATGTTCTGTCCGCGCAGCATTTACTCCTATTGGCGCGAAATTTGGCTCGACAAAATCGAAGAGCGGCCCACGAAAGTAGAGAGCGTGGCAACGACAGCTCGCAAAGTCGCCGAGCCGATGGTTGTTGAAAAGTGAGAATTCAGCGTCGCCTGTACAACTGATCAGACGCCCTGTGCAAATCTAACGAATTCGCGGAAAAAGAACCCCCACCTGGTAAGAAAATGTCCATGAAACAAAGAAATTTGCTTGCCATGTATCCTGTGTGCGATATGCCTGACCTTCACCACCTCCGTGAAAACACTAGGGTTCCTTCTTTTTACGGTGGCGTTGAGCAGTTTACTGCCGCGCCCAGGCGCTGCCGCGGTGTTCAATTCCGACGGCAGCGCGGCGGACGTTCAGGCCATCCATAATACGTCGGCGCAGAACGGTGACACGATTACCCTGCCGGCCGGTCAATTCACCTGGTCAACGCCTGTGACAATCTCCAAAGCGATCAAATTACAAGGCGCTGGTGGCGGCAGAATTATCGGCAACACGAAAACTACGGTGACTATAGGGACAGGGACAAAAACTTTTACCACCACTCGCGCCGGTCTCTCGATAACTCCTGGTCAGGTATTGTTGATCGGCAAGATGCCCAGTTCGCCGGGTGAGCCGGCTGTCAATGCCCGCGGTTACTGGATGCAGGGAACGGTAACCAGTTATTCGGGCAGCACGCTCGTAATGAATATCACTGCCACTGGCGGCAATGGCACATATGAATTTTGGTGGATCGCCAAGCAGGCCCAGACTACGATTTTGAACGCTTACAATAACGGCGAACCGGGAGACAACGGGTCTTCGCCCTTAATCCGAATCCAGCAGAGCGCAGCGGGTTCTGCGGAACTTTCCGGCATTCGGTTTGTGCATGGCGCGTCGTCAGTTTCGGCGGCGACTGGTGTTTACGGAGGCTGGACAGGGCCCAAGACCCTCATTCACGATTGTTGGTTTGAAACAGGCGGCGGAAGTCCGTCTGGCGCGATTTTTGCCGGGACGAATCAATTGCTTATCTGGAATTGTTCCTTCGACGATACCTGGTCACAACAGGCGGAGGCAATTCAGGTTGCCTTCAATGGAAGCACTTCATGGTCGACAAACTCGACGATGGGAATGGCGGACACCGATGGAGCCACGAACCTTTACATTGAAGATTGTGATTTTCACGGCTACTTAACCGCCTTCGACTTTGATAACAACAGCCGGGTCGTGTTTCGGCACAACCTGTTAAACAATACCACGCAGGGCAACCACGGCGCTGACACCAGCACCATCGGGGTCAGGCATTTCGAGCTTTATGATAATGAACTCGTATTCGATTCTTTCGCTGATTGTAACACCGAGCTCGATCTGCAGTGGTTCTTCTGGGTGCGCGGCGGCACTGGTGTAATCACTGATAACATCCTGCCGAGGATCGCTTCGACCTGCACGGGCCAAAAAGGCAACATCCGTCTGAGCGTGATGAATACACACTGGGATACGGGGCCTTACTGTTGTTGGAGCCAATATCCAGCTCCACATCAGGTGGGACAAGGCTATGGTCCTGGCGCTGTTTTTCATCAATATACGTCGCAGTGTGGCCCGTATTCCGGTGAGAACTACAGCTACTACACGTATCAAGAACCTCTTTACATTTGGAATAACACGGGATCGGCTGGAAACTCGGTGGGTTTGGCCGAGGACGCGGTAGACTCCTGCGGCAACAACCAGCATGTAGCGGATTATGTCCAAGCAGGTCGCGACTACATCATTGGTGCCAAGCCAGGCTATCAAAAATTTACGTACCCTCACCCGTTGAGAGGGGCCTCGGCAGCGAGTGGTGGAGGGAGAGCCGTCATACGCGATTTTAACGGTGACAGCCATCCGGACTACGTGCTCCAGAATGCTAGTACGCGTCAGACAGCGATTTGGTACCTAAACAACAATGTTTTTGCCGGTTCGGCTTACGGCCCAACCCTTGTGCCAGGTTGGACCCTGCAAAGCCTCGGGGATTTCAACCGCGACAATCATTCTGATTATGCGCTCTTCTCTTCCACCACGAATCAGACGGCCCTCTGGTATTTGTCTGGTCCAACCTATCTGACTGGCACGTACGGACCATCCCTTCCAAGCGGATGGGAGTTAGTGGGTACTGGCGATCTGAATGCCGATAACAAACCCGACTACGTGCTTTCCAACCCGACCACGCACCAGACAGCCATCTGGTATCTGAATAACAACGTTTACGTCAGCGGTGCGTATGGGGTAACACTTCCAGCCGGTTGGTCACTGGTCGGTGTAGCCGATTTTGATCGTGACGGTCACCCGGATTACCTGTTGTCCCATGCCGATACAGGCTTTACTGCGATTGGTTATTTAACTGGACTGGTAATTACTGGCGCTGCCTGGGGGCCGACAATTCCCAGTGGCTGGGCATTGGTGGGCTCGACGGATTTTAACGGCGACGGCAACCCTGATTACGTTCTGTATAACGCCGCTACGCGCCAGACAGCCATCTGGTATTTGATCAACAATATTTACGTCAGTGGCGCGTTCGGTCCAACGATCGTGCCAGGGTGGAATCTAGTCGCACCCTGATCGGGTGCGTCTCCGGTGTTTGATTATCTGCGACGCAAGAATCTTCGTTAAGGGTTGTTAGGGAACTCGAAACCAGTTGGCCATGGAACCGCTTGTCTCTATCCTGATTCCCGCTCATAATGCCGAAGCCTGGATAAATGACGCAATTCGATCGGCAATCGCCCAAACGTGGCCACGTACAGAAATCATTGTCGTTGATGATGGATCAACTGATCAGACTTTGGCCGCCGCGCGCAACTTTGAGTCGAATAATGTTCGAGTCGTAACACAGCCTAACCAGGGCGCAGCCGAGGCACGAAATACTGCACTCTCGTTGGCTCAGGGAGATTATATTCAATGGTTGGATGCCGACGATATTCTCCATCCTCGTAAAATCGAGCGCCAGGTGTTGAGAATTAAAAGTGGTGTGAGTGACAGAACACTCCTTTCCGGAGCATGGGGATATTTCATTTATCGGCCAAACAAAGCGAAGTTCGTCCCAACTCTTCTCTGGCACGATCTTTCACCGGTTGAATGGTTAACGAGAAAGATGGCAAACAATCTGCACATGCAGACGGACAATTGGCTGGTTAGCCGCGCTCTCACCGAAGCTGCGGGACCATGGGATAGCCGGTTATTCCGGGACAACGACGGCGAATATTTTTGCCGCGTGATTCTGGCGTCGGATGGTATTCGGTTTGTGCCAGACGCGAAATCGTACTACCGGGATGTGGGATACAAGTCTATCAGCCACATCGGGGGGTCGAACAAAAAACTCGATTCCTTACTCATGTCCTTAAAGCTACATGTTCAATATCTCCTGTCTCTCGAAGACAGCGAACGAACGCGAGCGGCGTGTTTGGGCTATTTGCAAACGTGGCTGCATCACTTTTATCCGAATCGTCCAGATTTGATTCAGGAAGCACAGCATGTTGCTGAAAGTCTGGGAGGACAGCTATCATTGCCTAGGGCTACCTGGAAATACATCTGGATTGAAAAACTGTTCGGTTTCGCGACAGCCATGCAAACGCAATCAGCCTACAACTGGGTTAAGTTTTCCGCGCTGAAAACATACGATAGAATGATGTATTCGCTCGAGCGCAGCAAGCTACCCGGTTAAAAAGCGGTTAGTTTGGATAAGTCTTTGTGTCTAACAGACATAACTCGTCGAACTTACTTTAGTCAGCAACAGGGCAAACTGAGACCAACAACCATTTATTAAATGAGCGTTTTGATCATCAAGCTTGGGGCGACTGGCGACGTTGTGAGGACAACGCCGCTACTAAGGCAACTAGGCGGAGAGGTTAGCTGGGTCACTGCTAAAGGGAATCTGCCACTCCTGGAAAAGATTGATCAGCCAGTGCGTTGCGTTTCGTGGGAAGACCGCCAAAGCATCAACGATACCGCCTATGATCTCGTGATTAACCTTGAGGACGACATCGAGACGAGCCGGTTTTTAAAACAACTCAGGTTCAAGCAACTGTTCGGCGCACACCTGCAGGACGGCGATAAACTAGCTTATACCCCGGATTCGCGCGACTGGTTCGATCTTAGTTTGATTAGCGCCTATGGACGCAAGGAAGCAGATCGGCTTAAACTCTTAAACCGACGAACTTATCAGGAATTGATCTTTGCCGGCCTCGGTCTCGCGTTTAGCGGCGAACCGTATTATCTACCGCCGGCGAAGCCCACAGGATTGCACGGGGATGTGGCGATTTCACCGACGGCGGGGGCCGTCTGGCCAATGAAAAAATGGGCCTATTACGAAGAGTTGAAGAGTGAGTTGGAGTCAGCGGGCCTCACGGTGAACGTGCTGCAGAATCGACCCACATTGCTGGAACATCTTGCTGACGTGCGGGGCCACCGTTGCCTGGTGTCTGGCGACAGCTTACCGATGCACCTGGCCCTCGGCAGTGGTGTGCGATGCGTTTCAATCTTCACGTGCACCAGCCCGTGGGAAATATATGACTACGGCTTGCAGAAGAAGATTGTGTCACCTCTTATCGAAAAGTTTTTCTATAAACGTGATTATGATGAAAGCGCGACCACAGCTATCAGTGTTGCGCAGGTGATGGATGCAGTGATGGCGCAACTCGGTGCACCAGTTGTCGCATCTCGTTAAGCGTGATCTGGGGACTTGTTACACGCAGGGAACGGTGGGGATTGTCCTGGCAGGGGTGGTTGATCCTTTTTTTAGCGGTATTCCTCACTTTTTACCTTTGTTTATTTCGTATCTATCCATTTCTCGCCATCACCCACCGCGTCAATGCAAGCGTCCTTGTGGTGGAGGGCTGGATCCACGAATATGCGATCCGCGCGGCTTCAGATGAATTCCAGAATAATCACTATGAGCGGATTTTTACTACCGGCGGACCTGTTGAAGGAAACGGCGGATACATTAATGATTATCAAACTTCCGCGAGCGTAGGGGCAGACCTCTTGAAGAAATACGGTCTTACCGACAGATCTGTGCAGATGGTTCCTTCGCGTGTAATGGATCGGGACCGAACGTATGGATCAGCAATTGCCCTGCGAAACTGGTTTCGCGATCATAACATGACTGTTTCTGGCATCGACGTTGTGACCGAGAGTTTGCATGCGCGCCGAACGCAGTTGCTTTACCAAAAAGCATTTGGTCGGGACACTGCCGTGGGCGTTATCGGCGTCCCCAGTCCCGATTACGATCCCAGGCATTGGTGGCATTATAGCGACGGCGTTCGAGAAGTACTCAGCGAGAGCATCGCTTACATCTATGCAAGGTTTCTTTTCTTCCCGTCGTCTTCACAGCAGGGCAATCACGTGGCCGAAGCCGCTCGGAATTCCCGCAGCCCCCGACAATGAAGATAGCTATTGTTGGCCTTGGTTATGTCGGGTTGCCGTTGGCGATCCAGTTTGCTCGCGCAGGTGTCGACGTTCTCGGTCTGGACATTGATATCAGCAAGGTGGATCTGATTAACAAGGGACGCAGTTACATCAAACATATTGCGTCGGACACTCTTGAGGAGGTCGTAAACCAAGAGAAGCTCTCCGCGTCGACCGACTTTGGCCGGGTTAAAGAAGTTGAAGCGGTAATCATTTGTGTGCCGACACCTTTGAGCAAGAATCGAGAACCGGACATTTCGTTCGTTCTTGAAACGGGACGGGCCATCGCGCCTCATCTTTCTCGTGGCGCGTTGGTCGTACTCGAATCCACAACCTATCCAGGTACTACAGACGAGGATTTACGGTTAGTTCTCGAAAAAGGCTCCGGGATGAAGGCTGGAATGGATTTTCATCTGGCGTTTTCGCCCGAGCGAGAGGATCCGGCAAACGAGCAAAGTAAGGTGAAACTGATTCCAAAAGTGGTTGGCGGTCATACGCCTGAATGCCTCAAACGAGCGGTGGCTCTTTATAGCAAAACGATCGACAAACTCGTGCCTGTTTCTTCCTGCCGAGTTGCCGAAGCAACCAAGCTTTTGGAGAACATCTTTCGAAGTGTGAATATCGCATTGGTCAATGAATTGAAGCTCGTCTACGGCGCGATGGGCATTGACATCTGGGAGGTCATACAGGCGGCCAAAACAAAGCCATTTGGGTTCATGCCATTTTATCCCGGGCCTGGCCTTGGCGGGCACTGCATTCCCATCGATCCATTTTATCTCACATGGAAGGCTCGCGAATACGGCGAACATACGCGTTTCATTGAATTGGCAGGCGAGATCAACACGCGCATGCCCGAACATGTTGTGCGGGTAGCGGCAGACGCGCTTAACACCCAGTGCAAGGCTATCAACGGTTCGAAGATTCTGATCGTTGGCCTCGCTTATAAACCCAATGTCGATGACGAGCGTGAGTCTCCCAGTTATGTGTTAATGAAACTTTTGGCTGAACGAGGCGCACAAGTCGCCTATTACGATCCATTTGTTCCGATAATCAAGCTGACCCGCGAGCATCCGGAATTTGCCGGAAAGAAGTCTGTGGAATGGAATCGGGCTATCATAGAGACATTCGATCTGGTTCTTATCGCCACGAACCATTCCTCGGTGAACTACAGTGAACTGGGCGACTGGGCGCGCTGTATTGTGGATACCCGAAACGCAATGGCCGGCGTTGATGCTCCTGCAGGAAAGGTTTGGAAGGCATAAGAGTCAACTCGCATACGCGACGATCATCGCAGGGCGCAGCCGCCTGATCCTGGCCTTTGCACACGGGTCGTATTTGTCTTGCCAATTGACAGATTTGTAGAATAAACACGCTGCATGACACACGAGACGAAACCTCTATCCGCCGACGAAGCGTTGCGGAGCGCCAATAAAGTTTTTTCCAGCAAGCGCCCCCTGCATCCGTCCTTGTGGCTTTTTGTTGCGCTGATTCTTGTCTCGCTAGCGGCAGGTGGCTGCCAGAGTCCCCTTCCACCGTTGCCAAATCCCCCGGGCCCTTACACACCTGTCAGGCTTTCTCCCGGGGACGTTATTAAACTTTCTTTTGCCGAGGAGACGGATTTGGATCAGGTGCAAAAAATTCGCAGAGACGGCAAAGTCACGTTGCCGCTGATTGGCGAAGTGAGGGCTGCCGGCAAGCGAGTTATCGATTTTCAACGCCAGCTGACCAGTCTTTATGAACCGCACCTTGATAATCCCGAGGTGGTGGTCACGTTGGAGAGTGGCGCCACAAACGTAATTATTTCCGGATTTGCGAATCGGCCGGGTAAATACTCTTTTGATCGCCCCACTACCGTGTACCAGGCGGTCATGGAGGCAGGCGGACCCAGCGATTACGGAAGCGCGAGTAACATTCGCCTGACTCGGATAATCAACGGCGTGCAACGCACCGAGACCATAAATCTTCGGCATAGTATTCATGGGGATGCGCTTTACCCGGAATACGTCCAGGATGGTGATGTGATCTACATCTCACGGAGTTTGTTTTGATCGAGGTGGCGGCAGGGCACAACCATGATTTTGCCATGTCGAATTCACCGTGGTCGTCACTGCGTCGATTCGCTTCCGCTTGCGTTGCTCCTGGCGGCTTTTCTCTGTTTACAACCTAGCCAGAGCCGCGGTCAAGACGCTGTCGGCTCGCCATTCGATGCAGCTGGCGCAGGCTGGTTACCAGCTATTCCACTTCAACTCACAGCCGGTGTAGACCTGGGCTATGATGACAATGCTACTCTGAGCAACCAGGCAAATGCTTCCTGGTTTTCTAGAGAAAACGTTGTTCTCACCTATGATCGACCAGACGGAGCGACGGACTTTTATTTGCTCGGAGTGGGACGCTTCAGCCAGTTTTTCGACGTCTCAGGTCAGGATGAGACTGCCGGAAACGTTACCATGGCGCTTACGCATAACTTTTCTACGCGACTTTCTTTTTATGCCAGCGTTTACGGCGCGTACCAGACAGAACCCAATTTCCAGTCTGATGTTGGCCCAGAGAATGTGCGCGCTGCGTACTTCTACACCACAGATATTTTTTCGCTGACCTATTATTGGTTACCGCGGCTGAGCAGCGTAACCAGTTATACGTTTCAGCGCATCAAATATGAAGAATCACTGATCGGGTCTTTTCAGGACCGGTTTCAGAATACTTTTGGGGAACGCTTTCAATACAGTCTTACCAGTCGAACGAACCTGGTCGCCGATTATCGTTATGAACTGATCGACTACGACACTGCGCCGTCCGATTCCACCACTCACTATGCTTTGGCTGGTTTCGATTACCACCTGACCGAGAATCTGATTGTTCACGTTCTGGGAGGCGAAGCCTTTCGCTCACTTCAAAATGCCGGGGACAGGGCAGACCCTTATGTTGAAGGTTCGCTGGCCTACACGAGAAGCAACCATTCGCTAATCTGGAATACAAGTTATGGGTACGAGGCCCCCAATTCGCAAGGGGTCGAAATCCGCACGACTCTGCGCACCGGGCTCGTGCTCAACTACAATCTGACTTCACGACTGAGCTCCACGGCCAGCATCTATTACCATCACGACGACAACCAGAGCGCGGGCACCCAGGATTCTTTCGACCTTAACTTCGGTCTTCGTTATTTCATCAACAAGCACTTTACGGCGAACGTGAATTACGAGCATACCACTCAAGGTTCGCTGGGATCTACACCAGGCTACTCGCGAAATCGATATTTCGCCGGTTTGACTTACACCTATTAACGCGAAAAATCTTCCCGCCGGCACCCTCCGGAAGGCAGATTGCCAATCGTGGCCGAAAGCTATTTGGCAGGCAGTTTCGATATGACCCCTTTATCAAATGAAGCCGGACCCGGCGAAGGAATCCTTGCAGCGGGAGCACGGGAAACAGCCCGAGTTGCGCCACAGAATCCGGGCAGAAAGTGGCGGATTTGGGGCGCTGCATGCTTCCTGGTTCTAGTCATAGCAGCTTTTAACCAGAGCCTTTTCAGCCTGATGCGTTATGCCGTCGGGAGCGATCTTTATTCATATATATTGTTGGTGCCGTTCGTTTCCGTGTATCTCCTTTGGGTCCGGCGTGAGCAGTTCGCAAAAAACTATGTTACCAATCTTGGACTGACTGCGGTTTTCCTCATTGCCGCTGTCGTTTTGCTCGTAGTTTCATCAGCTTGGCAAAGCGCGGCGCCGGAGGCCAATAAACCGGAACGCCTCGCGCTGGTAACGCTGTCATTTCTTTGCTGTGTTGCGGGCGGAGGCTTTTTCTTCTTCGGCTGGCACTGGATGCGATCAGCAGCTTTCCCGCTGGTCTACCTCATTTTCATGGTACCGATGCCGGATTCCATGCGCGATGCACTTGAGTTGGCCTCTAAGTCCGCGTCAGCGGAGGTGGCCAACCTGTTTTTTCACCTGAGTGGCACTCCGTTCCTGCGCCAGGGCCCGATATTTCAACTGCCAAACATCACGATCGAAGTTGCACAGGAATGCAGCGGAATTCGATCCAGTTTGGTCCTGTTCATGACTAGTATCCTGGCCGCAAATTTGTTCCTGAAAACCTCGTGGCGACGGGTTGTGCTGGTCGCGTTTGTAATCCCGCTGGGCATTTTACGAAATGGTTTTCGCATTTTGGTGATTGGGCTGCTGTGCGCGAACCTCGGACCGCAGATGATTCACAGTCCAATTCACACCCGTGGCGGACCCCTGTTTTTCGCCCTTTCCATGTTTCCGTTCTTATTGCTGCTGTTGTGGTTACATAGGGGAGAGACTCGATTGCGACCCAAAGAATCGGAACGTCAGGAACAGCTGGGACCAGCCCCGGTTGGCCGGCAAGGCTAGTTTTTCCATTTTAGGCCGGTTTTTTAGGAACTTACCGTCCCTGTTTCCGGAGAAAGGTTGAGAGAACCCGGCTCTCCGGCGTCCCACGTAAGCTGGACTCATTTCGCTGCGTTAGTGCCAGAGACCGTTTCGTTTGCCGAATGAGACTTCAATTTTGTAATGGCCAGAAAACTACTGTGGCAGCAGACGCTTTGGTTTGTGTGATTAGTCCAGCTTAAACCGAATTGTGAGTCCAAATACCGCATTAGCATTAGTAGCCGGTATGTTCAGCGCGGCACTCGCTGCAGCGGCGGCTTGTCGGGCGCAGCGGTCTGTGGCCACACGCTGTTTTTCGGCGGGGATGTTGGTTTTTGCAGTGGAAAATCTATTTGGGGCAATCGAAAACGTTGCACCCACTCCAGAAAGGGCGGCGTTTTGGCAATCCCTGGCTTTGATCGCAAAAGCATTTGTCCCCGGCATTTGGCTGACCTTTAGTCTGACCTATTCGAGGGCAAACCGGCGCGAATTTCTGGTGCGTTCGCGATCGCTGGTTATCGCGGCTTTTTTACTTCCTCTGCTGTGCCTCACGGTTTTCTACACGCCTTTTTTTTACGCAGTGCCGTATGACGCACCCGTCGCGGGCTGGGGTCTCAGATTGAGTGATCCGGCCAAACTCCTAAACGTTTTCCTTCTCGTTTTCACAGTTTTAATCCTGATGAATGTCGAGCGAACGTTTCGCGCTGCTGTAGGAACCATGCGCTGGCGAATCAAGTTCCTCGTTCTCGGGCTGGGCGTAATCTTTGGCGCACGAATTTACACGCGAAGTGAGGCGCTTCTTTTTTCCGGCTATGATCCAAGTCAGCTCAGCGTCGAAGCCACGGCTCTTATCATCGGATGCGTTCTAATTGCCGTTGCATACGTGCGAACTGGATTCACTGAAATCGACGTTTATCCGTCCCGTGCCGTTCTGCACACTTCAGTCACAGTATTGCTGACCGGGACGTACCTTTTTGTTATCGGCGTACTGGCTCAAGTAGTCGCCCGATTTGGTGGTATCGCGGGCTTTCCCATCGCGGCTTTTGTCGTCCTTCTTGGCGTGGCTATCATGGCTGTGCTGTTTCTTTCCGAACGGGCGCGGCAAAGCCTGCAGCTTTTTATCAGCCGCCATTTTAAAAGACCGCAGCATGACTTTCGCCAAATTTGGGCCCGATTCGCTCAGAATCTGTCTGTTGCTCTCGACGAGACAGCACTTGGCACAATCGCAGCGCGACTCATCTCGGAGACATTCGGTGCGTTATCTGTTTCCACCTGGCTTATCGACTCACAAGGCGCTCGACTCATGCAGGTAGGATCAACCTCTGATGCACAGGAGCCGGACGCGGATGCCTTGTTAAACTCGATCGTGGATAGGAAAGTCAACTCGGCGGGATTAACAAAGTTGTCACGCCCATTCGACCTTGGAAGAGCAAAGGAAGAATGGGCTCGAGAGCTTCTTGAAAAGAGCAAGGGGCAATTCCGCGGTGGAGGGAGCCCCATTTGTGTTCCTCTGGTCGGAGGAGAGCATTGTCTGGGAGTGATCGTGCTTGCAGACCGCGTTAGGGGTTTAAGCTACTCGGCGGAGGAGATGGATCTGTTGAAATGTATAGGCGAACAGGTTGCTGCAAGCCTGCTGAAATTGCGGCTCACCGAAGAAATCGTCGAGAGGAAAGAACTCGAGGCGTTCCAAACGATGTCCGCCTTTTTGATCCATGATCTTAAAAACGCAGCGTCGACACTTGGCCTCATGTTGGAGAATTTGCCAACACACTTCGACAACCCTGCTTTCCGGCAGGATGCCTTGCGCGGGATCGGAAGCGCAGCCAGCCGCATCAACGATTTGATCAGTCGCATGAACGCATTGCGTCACGAATTACGCCTCAAGCCGGCGCAGTTAGACCTCAATGTTGTCGTAACGGAAACGCTCGCAAATCTGAACGGCACACTCGATACGAATCTCGTCACAAGATTCGATCAAGTCCCAAAGATATCGGCTGATCGACAACAACTGCAAAGTGTATTCACGAACCTGCTTTTCAACGCACGGGATGCCATAGACGCGAATGGCCAAATCACGGTCGAAACAGCCCGACAGGGAGAGTGGGTCGCCTTATCCGTGAGTGATAACGGTTGCGGAATGACTGAGCAGTTTATCAAGAATTCACTTTTCCGGCCGTTTCGCTCCACAAAGAAGAAAGGATTGGGAATTGGCATGTTCCAGTCCAAGACAATCGTCGAAGCGCATCGCGGAAAAATTCACGTGGAGAGTGAGTTGGGCGTCGGCACAACGTTCCGCGTGATGTTGCCTCTGAACTGTCAAATCGCATGAAACCGAAAATACTTATCGTCGATGATGATGAAGCGATCCGGACCCAGATGAAATGGGCCTTAAGTGAGAACTATGATGTTCATTTCGCCGAGGATCGCAGGGCGGCAGGAGAAGGGTTTGAGGCTAACTCACCGGCGGTAACCCTTCTTGATCTGGGGTTGCCGCCGCGACCTAACGACTGCGACGAAGGCTTTGGCGCGTTATCGGATATACTGGCTATCGATAACACGGCCAAGGTCATCGTCATTTCCGGGCAGAGTGAGAAGCAGAATGCCATAGAAGCGGTTGGCGCCGGTGCTTACGACTTCTTATGCAAACCGGTAGAGATGGAGGAGCTAAGGCTACTTCTTCGCCGCTGTATCCACGTAACCGAACTTGAGAAGGAGTACCGCAAATTACAACAAAGACACCGGGGCGAAGTGTTTGAAGACATGCTGGGCACAAGCCCCCAAATGCAGAATGTGTTTGGCTTAATCCGCAAAGTGGCTGCAACGAATGTTCCAGTTCTTTTACTGGGGGAGAGCGGCACTGGAAAGGAGATGGCCGCGGCCGCCATCCATCGTCGCAGCACGCGAAAGGAGGGCCCGTTTGTCGCAATTAATTGCAATGCTATTCCCGAAAACCTTCTGGAGAGCGAATTGTTCGGTCACGAAAAAGGCGCTTTCACTGGGGCTCATGTTCAGCGCAAAGGACTTTTGGAAACAGCCAGTGGCGGGACTCTGTTTCTAGATGAAATTGGCGAGCTTCCTCCTGCTATTCAGGTAAAACTCCTGCGGTTTCTTCAGGAACAGCGGCTACAGCGGGTGGGAGGAAGGCAGGAGATTCAAGTCGATACGCGGCTGGTCGCGGCCACAAATGCCGATCTCAAACAACTCATCGAAAAGGGTCAATTTCGCGAAGACCTGTATTTTCGGCTTGCGGTTGTCACTATTCGTCTTCTTCCGCTTCGCGAACGCGGGGAGGACGTTGTTTTTCTGGCACGGGAATTTTTGCAAAGGTACGCAGGCCAAAACGGGCAGGCCAAGATGATGTTTTCGCCGGATGCTTTGCGCGCGATAAACCGTTATTCATGGCCTGGAAATGTCCGCGAGCTCCAAAACCGTGTAAAGCGCGGCGTGATCATGGCCACAGGGTCTCGTGTAACCGCAAGCGATCTGGAACTGGATGACGAGAAGAGCCTGACAGGCGCGTCCGTAACAACCCTTAAACAGGCACGTGAACAGGTCGAACGCGAAATGGTGGAGCAGGCGCTTAAAAAAAATTCCGGTAAAATTACAACTGCCGCTGCCGACCTCGGTATCAGCCGTCCGACTCTTTACGAACTAATGGAAAAGCTCGGTATTTCAAAAGACCGCGCCAACCGAAACGTCGAATAAGCTCAAACTTGCCCTCCAATGCAAATGTCGAAAATGTTATTTCGAATCGTAACTCTTACTTTGGCTGCGACACTCGTAGTTGCGTGTTCCAAAGAAGCGAAGACAACCCGCTTTCTTGCCGAAGGAGACAACTATTTTAAGGCCGGCAACTACGATAAAGCGAAATTAAGCTATCTCAATGTCGTCCGTCTGGACCCGCAAAATACGCTGGCGTTCGAACGAATTGGCGCGATGTGGCTGGAAGAAGGAGTCCCTCTCCGCGCCATTGCTTTCCTGGCGAAGGCCACCGCGCTTGAACCAGATAACGTCGAATATCGTACGCGCCTCAGCCGTGCGTACCTTGCAATAGGGCGACACGGCGATGCGAAGAAAGAAGCCCTGAAAGTACTCGAACAGGCTCCCGAAAACGGCGATGCGATTGTCGCGTTAGCGGAAGCGGCCCAGACCAAGGAAGACGTGGAGGAGGCCTCACGGCAACTGCAAAAATTTCGTAACAAGACCAGCCTGCCTTTTTATCTCGCGTCAGCCAGCCTATTTCTGCGTCAAGGCGATCTTTCCGGGGCGGAAAACGCACTTGGTCAGGCGCTCACGAACGATCCGGACTCAGCGGCAGCACATTCTGCGTTTGGAGACCTGTATTTAATCCGAAAAGATCCGAACCGGGCGGGGGAAGAATTTAAGAAAGCAGCGGATCTAGCCCCGATCCGGTCTACGGAGCGCTTAAAATACGCTGCCTTCAAGTCGAGCATCGGGGATATTGATGAAGTAAAGAGAGTTTCGTCGGAGATGACTGGCAAGGCACCCGATTACCTGCCCGGCTGGTGCTTGCTTGGCGAGGTTGCGCTCAAGAACAAACAATACGACGAAGCGCTTTCACTTTTACAAAATGTTTTCAGTCGCGATCCAGAGAACCTGGATGGGCGCCGGCTGGAAAGTCAGGTATTCATGGCAAAGGGAGATGCGAAAAAAGCGCTCGGGATTTTGGAGCGGCTGGACCAGATGTACTCGGACAGTCCGCTCATCAAATACGAATTGGCGGGCGCGTATCTCAAAGACAACAAGTTAAACCAGGCAAAGGTGGCATTGGATCAAGCCATCTCGATTAATCCTAATTACGCGGACGCGATTCTGCTTCTCGGCGACATCAATGTTCGCTCCGGACATAGCGAAGCGGTCATCGAACCGATGACTCGTTTGCTAAAGAAAAACCCTGAGTTCCGGCCGGCTGCATTGCTTTTGGCTGCAGCGTATGGTTCGCTTGATCGCTTCGACGATGCGGCTGTTATCACCGGTGAGCAAGCAAAGGCTGCTCCACGCGATCCACAAGCGCAAATGGCATATGGACTGACTCTGCGGCAGGCCAAGCGAAATACTGAAGCTCGTCAAGCTTTTGAAAAAGCTGCCGAGCTCGCGCCGGACAGTCTGTGGCCACTCGATCAACTGATCGAGCTCGACCTCCTTGAAAAACAATTTGATGCTGCGCGGCAGAGGGTTCGGGGCCACTTTCAACAAACACCCGACGCGCCAGCTGCACATTTTCTCGACGGCAAAATCCTAGCGGCCGAACAAAAATGGGATCTGGCTGAAGCAGAGCTACAAAAGACGCTTCAAATCGATCCAAATTTTGCAGGGGCGTACGATTTGCTGGTTCAGACTTACCTTGCGAGCAATAAGCTTCCACAGGCCCTGAACCAGCTTCAGACACAGCTCTCCAAGGATCCTAACAATACCTCGGCCCTGATGATGCTGGCGCTTCTGTACGAGCGCACAAACGATTTTTCAAAGGCTCGCGATGCTTACGAGCAACTTCTCCGGATCACTCCTGACTCCGCTGCGGCCCTGAATAATCTCGCATGCCTTTATGCGGACCGACTTGATGATCTGGGAAAGGCTTACGACCTGGCAAGGAAAGCTCGCGAACTGCAAGCAACCGATCCGGCGATAGCGGATACCTTCGCATGGGTACTTTCCAAGCGCGGAGAGTACCAGCAAGCGTTGCCAATTCTCCAGGAAAGCGCTGCAAAACTCCCCGATAGCCCGGAAGTGCAATATCACCTGGGCATGACTGCCTACATGATGGGACAGTCCGATCTTGCCAGGACGGCGCTGCACAAAGCGGCGAATGCCGGCAAGGATTTCCCAGGGAAAGAGGAAAGCCAACGTCGTCTCGCATTGCTCAACTCGGGCACTGCCGCTGCGCTGGAACTGTCACTCTCGCAGCTGGAAGCGATGGCCAAAGAATCGCCTAACGACGTGATTTCTCAGATGCGACTGGGAGAGGCTTATGAAAAACAAGGGGCACCTGACAAAGCAGCCGCAGCTCTTGAGCAGGCAGTTAAATTAAATCCGCGGCTCGCTTCGGCAACAGTCACGCTTGCACAACTCTATGCCGGACCGCTTCAAAACAAAGAAAAGGCGTTCGTTTACGCAAAAAAGGCCCGCGAACTTACCCCGGGCGATCCTCAGGTCACCAGCGTTCTCGGGAGAGTTGCTTATCAAACGGGCAATTTCGCCTGGTCTTACAGTCTGCTCCAGGACGCAGCGCGGCAGCGTCCAAGTGACCCGTCGGTTCTTCATAACTTCGCGTGGGCAGCCTATGGCTTGGGCAAACTGGATGAAGCTCGGGAATCAATGCAAAAAGCTTTGACCATTAACCCAAACTTCGCCGAAGCCGATGACGCGAGGAAATTCTTGTCGGTAACTGGCTTGGACGAAAATCCAAAGGATCTTCAGTCTGCTGACCATACGATTCAAAACGTACTAAAATCCGATGGTCAGTACCTTCCAGCGCTTATGGCCCAGGCCGCTCTCGACGAACAACGCGGTCAGACAAATTCTGCCGCCGAGGTATACCGGGACGTTCTGCGCCGATGGCCCGATTTTGCGACAGCGCAAAAGCGCCTGGCCAGACTGTATGCTCAAGAAGCGTCCACAGCGGGCGCCGCTTACGACCTGGCCTCGAAAGCACGCAAGACGGTGCCGGATGATGCCCAGTTAGCCGAGCTTTTGGCACAATTGAGTTATCAAAAAAAGGAATACCAGCGGGCAATTCAATTGCTACAGGAAAGTGCCAGAAAAACCACGCTGAACCCAGATTCTCTCTTTTATTTGGGAATGTCACAGCTCCAG
>DASREH010000009.1:0-11375 GCA_035652195.1 Candidatus Udaeobacter sp. | reverse complement strand
GGAACATATGAACAAGAAGATAAAAATTGTGGTCATCGGAGGAACTGGACTCATCGGGACAAAAGTGGTGAACAATCTTCGGCGTCGCGGGCAGGAAGTGATTGCCGCGTCACCTTCCAAGGGAATAAACGTTATCACCGGCGACGGACTGGCTAAAGCGTTAACAGGCGCTCAGGTCGTTGTGGATGTGGCGAATGCGCCGTCATGGGAGGAGAAGGCCGTGATGGAATTTTTTCAAACAGAAGGCCGTAACTTACGCGCCATGGAAGCTGCAACCGGCGTTCAACATCACGTGGCGCTCTCGATTGTCGGTGCGGATCGGCTTCCGAGGAATGGTTACTTGCGTGCCAAGGTAGCCCAGGAAATTCTGATCAAGAGATCACGGATTCCGTTCACCATCGTTCGCTCGACGCAGTTCTTCGAATTCGTGAAGGGCATCATCCAATCGGCTAGCGAAGGGCAAAGTGTCCGGTTATCACCGGCTCTGATTCAGCCTATTGCGGCGGATGACGTCGCCACCGCGCTGACTGGCTTCGCATTGTCAGAGCCAGTAAACAATATCGTCGAGATCGCGGGACCCGAAGCAATTCGGATGGATGAATTCGCGCAACGTTTCCTCAGCGCAACGCGAGATCCACGAAAGGTGATTGCAGATCTCCACGCCCGGTACTTCGGCACAGAGCTCAACGATCAAAGCCTCATGCCGGGCAGTAACGCGCGACTCGCGCCGACTCGTTTCGAAGAATGGCTTAAGCGCTCGACCGCTCAAAAGGCGGCGTGAATTCAGGGACGGGGCGGCCAGATCGTACGATAGCGCGCGGTCTGCCGCTCGTCCGACCGCATGGCTCTGTTGAAGCTTTTCTGAGCAGGCGGTGTTGTTGATCGCCGAGCCTAAAAGGACCAGCGCTCGCCTGGTGCGCGTGCAACAAACGATTCAACGCCTCGAGCTTCGTACTTTTGCCAATCCTTTAGCTTCTGTACTTGCCACGACGTAGTCTCGCGACTTAAGGATGAAATCCGGGCCGCGGCTCCCTCGCCTGCATTGAAACTCGTTCGCTGCCCGCGCTCACTCGCTCCTACCCTCGTCGCTTTACCTTCCATGTCGTTGACTCGCGATCTCCCGATCCGCTCGGTCGGATTCCCACCGACCAATGCAGTCCATCCGCCGGCTTCCCAGCACGGCGTATTCATCCCATTCGCTCCATTGAAACTCGTTCGCTGCCCACGCTCACTCGCTCCTACCCTCGTCGCTTTACCTTCCATGTCGCTCATCCCATTCGCTCCATTCTTCTGAGTTGTTAGTTCCTGGGTCTTACCTCTAAATGTGGAGAGGCGGAGGTATCCCAATGGCAACTAAATATGACGCGATCGTTATTGGCACCGGACAGGCCGGACCGTCGCTTGCCGTTCGGCTGGCAGACGCAGGAATGAAGGTGGCAATCATGGAGCGCAAACGATTCGGCGGCACCTGTGTCAATAACGGCTGCATCCCAACGAAGACGCTGATAGCAAGTGCGCGCACGGCTCACGTCGCGCGTCGAGCCAGCGATTATGGCGTAACGATCAACAGCCGGGTCGCCGTTGACATGAAAAAAGTAAAGGCCCGCAAAGACGCATTGGTTCGTCAAAGCAGCGAAGGCGTTGAAAATTGGCTAAAGAATACCAGGAACCTGACCGTGATTAAGGGCCAGGCGCGCTTTGCCGACGCCCATCAGGTTCGTGTCGATGGGGAAATTCTCGAGGCAGACAAAATTTTCATTAACGTTGGCGGCCGCGCTACCATTCCGGCATTCAGGGGCATCGATCGGATAAGCTATCTGGACAATTCAACAATGATGGATGTGGACTTTCTCCCCGAGCACCTGATCGTCATCGGCGGCAGCTACGTGGGGTTGGAGTTTGCGCAGATGTATCGCCGCTTCGGCAGCGAAGTCACAGTCGTGGAAAGAGCGCCGCGGCTGATTCACCGCGAAGACGAAGACATTTCCGAAAACATCAAAGCAATCCTGGAAGGTGAAGGCATTAAGATGCGTCTTGGCGCTGACTGCATCGGCTTTGAAAAACAGCAGGACAAAGTGACTGTGCAGGTTGATTGCAGCAGCGGCGATAAAACCGTTGCCGGTTCGCATGTGCTTCTTGCAGTCGGTCGCGTGCCCAACACGGACGACCTCGGCCTTGAAAGCGCCGGCATCAAAGTCGACGAGCGTGGCTACATCCACGTTGACGATCAACTTCGCACCAATGTGCCTGGTGTTTATGCGCTGGGTGATTGCAACGGACGCGGAGCGTTCACTCATACCGCGTACAACGATTATGAAATTGTCGCCGCCAATCTTCTAGACGGCGATCAGCGCCGCGTGAGCGATCGGATCATTACCTACGCTCTTTTTATTGATCCGCCGTTAGGCAGAGCAGGAATGACCGAAACGGAAGTGCGTAAATCAGGGAGAAAAGCTTTGATTGGGAAACGTCCGATGACACAGGTCGGTCGGGCACGCGAGAGAGGCGAAACCGAAGGGTTCATGAAGATTCTGGTAGATGCCGAAACGAAAAACATCCTGGGAGCATCGCTTCTTGGAATCGAATGCGACGAGGTCATTCATTCGCTCCTGGACATCATGTACGCCAAGACGCCATACACAGTGATTCAGCGCGCCATGCACATTCATCCAACTGTGTCGGAATTGATCCCGACCATGCTTGAAGAGTTGAAACCATTGGAGTGAGCGGATGTCGCGCAGTCGGAAATCGCGGCGTAAACATTCGATGCTTTTTCCGTGTTGCTGTATTCGCGTTTGTCTGCTTTTGCGCGAGGTTTTTCGGCCAAGTAGCTCCCCTGTTGATTGTGTATGGACGCGAGAATGACGCTAGGCATAGCTATCCTGAGCTTGCTCTCGAGTTTCGCCCGGGCAGAGTGGCGAATCGACGCACAAACGGGAGTCGTTTATAACAGCAATCTCTCAAATTCCGATCGCGCCTCGGATGTCCGTGATGACTGGGCGTGGCGATCGAACATACGTGCCGGAAACGCTTTCCAGCTTACGCGTGACTTGCGATTGAATGTCGCAGCAGATCTGCGCGGCGAGCTATGGGACCGGTTCGGCGCGTTCAACACCATCGGGCCAGGCGCTTCCGCCGGCTTACGCTATCGTTTTGGTTTAGGCCGTCAGGCACCGTGGGTTTTGTTGGAGGACCGGTTTGGCTATGACCGGTTTCAAGACAGTTCCCAGAGCGGTTACGATAACCTCTTCAGTTTCCAGGGTGGCATCGCGCTCTCCGATCGAATCGCACTGGAAGGCGGTTACGCGTTTGAAAGTTTCGTTGCACCAGACGGTTTCTACGATCGGCAGGTCCATCGCGGTAATGTGCGTATGATCTTTGATGTCACCTCTTCACTGCAGATCGCTGCCGGTTACATCTACCGTGAGGGCGACGTGATTTCATACGCTATTCCGCCACGGCCGGATATTGCCCGGTTCTCGGTTGTTCGCCGAAACGAAGATGAGTTTGGACAGCCGCTGCGTAACGCCTACAAATTGTTAGGGCGCACGCATGCGCTTTCGATTTCAGTTGCCTATCAATTGATGAAGTACGCATCGGTTCAGCTCGGCTACGAGTATGCCGTTACCACACACGACCCGTTGCAATACGAAAACCACGTGCTGGAAGCTAGCATCGCTGTGGCGTACTGAGATGAAGCGCCCACTCGGATTCGTGCTGCCTGCTGTTTTGCTTTTTGCCAGCAATCTCCCGGCTGCGTCGCTGGAGGTCACCGTCAAAGATGACAAAGGCAGGCCGGTGGCGGATGCCGTTGCCTATGCCACTGCCGCCGGCTTGACCAGCGCACCGCCCGAAAAGCACGTCATCGTGGATCAGCGTAACAAGCAGTTCGTTCCCTACGTGACCGCGGTGCAAGTAGGCAGTGCGGTCAATTTCCCCAACAGCGATAACATTCGACATCACGTTTATTCATTTTCACCCGCGAAAAAATTCGAGCTGCCGCTTTACAGCGGCGTCCCCGCTGAACCGGTCGTGTTCGACAAGGTCGGTTTCGTCACTCTGGGCTGTAACATTCATGACTGGATGATTGCTTACATCGCCGTGCTGCCGACGCCGTATTTTCAAGTGACGAAACAAGATGGACACAGCGTGTTGAAAGATCTTCCACCTGGGCAATACACCGTACAGGTATGGCACCCGGCGCTGAAGGGCCGGCCGGAAATGCTCGCCCAACGCGTCGATGTTGGCGGCGGCACAAAAGGTTTGCTGTTCACCCTGCCGCTCAAACACGACCTGCGTGCAAAGCGGGCACCCGGGTTAAACACTGGAGGCTATCGCTGAAATTTCGGTTCCGCAGTTTTCGAAGCCGGCTCCTCTTTTTCCTGATTGCGCTCCTGACGCTGCTGCAATGCGCAATCTACCTGCTGGTCCGCCAGGCCAACCGGCGGCATGCGGTGACGCAGATTGAATCGAGTCTGCGGAGCGGTGCGCGCATTTTCGAAAAACTAATTGAGCGCCGTAACCAGCAGATCACGACGGCAGTCGCGATTCTTTCGCGCGATCACGCCTTTCAGGAAGCTTTTGCCGGAGCCGATGAGGATCGTGAGACAACGCTTTCTGCGTTAGCCAGCCTTCGTGGCCGCGTCAGGGCTGATGCGGTCTTGATCGCTTCGCTCGACAAGGAACTTCTCTTCGATACGCGCCGCCCGCAATTGACCGGCGTGCCGTTTCCATTTCCAAAGCTGATTCAAAAAGCCGAGACGACCGACGGCACATATGCATTTGTTGTGCTCGATCGCGAGCTCTATGTCATGGCCGTGGCGCCACTGCTGGCGCCGGATCCAATTGCGTGGCTTTGTCCAATGTTCCGCATTGGCGATGAGTTCGCGCGTGACATCAAGTTGTACACCAATCTTGAGATCACTTTTCTAAACGGCTCCGAGTTATTTGGCACGACTCTCCCGAACCGACCGGCCATTGCTGAAATGTTACGCGATCGCCAACTTCCGCCAAAGCAGGTGATTGATCTGCGCCTGGCGCGGGAAAGTTTCGTCAGCTACGTCGTGCCGCTTCCGGCCGAAAACGCACATCCCATCGCGCTGCTGCAACGATCGCTGGACAAGGAGCTCGCACCTTATCTTCGACTTGAACGAACCTACCTGATCCTGGCGCTACTGGGCCTGGCTGTCTCTGCCGTACTTGGCGTCTGGATCGCGCGAGGCGTTTCACGACCGGTGTTGCAACTCGCCAGCGGCGCGCGTGAAATCGCTGCCGGGAATTACAATTATCGCGTGGACCTTAAGCAGGAAGATGAAATCGGATCACTTGCCACCTCCTTCAACCAAATGAGCGCCGGCCTGGCAGAACGCGATCGTGTTCGCGACTTGTTAGGCAAGGTCGTCTCCCCGGCAATCGCCTCCGAGTTGCTTCGGAAGAACGTCACACTTGGTGGTGAGCAGCGGGAAGTGACGGTGCTCTTTTCAGACCTGCGAGACTCTACCAGAATGAGCGAAGCGCTTCGTCCGGAAGAAATGCTCACGATTCTCAATCACTACTTCACTCGTATGTCGGGGATCGTGGAAAAGCACGGCGGCGTGGTGGACAAGTATGTTGGCGACGCGCTCATGGCATTGTTTGGGGCTCCGGTCGCGTCGGCTGACGATGCCGACCGGGCGCTGCGCGCCGCGTTAGAAATGATCAGCGCGCTCGATGAGTTAAACGAACAATGGCATCGCGCCGGTTTGGCGAAGGTCGGTGTAGGCATTGGCATTAACACCGGTGTTGTTGTTGCCGGCAATATGGGTTCCGAGACCCGTCTCAATTACACGGTGATCGGTGACGGAGTAAACCTGGCCTGGCGTCTTGAAGAATTAACCAAAACACCGGAATACCACGCGCGAATCATCGTCGGCGGCAGCACGCTGGCCAAAGCCAGGGGTAAATATCACACGCGCCGGTTGGGGGAAGTGGCAGTGAAAGGAAAACAAATTCCAACTGAGATCTTCGCGCTTCTCAGTTGAGGAGCCACATGCGCGGAAAATATCAGGGCCCGTTTTCCCTGTCGCCAATAACAAGCTCCGCCGCCCTGGCTTTACCGAAAACAGAATTAGTCCGGGCATCATGCACACCCATCCGACTCTCACCACAGCCAGCCGAACCTGTCACCTGCTTGCCTGTGGCTGTTCTTCGCACGTTAGCCTCGCTCGACAAAATCAATTCCGCCCGGGCGCGACGCAGCCCGTTCGTTAGGCCAATCTTGGAAAAACTCCAGATCAACCATTTGGTCGGGTCCCACTGCCACGGCTTCACTCCGTTGCGGTAGTCGTGTTGAAACTCGTGGTGATAGTTATGGTAACCCTCGCCGAAGGTAAACAGCGCCATTACAAAGGAGTCGCGCGCGCTGCACCGGGTTGAGTACGGCTGACGCCCAATGGTGTGACAGGCGGAGTTGATCAGGAACGTGCCGTGTTGAAGCACGACCACTTTGGCTACGCCGCCGATGAGAAAACCACCAAGCGCGCCGGCCCAGCCGTCCCAAAGCGCACCGAGCAAAGTTGGCAAACCAAAACTCACCAGGACAGCGAGCAAATGAATGTGCCGATGCTGCCACATCACCAACGGATCTTTTTTCAGATCGGCCACATTATCCAGTGGCGGTTCCGGCCAGAGCTTGAACAGCAACCAGCCAATGTGTGCATGGAAAAATCCTTTGGTGATATCGTACGGGTCTTCGGCGTGGTCGACATGTTTGTGATGCCGGCGATGATCGCTGGCCCACATTAGAACTGAATTTTCGAACGCCGCCGCGCCGAATATCAGCGTGAATAAACGCACGGGCAGTCGAGCCTGAAACGTCGCGTGCGAAAACAACCGGTGATAGCCGAGCGTAATGCTGAATCCAGTGGCAGTCGCCAACACTGCGAAGACCGCGAAATGAAACCAATCCCATCCAAAATGCCACAGATAGAGAGGCACGGCGGTCAACGTTAAAATAAACGTGCCGATTAGGAACGAGCTGGTCGTCCAGTTGATACGATCGATGGGGATGCGAAAAATCACTAGAGCCGGTAAACAATTCGGGCTTTGGCGGTGTCGTAGGGCGACATCTGCATCCTCACCCGATCACCGACTGTCAGGCGAATGAAACGTTTGCGCATTTTGCCCGAGATATGCGCAAGCACCAGGTGATCGTTGGCCAGCGCGACCCGAAACATTGTCCCGGGTAGCACGCTCGTGATCGTTCCTTCGATGGAGATCGCTTTTTCTGAATTCATGCTGCTTTTTCTAATCTCTGACTGCTAATCGCTGATTGGGATTTCTTCCTAGCTCAACGATCAGCTATCAATTATCGAGGCTCTACCAGCGTTTGCCGGCGAACGGGCGTCGACCGCCGCTATTGGGACGCGGGCGTTCCTCGCGCGGACGCGCTTCGTTCACGGTTAGTGCACGGCCGTTCAATTGGCTGCCGTTCAGGGCGCTCATGGCGGCACTGGATTGCGCTTTGTCATTCATCGTGACAAACGCGAATCCGCGTGATTTTCCCGTGAATCGGTCCATCATCAAATGGACTTCATTGACGGTGCCATGTTGTTCGAACAGATCCTGCAGATCGTTCTCGGTGGTCTCAAAAGAGAGATTACCTACGTACATTTTCATTGTGTTTGAATTTGGAAAAACTACAGACCTACAGAGCCGTTCCCGGGAATCGGGTTTCAAACCACCAATGAGCGACGCTCACCTGACGATCTACCGCGCAGTGAAGTTAAACGAGTAATCCAATAAGCGCGCACTATCGTTCGGATTGTACGAAACACAAACGGTCATTTTGAGCCGCATTGCCGGAAGGCATTTTGTTGCTGTAGTCACCAGGTATGGTAACAGGCTGTAGTCAGCAGGCATGGTAAGTCGCTATCGATGCAAGATAAATTCAGCTGATGTTGCCCGACTCGCGATTGAGTGGATTGGGTGTAGCGGGACGCCGTTTTGTGTTGCGACCTCTTATGGCATTATACAACGATCGCCTCTTGAACTTTCGCATTCCTTGCGTTTATCGCTCCCCGGTTGTTCTAATCGCATTAGCACACCGAATTTAATCCATTCATCAGAGATGTCTCTTGCGATGCATTTATAACCCCTGCTTGCTCAACATAACGCTCGAGGCGCAGGCGAATTAAACCCCTGGCAACCTGTTAACCTGTTATGAAATCCGCTCGAACTCGCAAAAACTCAAAGATCGCTCCATCCAGCGAACGTTGCCCAACCGGCATTGAGGGATTGGACGAAATCATACGCGGCGGCCTGGCCCCTGGTTGTTTCTATTTAATACAAGGCGATCCCGGCTCCGGAAAAACGACGCTGGCGTTGCAATATTTACTTGAAGGCGTGCGTCGCGGTGAATCGGTGTTTTATATCACGCTTTCTGAAACCAGGCACGAATTGTTGAAGGTCACGCGATCGCATGGCTGGTCACTGGAAAAAATTCCGCTCATGGAGTTGTCTGCAATCGAACAGCTGTTGAGACCCGAAGAGCAAACCACTGTCTTCCGTCCTTCGGAGATGGAACTAAACAAGATCAGCAAATTGTTGATCGATGAAGCCACCAAAAGGCAGCCGACACGCGTCGTCTTCGATTCTCTCTCGGAGTTCCGGTTAATCGCGGAGACGCCACTCCGGTATCGGCGCGAGCTCCTGAACTTAAAGCAACACTTTGCCCGACTTGGAAGCACGGTGCTGCTTCTTGACGACAAAAGTGGAATCGGTGTTGACCCGCACATTTTGAGCTTGAGTCACGGAGTGATTGAGATGGAACAGCTTTCGCCTGACTACGGCATCTCACGGCGGCGGTTACGAGTGCTCAAGCTCCGCGGTATCAAATTTCGCGAAGGCTATCACGATTACATGATCGAGACGGGAGGTCTGCGCATCTTCCCGCGGTTGGTGGCGTCCGAACATTACGCATCTTTTCGACGGCGATCAGTGCCAAGCGGCGTCAAACAGCTCGATGATTTGTTTGGTGGCGGTTTGGATCGAGGAACGACAACGCTGATTCTTGGACCGGCGGGCACCGGCAAATCCACGCTCGCATTGCAATACGTGCGACAGATGGCGGCGACTGGCAATCGCTCGTTGTTGTTCGCCTTTGACGAAACGCGCGGGATCATGCTCGCCCGCGCCAAGGCGATGGGACTGGATTTAGAACCGTATATAAAACGCGGCCTCATCATCGCACAGCAGGTCGATCCTGCGGAGATTTCACCCGGCGAGTTCGCAGCCCGCATTCGCAAGAACGTATCCGACGGATGCAAACTGGTAGTGATTGACAGTCTCAACGGTTATCTCAATGCAATGCCGGGCGAGAAGTACCTCAACAACCAACTTCACGAGCTCAACTCGTATCTGAATCAGCAAGGTGTCGTGACCATTCTCATCCTCGCCCAGCATGGACTGGTCGCGGCAGCCGAGGCGCCGGTCGATTTGAGTTATCTCTCCGACATGGTCGTCATTTTGCGCTTCTTCGAAGCCGCCGGTGAGGTGAAGCAATCGATCGCCGTAATCAAAAAGCGGAGCGGCCGGCACGAGAAGACGATTCGCGAATTCAAGCTGGAACCAGGCAAAGGGATTCGCATCGGCGAGCCGTTGCGTGAATTTCAAGGTGTTTTGACCGGTATCCCAGTCTTTCAGGGCGCGGCTGAGAAAATGTTGTCCTCCGGCAATGCGACAAAACGATCATGACCGCCGTGTGCTGGTGATGGCGCCGGTCGGGCAAGATGCGCGGGCCATCGCGCAACTGCTCACGAACCGCGGGTTGTCGGCCACAATTTGTAACGGCGCCGCGGATTGTTGCGCTGAGATCAATGCCGGCGCCGGCGCCCTCCTGCTCACCGAAGAGGCGTTGGAAATGGAGCGAGGTCTGGACGTGGTCAACACTCTCAAGATGCAGCCTGCCTGGTCCGAGTTACCGCTCATTATCCTCACGACTGGTGGTGAGACACGGCTGAACCGGTTACTGGAACTGGCCGCGGAAGCCGCAGGCACACTGACTCTGCTGGAAAGGCCGCTCAGCTCGATGACACTTTTGCGTTCGGTTGAAGTCGCGTTGAATTCCCGGCGTCGGCAGTTTCAACTCCGCGATCTTCTCGAAGAACAACGGCGCGCTCAACGCGAACTGCGTGACGCGCACGAACAATTGGCCGATCGCGCGCAGCAACTGGAAGTTCTCGTCCAGGAACGCACGGCCAGCCTGGTTGAATCCAACGAGCAACTTCGCCGCGAAATCAGCGAACGCGAGCGCGCGGAAGCGTCCCGGGAAGCCTTGCGTCGTCAATTACTCAATGCGCAGGAAGAAGAACGGCGCCGCATTGCCCGCGAATTGCACGATCAAATGGGTCAAAACCTCACCGTGCTCAATCTTAGCCTCAAGTCGCTGCACGACGCGGCGCCAAAAAAGTTTCGAGGCGCGGTCGTGCCGCTTCAGGAACTGGCCGCGCATACCGCGCGCGATCTTCACCGGGTCGCCCTCGAATTGCGCCCCTCCACCCTCGACGATCTCGGCCTGGTGAAGGCCATCGGCAACCTTGTGGAAAAATGGTCTACTCAGTGGGCGATCGATGTTGACATAGAGTGCAGTCAGTACAATCCGAGCGAAGTTTCGAAAGAAGCTGAGACTGCGCTGTATCGCATCATCCAGGAAGCACTGAACAACGTCGCCAAGCATTCCCGAGCGAGGCGTGTCAGTATTATTCTTCAAGGGACCGCCGGCTATGTCCAGGCAATCATCGAGGATGATGGCCGTGGATTTGATACGGCAAAACCGCGGCCGCGAGCCGATCAAAGAGGGGGACTTGGGCTCAGCGGAATTCGGGAGCGATTAAATGTGTTAGGCGGAAGTCTGAGCATCGAATCCGCACCGGGACGCGGCACAGCGTTGATCGTCCGCATACCCGCTTTAAAAACGACATGAAGAAAAAACAGACTGCATCAAGGAAGAAAATTGGGGTGATGTTGGTCGATGATCACGCTGCTCTTCGCGAAGCGCTGCGTAAGGTCATCAATTTGCAACCCGACCTGGAGGTCACTGCCGAAGCAAGTGGTGGCCGGGCTGCGCTTCAACTGCTCTCACGCGTTAATCCAGATGTCATCATGATGGATGGCTCGATGCCGGACATGAATGGCATCGAAACAACGCGACGGCTCAAAGAGCTTCAGCCCAAGGCGAAAATTATCGGCCTCACTCTGTACAGCGAATCGACTTATCTCGAGGAAGTGGTGGCCAGCGGCGCCAGCGGTTATGTGATGAAGACTGGCGCGCCCGAACACGTGATCAATGCCATCCGGATCGTGAGCAAGGGAGGCACTTATTTCGATCCGGACGTTCC
>DASREH010000008.1:0-40628 GCA_035652195.1 Candidatus Udaeobacter sp. | reverse complement strand
AAAAACTCCGCCTGCTGGCCGTTCGCTGTATGTTCCATGACCCAAGGCGCAATCTTGCTCTTCATCGTAGGTTGTTCAGGAGGGCTACCTTGGCTGTTGGCACCTGAGGAGCCGAACGCCCCAACCGCTGCGATGGCAGCTGCCACGATGAACAGTGAACAAAGGAGACGCCGCAAGCGGGCCGAAGTGACTGCGCGATTTGATGTCATAGGACTGTTTTTTGGTAAAAGGGCATCCGGCGTTCACCGGATGCCCTTTTGGTTATGATTTCTTATATGTCTTTCAGCAGTCGGATAGAACGATTACGGAACCTGGACCTGGACTTCATTTGAGCAGTCGCCCGAGTCCGTTTCACAAACCTGGTAGGTGAACGTTCCTGTTCGGGTTCCGAGGTTGTCAATCACTTGTCCGTCGTCGGCTGTCGTCTTGATATTACCATTTCGCGATACGTTCACGCTGCCGCCATCAGCGGGCGACCATGTCAGTTTCACCCTGTGATTATCTCCCTGAGTCTGCAGACGCGCCGTGAGTTCAATTGCTGTCCCTCCGCCGGACGGCTCTCTGTCGAAGAACGCATCCTGCTGCGACGAGCCGCTGAGGGTCACGCGCCCGTCCACCCATGAAGTGACGTGCTGGGTAGCTGTCGCAGAGCCGTAGTCGTAATCACCCGCATACGTTCCTTGCACCGTGAAATCAGGTTGCGCAGGAAGCGGGCTGGGCACATCTGACAACGCACTGTCAGGCGACCATGTTGCGCCGTTGTCGGTTGATTTGCGCGACCACATCCGATAGCACGGCACTCCTGGGTTACCATATGTGCAGCTGCCGAATTCGCGCCCATCGTACCAGGTCGCAAATAGAGAGCCGGTCGGACTCACGGAGATGTTAGGCTGCCACTGAGGACGGGTCGTGGTATCGGTATTCAACTTCAACGGCGCATCAAAAGTGACACCGCTGTCGGTGGAACGGATGTAAAAGACATCGCCGGCATCCGCGCCCGCGCCGTGGCGCGAGTAAACCAGATGAACCACGTTATTTAATGCGGCAGGCTCACCCCATCCCTCGTGTCGCCAGTAGACACCAGACGGGCTCCCGGTAAACATGCAAGCAAAGTAACCCGATGCTCCAACTCCCGGTCCCGGAAAGGCGGGGCCGGTATAGGTGTGCACCCACGTGTTGCCACCATCGGTCGACCTGTAGACGTGGTTAACGTTGTTGTGAGGAAATCCGCCGCCGCCTTCGTCCATGCCCGCGATATAGATGGTACCATTACCGGACATGTCACCGGTGATCTGGGTATTACGAATGAAAGTCCCGGTGTTGCTGACCGTTCGCAGCGTCCAGGTGTTGCCGTTGTCAGTGGAGAAGCTCGCTTGGAGGGCACCGCCGCCAACAGCGAAGTTGTTCCAGGAAACGTACATCCGTCCAAAGAATGGGGATGAAGGATTGTTGTCGGACCATCCAGACTCGCGGTCATCAGAGCTGCCATTGTGAATGCAAGGGCCAGTCGTCCACGTCGCCCCTCCGTTCGTTGATTTCCAGGCGCCGATACCCTGGCCGCCACAGCCCGTCGCTAGAAAAATTCCAAAGAACGTGCTGGTAGGTTTGTTGTACAGAGTCACGGGATCGCCAAAATTAGTGCCGTGTCCGCTGGCGAACGGGCTTGGATTCAGTCGGCTGAAGGTGGTGCCGCCGTCACTCGAGAACGATGCACCGGAGTAATTGGCGGAGGCAGTTCGTGAATCGTTGTACGTAACGACTATCTGGTTCGGGTTATCGGGATTGACCAGGGCGTAGGTCTCAGATTGAGTCGGGTGTGAAATGTTCTCGGCGCCCGTGACTAGATTAACATCTGCGCCTCCATACGCGAAGGGAGCTGTCAGTGCAGCATAGAGTCGCTGAGAGAAAGCACCATAGGACAATGGTGAACCTCCCTGGGACTCTCCACAGGCAATCATAATCAGTCCGGCACGGTGGTTTTCTTGCTTGTCGATGCCGTTCGCGGCTATCGAGGCACAATCAAATCCCGGCGGGAGCCCGGCGACATCTACAACTTTATGGCTTTGCTGCGCCTGTGCAGAGCTAGCGGTAAGTCCTGAGAACGTTCCGAAGCCTATTAGCGCTAAAAACACGCCGGCCAGAACGATGAACAGGCCGGCCAAGACATGGAGATTAAAGAAGGCGGATTGTGAGTTTGGTTTTTTTATCATGTGAAGTGGATTTGCTTTTCGATGTGGAGTTTAACGTTGGATGAAATTTGGAAATCCTTCGCGTCCGGAAAAATCCCTGGCTCGTGACCTCCAAAGCTCTGTTTGTGCGAGCGAATCATTCGCCCGCCGATTCCTGCGGAAAGCGCGTCAGGTGGAGGACTTGGAGGGCCTAACAGACTTAACGCGGCCCGATACTGGCGAATTAGCGCGGACCTTGTCAACACAATTTTGCGGAAAACCGCTATTTCTTAAGATCGGCCCGCTCAACTACATGAAGGCAAATCAACATTCCGATTTCCGAACGGCAAAAAATTCAGGCTTTTTCAGGAGTTTTTTCGTCGGGCGACTCGCATCGTTTCCTGAGGAGATCTAACACCCAGCTTCGCCGTTTTTCCTGATGCAAACGAATTGAGTCCTCCAACTGCGAGTCAGTGACCTGGCATACGCCACGTCACATATCGCGCGGCGGCAACGATTAGTCAGATGCGATCAGTTGCGGATTATGCCGTGCGCGTTGGCAGCGACACGACCAAATGTTGTTCTAGAAATTCCTGGCGTCCCACGTTGTCGCGACAACGCCGAGGTTGACATAACTGCTATAGCTGGTGCCGTCCATCAGCCAGATGACGCGCTGCCCGCTGATCTTGTTGCTCCACAGAATGTCTGTCTTGCCGTCGCCATTGAAATCAGCCGCGCCCGAGGCGTGCCAGGATGTCGACAAAGTCGCGAGGTTGACAAAGCTGCTATAGCTCGTGCCGTCCATGATCCAGATCACGTGCTGGCCAGTTGCAGTGTTTTCCCAAAGTATGTCGGGACTGCCGTCACCGTCGAAAAAGCCGGAACCTGTAATCTTCCATGAGGTGGGTACGACTCCCAAGTCGGCAAAATCGCTATAGTTGGTGCGGTTCATGAGCCAGATGACGTGCTGACCAGTTACGCTGTTTTCCCAGAGAATGTCGGGGTTGCGGTCCGCGTTGAAATCGTCCGAACCGACGACGTGCCACGATGTCGGCACGATTCCCAAATCGGCAAAGCCGTTATAAGTGGTGCCGTTCATGAGCCAGATGACATGCTGGCCAGTTGCGCTGTTTTCCCACAGGATGTCCGAGCTACCGTCCGCGTTGAAATCGCTCGACCCAACAATTTTCCACGATGTTGGCACGGTTCCGAGATCGACATAGCTGCTATAGCTGGTGCCGTTCATGAGCCAGATGATTCGTTGCCCGCTGACGCTGTTTTCCCAAAGAATATCGGATTTCCCGTCCCCACTGAAATCGGACTTTATCGGGAAGATTGTTTCGAAGGCGAGAAAGTTTGGACTTCCTCCTGCTGGACCGAACAGAGTTCTGGTTCCATCGACGGTGTAGTCGTAGATCTGCCCGGCGGCAGTATCAGCCGCTAAAAGATGGCCCACGCCATCCACGTCATTGGCATACCTTTTGGGTCGAAACGCCATCCCATGCGGATCGACGAGTCCCGATGCGAAAGGTGTTATCGTCCCGGTTGGAGTGATTTTCGTCACCCCGCCAGAGTCAGTAGTGACGAAAACGTTATCTCTCCCGTCAACCGTCACATTTCGGCTCCCATCTCCGGGGTCAATATCGGTCATGGTACCATCAGGCTCTACTTTGAAGACCGAGGCATTGTTAGCAACGTAGCGATTAACCCCGTCGACAGCGACGCCAATGGGAGCAGTGATACCTGGAATGGAAATCGTCTTGGCGGCTCCGTTGAGAGCAAAACTCGATACGAAGTTGCCACCATTTTCTGCGACAAGCAGGTTCGATCCCTGAATGGCAACGCCAATTGGATTGATTAACCCTGAGGCAAACGTGCTCCGGCCGCCGCCCCTGGCGAATTTATAGATGTTGCCACTGCCAGCGTCAGCTACATACAGATTCCCTGCTGGGTCGAAGACGAGGCCTTGGGGATTGTTGAGGCCGGTTGCAAAAGTCCTCTTTGTTCCGTCATGTGCGTAGACCACGATTGAGTTGGTGGCGAGGTCCGTGGCATAAAGATCGCCCGGCGTGGCAACCGCCTGAGGCGCGAGACTGAATGTGGTCGCAGCAGCAAGAAGTAAAATGATGATATTGAATGAAAGCGCTTTTTTCTTTTTCATTTGTTTGGAATCGCAGGCGCGTCACGCAACAGATGCTTCGGAGGTGTTAGTGGAGGAAGAGTTTTGGGCTTCCGTGACGTTTTGTTGGGATTTTTATTCCGGCCTGCTGAATGCGTGCCTTTGTCGCATCTATAGCCGGTATTACCTGCTTCTACGGAATCAATCAGACCAAGTTTTCGAAAAAAAGGATTTTCGTTAGACCGTCAGTTCGGGCACGGAGTTGCGAACGCAATTCTTGAAGGTTTATTCGGCTGCTTACTCAATTGGAAGCAGTTGACAGATGCCCAGATACAAAGCGCGCGACGGCCAAAATCGTACGGCGTTAGTTGGGCTGAGAGCTCTACGTCGGAATACTTAACATTGCCGCAAGAATCCGCGCGGCGTAATTCCGATATCTGCAGCAGACCCTTAACCTGCGCACGAGCCAAGCGGCATCCCCTGTGCCGATTCGCGATGCGCCTTAAAAATTTAACTTACTTTCCGGAGCCGAACGAGAGTGCGGCGCAAAACTGCAATGCTAAACAGTGGAATTCCGACGGAGAAACCGCACCATTCTGAGGTCGAGTTGAAGGTGAGGACAAATCTGATTCGAAAGACTGTGCAAACTTTGTGGACACTAGGCGCAACGCTTAGTGAAAAATGGGGGTTTTCTTGAATTCGCGTCGCCGTTCGACTTTTTGAAAAACAAAGTTGCACGCTTTCGCGTTGTTATTTCGTGGCCAGAAAGCTCGAGTTCACCTGCAGTCAGCCGATTTTTCAATTGCCATCGCACTTATCCGCGAGGAGCCGAGTCGAAGATCGGTGCCGGCGATATTCATTGCGACCACAACCAAAACGCATCGGCCGATGAACGTAAATCTTGAACAAGTCTTGCGACTCATCGAGCTGATACTCATCTGCCAGATACCGGGATGGATGCTTCTTCTGGGCTATTTCCTGGCGAAGCGTTGACGATGCCGTCAACGATTGGCTTCGATCCGTATAAACCGATGCTCAAATGAACAATAAAAGAAAAAACCCCAATCTGGTGAGTCGGAAGTGATCCCGATGGGCAGGCCCAAGCCCAGAACCCATTGAGCATCATTTGGCAAGTTGATCGCATAGCGCGCCCCGGGAGAAATGACCACGTTGGTAGAACGGTTCACCGTTGGCCCAGCTGAGAACACGCCTTCGTCCACATCGTCGTTCCACCCTGCAACTGTTTCGAGCATGAGATTGAAGTCGCGGCTCACGGCAAAGATAGCGCTGGCTCCGACATTGTAATTCGTCAGATCGTGGTTTCGCACATCAGGAAAGACTGACATGCCGGCGTTAAAATGAACGGTCCAATGATCGCTTACGATTTTGCTGAAAGGCAAATTCGTTTCGTAACCGACTCTTCCGACGCCCAAGCCCTTATCCGGGTCACCGGTTGGAAGCACAAGAGACAAACGCGGGGCGAAAGCGGGAGTGTATCTGTCTTCCGTTAATGCCTGGACCCGATAATTCAGCCGCATGTCTTCCATGCCACTTTCGTCCTCGGTAAAAGCGTAAGGAATAGTATACGAGAACTGGTGCGTCTGACTGAAGACCGGCCATTCTTGAGTAAAGCTCGGGGTAATCTCTCGCGCTCCGTTCATAAAATTGATCGGAACATTTAAGATGTGCTGCACCACGCCGGCTTCCTGGTTGTAAGCTTCTTCAATAAGGAACGAGTTGTCTTGAATTCCCTTGGCCAGTGGCTCTGAAGCAGGCGAGGTAGTCACCGCCTCCACAGAAGCTGCAACAAAAACAAGCCGACCGATGGCAGCAGAGGCGCGGAATGCCGGTTTTTTATAAAGTCTCGACATGTGTTGAGGCTTCACAAAGGGTGTCATTCGCCGAATATTGCCGCACGGACCGCATCAAAGTCATTCATTATTGAAGCAGGATCGAAGCGGCTCACCGCATTTTTTAATTGGCGATTACTTGAAATTACCGAGGCTGGTAGTTCGTTTATCCTCATTAAACAGATGCAAGCCGCGTTTTACCAGTCTGAAGCCGATCAGCCACATCCAGGACGAGCGCGCTTAATCATCAAAGCCCATCCCGAAGTCCGGCGGTTGATGGTGCGCAATCCATGGACTGCGCTTATTGCGATTTCGATCGTAGTAATGCAAACGGGCATTGCGTACGGAATGGGAAATCTTGGCCTCGGTTACTGGTGGCTGAGCGCTCTGATCGCTTATTGCATTGGCGCGTTCGCAAATCATGCCAATTACGTCATCATTCACGACGCGACTCACAATCTGATTTTTCGGAGCAAAAGCTGGAACAAGATCGTGGCCATTATCGCCGATCTTCCAAATCTGACTCCGGGCGCCATGGGATTCCGTGTCTATCATTTGAAGCATCATTCGCATCAGGGGGACTACGAACATGATGCCGACCTGGCGAATCACTGGGAAGCGCGCCTTGTGGGCAACAAATGGTATCGCAAGGCAATCTGGCTCATGCTCTTTCCGTTTTTCCAGATAACGCGACCACCGCGGTTAAAAGCGATCAAGATGTGGGACCGCTGGTTTTTTATCAATTTCGTATGTGCGGCCTTGTACGACGTGGCAATTGTTTATTTTTGCGGCTGGCCAGGGTTTCTTTACCTCGTTTTCGCATTTTTCTTTTCGATTGGATTACACCCGGTCGGTGCTCGCTGGATCCAGGAGCATTACACTTACGATTTCGATCAGGAAACTTTCAGCTATTACGGACCGATCAACCGGGTTGCTCTCAACATGGGGTATCATAACGAGCATCATGATTTACCCTCAATTCCTTGGAACAACCTGCCCAAGCTGCGCGCCATGGCGCCTGAATTTTACAACAATTTGAAATATCATTCGTCCTGGAGCCGGTTGCTGTTCCAATTTGTCTTCGATAAAAGGTACACTCTCTACTCGCGGGTTGAACGAATGAAAGTAAAGCCCGATTCGCAACGGGTGTCGCACATGACAGTCGATCACGTCGGCAGTCTTGATATGAGTGTGAGGCCCATTAGTTTTTAATCATGGCGGAAAGATTGTACGTCTCGAACAAGAACGAAACCGTGCGCATGTTCGAGAGCGACTTCATGGAATTCTTTTCAAGAGTCCATCCGGTCACGCCGTTGGTGTTGTACGTACCGGTGATCGGCTATATGCTTTACGTCTCGCTAGGGCAGCGACAGTTCTCCGTCGCGGCGGTGATGGCGCTATTCTTGTTAGGAATCTTGCTCTGGACCCTGTTCGAATATCTCATTCATCGGTTCGTATTTCATTATGAACCGAAGACTCGATGGGGAAAACGATTGCATTACGTGGTCCATGGAGTGCATCATGATTATCCCAACGACGCGCGCCGACTTGTTATGCCGCCGGTCGTGAGTGTTCCCCTGGCATTTCTCTTTTACGGTCTGTTTTTTGTGGTTTTCGGTAGCTTGACCCCTCCCGCGTTTGCAGGGTTGGTGTTCGGATACGTCTGCTATGACATGCTCCATTACGCCACACATCACCTGTCAATGAAGCGCGGTGCCTGGCTCTGGTTGAAGCAATATCATCTTCGTCACCATTTCAAAGACGACCACGTTGGATACGGCATTAGCTCGCCGCTTTGGGATTACGTTTTTCGCACTACGCGAAAATGACGGCGGCACTGTGTCGCGTGATCCTCGTGGTCGATTAGCGGGTGCTTTTAGTCAATCTGGGGGTTCGGCTGCAGGGTTATGGCTTTAGGCGACTAAAGTCTTGTCTCAAATCCGAAAGTCGCTAAATTGGCTGCCCCGACACGGAAACTCGGCTGCATACGGATGCAGCGAATAAACCCGTAAGGAATCTGTGAAGCACAATACCCCTC
The DNA here is from genome assembly GCA_035652195.1 of Candidatus Udaeobacter sp. Lineage (GTDB taxonomy): Bacteria > Verrucomicrobiota > Verrucomicrobiia > Chthoniobacterales > UBA10450 > Udaeobacter. The sequence goes on along the minus strand of DASREH010000008.1, from coordinate 32,453 downwards.
CATTTTGCCGGCAAGCTCCGTCCATTCGGACGGCAGCGAATAAAAGGCAGCTTACCATGCAATGAATGCGGACCCGGCAAAACTCAGTCTGAGCGATTTCCTGGCGCAGGACAAAAATGATCCACTCGAAGCGCCCACTGGATTCAGCCACTGGATGCGACAGGCCACATACGCTGTGGAACTTTATGAACCGGAGCTGCTGGCAAGTGCCGACGCACGCACGACAATTGATTACAACGGGCGCCCACGCTCGGTGGTTAACCTTTGTTCCTACAATTATCTTGGTCTGGCCAATCATCCCGAGGTCATTCTCGCAGCACAGGAGGCATTGAAAACGCACGGCCTCGGCGCCTGCGGTTCGCCGATGCTTTCCGGAATGACCGACCTTCACCGGGAACTCGAGCGACGGGTTGCAAAATTTCTCGGACGCGAAGACGCCATGCTTTTCAACAGCGGGTTTGGCGGAGCGCTTGGAACTATCTCCGGGTTGCTTCGGAAAAACGATGTGGCGATTCTGGATAATCGCTCGCATTTGAGTTTGCGCGATGGCGCCGCGTTGTCGCGCTGTCGGGCGGACAAGTTTGAGCATAACGACCCTGCATCACTCGATAAGGCACTGGCGCGCAAACAGGGGCGCCGGCAACTCGTGGTGATGGAGGGAATTTATTCAATGGACGGCGATTTCGGAAACTTGCCGGCCTTGGTCGATATCGCCGAGTCGCACGGGGCGAGTGTTTTTGTGGACGAAGCGCACTCGATGCTGGCCTGCGGTGAACACGGTCGCGGTGCCGCGGAAAAATTTGATGTCGAAGACCGGATCCCGCTGGTGTACGGCACATTTTCGAAAGCTTTTGGCGCCTTGGGCGGATTTGTGGCCGGCCCGAAGGAGACCCTTCGCTATCTTCGCTTTTATGCGCACCCGTACGTCTATTCGTGCGCTTTGCCGCCAGTCGTGGTGGCTGCAATTTTGAAGGCGTTGGAAATCGGAATGCGCGAACCGGAGTTGCGAAAGAAGCTTTGGGAGAACGCGGATTATTTTCACGCACAACTGCGCAACATTGGCATCGATACCGGTCAGTCGACCACGTACATCATGCCGTTGGTGATCGGCGATCGGGAACGCATGTACCGGTTAGGGCATGAGCTGCGACGGCGAGGTTTATGGGTAGCGCCGGTTGATTATCCGGCAGTGCCGCAAAACAAGATTTGTTTCCGCGCTTGCGTGACAGCCAAACACACGCGCGCCGATCTCGATGAAGCGCTCAACATTCTCGATGACACGCTGAAAGCCGATTCGAAAATCAAGGCAACTACATTCCGGTTGCGCTGCAAGATGTCTGAACTGGCGGTGAGGATGACTTCTTAATGCCGTCACAGGTTGTTCAAACAACGCCTCCAAAGATTGAATCGACTTTCAAGGCCCGTGACGTGGAGGGGGCATTCGATCTGTATTTTTACAGACCGATAGGATTTTGGCTGGCCCAAATCTTTGCCCGGCTCAAGTTGACGCCGACAGGAGTCAGTTTTCTGGCGGGTATCTCCGGCGTCATCGCCGGACACCTTTATTACTATAGAAACCTCAGCATCAACGTTGTTGGAATGGTGCTGCATGTTTGTGCCAATACACTCGACAACGCCGACGGCCAGCTCGCGCGCTTAACTCATCAGGAAAGCCGCGAAGGTCGAATCATTGACAGCATTGCCGATCACCTGGTTTTCGTCAGCATTTACGTTCACCTGACTCTTCGTTACCTGGTCGAAGGCTCGTCGCCGGCGGTTTGTGTGCTCGCGCTCGCTGCAGGCGTTAGCCACGCGCTGCAAGGCGCAGCCGCAGATTATTATCGCAATACCTATCTCTACTTTGTCACAGCCCGAAGGCAGACAGATTTGGATTCCTCGTCCGAATTGCATTTGGATTATCGAAAATTGACCTGGCGCCAGGCACCGTGGCGCAAGCTCCTTCTTGCCTTGTATCTGAACTTCACTCGCCAACAGGAAATGCTGGCACCACGCGTAAAAGCCTTGCGTGCTCTCGCGGCCAGGTTATTTCACAACCACATTCCTGATGAGGTGAGAACCCGTTACCGGAATCTCGCCCGTCCGATGCTTAAATGGTGGGGGCTGCTGATGACCAACGTGCGCATGCTGGTCTTATTTGCGCTCTTGTTCATTAGTCAGCCGGTTTATTATTTCTGGTTCGAGCTGATCCCTCTGAATTTGCTCTTCGTCTATCTTTTGTTTCGGGAAGAAAAGATGGCGGGATCGATGCTGAATGTCGTAGAAAGCCGACGAAACTCTGTCTAACGGGTCCCTGCGTGTCGGATATCGAAATTTCAGAGGTCATCTCGCGCCGCGATCGCGCCGCGTTCATCAGATTTCCGTGGAAGATCTACGCACGCGATCCGGCCTGGGTGCCGCCGCTGATCATGGAACGCAAGGCATTCATCGACCGCAAACATCACCCATTCTACAAACATGGTGATGCCGCGTTATTTCTGGCACGCAAAAATGGCGAGGTCGTTGGCCGAATTATGGCCAGTGACGACCCGCGCTATAATGCGCAGCATCAATCGAATGTGGGCTGTTTCGGATTGTTTGACTGCGTCAATGATACTGATGTAGCTGCGGCGCTCTTTGAACGAGCAGGCAGCTGGGTCCGCGGCAAAGGCCGCAATGAGCTTATGGGCCCAATCGATTACTCAACCAACTACACTTGCGGACTGCTGGTCGAAGGGTTCGAACATCCGCCCACGCTGCTGACGACTCACAACCCGCCGTACTACGCCGGCCTGATTGAGAATTGCGGCTTCGGGAAGGTGATCGATTTTTTTGCCTGGTGGTTCAGTGAACCCACCGCGGCGACAGCACGCTTGCGGAAACTGGCGGCGCGGCTTGAGCCGCGGGCCCGATTCACGATTCGTCGCGGCAATTTGAGCGATGTCGAAGCGGAAGCAGCGAATTTTGTTAGTATCTATAACGAAGCTTGGAAAGATAACTGGGGCTTTGTTCCCTTTACGAAGCCGGAATTCAACTATATGGCGGCAGAGATGAAACCATTATTGCGAGATGATTTCACCGCTGTTGCTGAAATCGATGGCAAAGCCGTGGGATTCGCCCTGGCTCTGCCCGATATCAATGTGGCGCTGAAAAAAATAAGCGGTCGCCTGACGGCCTGCGGGATCCCGATTGGTCTGGCCAAGCTGCTTTATTATAAATCGCGCATTCGCAAAGCGCGTTACATTGCCATGGGCGTGAGGCCTGAGTTTCGCCGGTTTGGCATAGCCGAAATGATGGTGCTGCGTCTGATGGAGGCTGGGATGGTCAAGTCTGGGTTCCAGGCAGAGTTGAGCATGACATTGGAGAATAACGTCATGATCAACCGTTTCATCGAAGCCATTGGAGCGCAGCGCTACAAAACTTATCGAATTTTCAATCGGCCTCTCGCGCCATGAGTAAACCTCAAGATGGCTTAGTTTCGCGGTTCTTGAACCGGCCCATTTCACGCCGGGTAACCAGCATCCTGCTAAAGTTTCCAATCCATCCGAACGCATGGACTATCTCAATTTTTGCGTTGCCGGTTGTAGCCTCTCTGTTCCTGGTTCGCGGCGATTACGTCGACCTGGTCATCGGCGCGGTCATCTTTCAACTATTCAGTATTCTGGATGGTTGCGATGGAGAAATCGCCCGAGCAAAAAATTTGGAATCACAGCTGGGAGAAAGACTGGATTATTTCTGCGATTTCGCGGCAAGCCTTCTCTATGTTCTTACGCTTGGGATCGGTCTCCATCATTCTACCGAGGGAGTGATCTGTGCGGTTCTAATCACTGTCAACGAGTTGCTCCTGAGAGTCGGGAAGAGCAAGGCGGTCTCTTTCACTTCCACATTTCACGAATCCTTCTACGCGAGACACCGAACCGTGGTCGGGCATTCTGGTCTGCTCCATCTCGGCGAAGGATTTGTGTGGTGGCTCTTTCAGCTGACTAAACGCGATATGGCTATGCTCGTTTTCGTACTATTTGCGTTACTTGGTTTGGCTGATTGGATCCTTAACGTGTGGACGACTGTTGCGGGGGCCAGTCTCGTGCTCAGTGCAATCGCGGTGAGCAAGGCTGCTAGTGGCAGCGACAATATTGTAACAGGCGAACCGCGGTCATGATGCGGCGCTTGCTACGTCGTGGAAGCGGTTTCTTTCGTTAAAGCGGTTCGCATTTTCGAGAGCATCTGTCTTTCTGCATGTTGCAGCATTTGTGGAGTGTCTACGTCCTGCCACCAGCCTTCGCCGATGTCTTTGGCGCGGACTTTATTATCACCGGCCATTAACCGAATGCCATCCGCTAAACTGCAGTCACCCCGTCTGGTGGACTTTGCTCGTTCCAGGTAGTCGAAGACCTCAAGGGGACAAACAAACAGTCCAATATCAATCGCATCGTAATCGCGAAGCTCTTTGCCGATGGCGATGACGCGATCTCCTTGCGTCCGGACTTTCATTGCATCCTCCAGATCGAAAATGGAATTGAGTTTTCGGTCGACTGCGATGTTGAGGTACTCGGAACGAAAGGAACGGCATAAGAGTTCGACTATCGTCGCATCGAACAGGTGGTCGCTCATCGTGAGAAGGAACGGTCTGCCCACGCAATCGGCTGCGGAGAGCAGGGAAATGCCGTTCTGCTTTTGCCATTCGCGATTCTCGATGAAGGACGTATTAAGGCCCGAAGGAATCAGCGGTCTTACTTGTGCGACCATCCGCCGGTGTTCATACCCAACCACGAAGTTGAGACTCCTGATGCCCGCATGAACCAGCGCAGCCATAGTGTACGAAATGAGCGGGCGCCCAGCGACGGCAACAAATGGTTTCAACAACGTCTTGTCCGAGCCTCGAAGACGCGAGCCTTCACCGGCCATCAAGATTACTGCTTCGCGGATAGAAGTCATATTCGGCGACAAACTGGGTTTGATAGCATTTTCACACTCTCCGGCACACAAGAATCATATGCCATAATGGCGTTTCAGTCCCCATACGCGAACGCGCTGTGGAAGAAATCGAAATATGAGCGGCGCGACCTTGGATTCGAAAACATCACCCACTGTGACGCGCGGCGGCGGTTGATCTTCATTAATCAAGCGGAGAACCTGCCGCGCGACAATCTCCGGCGACGGGGCATTTTTCATGGTTCGCTCGGTGATGTCCCATACGTTCGCTACTTTTTCGCTGTATCGTCCCGCCTCGCTAACATTTGTGGTCACTCCTTGATTAAAGTCGGTGCGAATATTGCCTGGTTGAAGGTCGACCACATGAACCCTGGAATTGCCTAGCTCAATCTGCATCGACATGGTGAAGGATGCCATGGCCGCTTTCGCGGCGTTGTAAGCAGCCATAAACGGTACTGGGAGCCGCGACGCTAGCGAAGTGATATTAATGATTAAGCCTTCGCCACGTGCCTGCATATGCTGGAGTGCCAGATCCATCAACTGGATCTGGCCGAAAACGAGAATTTGAAACTGGCTCGTGATTGTCTCCTGAGGAAGAAGCTCCGCGGGACCAAAGTGACCCGCGCCGGCGTTGTTGATCAAAGTGTCAAAGTGCCCGGCTTCCTCGAGTGCGGTTTTGAAAGCTTCTTTGATCGACATTGGATCAGCCAAATCAAGACGGACCGCATGCCACCGTGCCGATTTGGGGATGCGTTCCAGTTTGCGCGACGTGCCCCAAACCTCATGCCCCTGGGCCACCAGTAATTCGGCAATGGCTAGGCCGATGCCCGAGCTCGCGCCAGTGAGAAAGACCCGTTTTGTCATGGCAGTTCGGGGGAGCGCCTGTGCAATAGCCAGCCTGCGCCGAAGATCGCCAGGAAAACGATCCCGGCCACGACTTGTCCGGGGAGTCCTTGGACAAGTAGCCGACAGGCCAGCGCCGGCACGAAAGCAACGATTGCACTAAAAACCGGTGCACGGATGCTGAGCCATGGATTGCGCCATCGAAATACGAGGCGCAGGATCCCGTACCTCAAGATTCCCTGGATCACGTACGGGAGGAGGATACCAAACGCAGCGCCGGTTACTCCGAACCGGGGAATCAACCAAAGGTTTGCCGCAAATGCTATGGCGCAGGTGACCGATGAGTTTAGCAGATTCAAGTGCGGTCGTTGCACCATGATTACCGTTTCACCGAGCGACACGAATGCGTTGGTGGCACAAGCCAGTGCGACGATTCCCAGCCAGGCGCCGCCTTGTGCAAATGCGGAACCGTAGATGAGTAAGATCACTGATCCGCACAGGGTCATGACTGCGACCAGCGGTAACAAAATCCAGAGCATCCAGCCCGCTATACGGGCGTAGGTGGCGGCAGCGTGTTCCTGGTTACCCGTCGCGGTCATACCAGCGACGACCGGCGCGAATATCGGGTTGAAACTCTGATTAACTTTACGAAGACCGCCGGCGAGTTCGACTGTCGCACCGTAAATACCGACAGTCGTCAGAGTCACGCCGGGCGCTCTCCCAATAAACCAACCCAGCATGACGACATCCAGTCGTAGGATGAACGCGTTAAACATCTGGTAAAGACTGATCGGAGCGGCGTACGCCAACAGCGGTTTTGCTTCCGACCAAAAGGACCAGGTATCTCGCGCAGTCACTCCGCTGAAGAGTCTCGAGGCAAACACGAGCGCTACAATTCCCGAAGCAGCGGTTCCGCAGACGGCTGCTACTTCGGGTGCAAACGTCGTGAATCCAAAGGCGAGGGCGATCAAAAGCGCCAGTGTAGTCATCACAGGCTCAGTCATGCCCCGCGAAAAGATGTCGTGCTTCATCACCTTCATCCCGCGAGAGATGGATGTACAAACTCGATACAAAGCGATGCCAGGCAGCGCGCACAGAACGAATGCCAATGCGGAGAGCATCTCGTGCGGAAATTGCAGGCGATCGCCGAACAACTTCAGCGCGGTGATTGCAAGGACCGCGACGAGCGAAGACTGCACTAACGCCAGGATGACAGCCGTCCGAAACAGCGTGCGACTGCGCACGAAGTCCCCGGTGGCTTGCGAACGCGCGATGAAAGTCGTAATCGCATTGTCCAGTCCGAACACGGCTATTTTGCTGACCAAATCAGTGTTCGCCCAAGCTACCGAAAATGTGCCAAGAGCAGCTGGACCCAGCAACCGCGCCACAAGAAATGTGAAGACGCCGCGCAGGTTGGAGAGCACCATCGCCAGCGTGTTCACAAAGGCGCCGCGTTTTAGCTCCGACCGACTTTTGTCGATAGGCGGCGCTACATCCGGGTTCGGTACAAGACGGATTGCGCTTTCAATCGTGCTCACTCGTTCGACCTTCTGCTGCTGTTAACATTGGTGTATTGCCGGGACGTTCATGTAACCCGGTTTTCGCTTTGCCTCTCGAGTTTGGCCACCAGGTTGGGCGCACCAAATAATAGGCAGACGTGTCATGACAGACAAGAACGATCTGTCGAAGTACCGGCAAACGAACCGCTTAATCTCTTTGGATGGTTCAGGGCGAGATATTTGCGGGCACGATTGATCACGGGTTAGATCCATCTTTGCGAGGCTTAGACATCTGTATTCAACACCTCTACGCAGATTGCTTCACACTCAAGTTGTCGTAGGCTGCAGACTCCTGCATCATTACATGAATCTATCCCGTAAAATCGGCCGCGAATTTTCCGGTTACAACATTTTGGAATCGGGCAGGCGTCTTTTCGATCGGAAGCCGCTGCAATGCAGTCTTTATGTGACGGACCGTTGTAACCTCGATTGTGCCTATTGCACCGAGTACGATAATAGCCGGCCACATCCCAGCTTTGACGATCTTAAAAAATGGATTCGTAAGATTCGCGACCTTGGTACCATGCGCATTGCGCTTGTCGGCGGGGAGCCACTCACCCATCCAAATATTGTCGAACTCGTTCGCTATTGTCGCGAACTCGGCTTCGCAACCAGCTTAACGACTAATGGGTTCCTGCTTACGCGTAAGCTCGTTGACCAACTGGAGAATGCCGGCCTGCAGGTCATGCAAATCAGCGTCGACCGAATGACGCCGAGCCCAATTACGAAGAAAAGTTTCAAGACCGTTCTGCCGAAGCTCGATTATTTTACGAATTCGAAGATAAGTCTGCACATCACCGGCGTGATTTGCGCCGATACGTTACCCGAATCGGAAGCAGTTCTGGAGACCGGTTTGTCCCGCGGCATTCCGACTGAAGTTCGCCTTGTTCATGCCGACCCGTTGCAGCGGTTTCGTGTTGATCGGGGACGACGTGAAGAGCTCGAACGATTCATCGATTGCATGATTGAACGCAAGCGCCGCGGGGAAAAGATTCACACCAGCGAAGCAATTCTTAATTACCAGCGCAGTCTCCTCCGTGGCGAAGCGGTCGAATGGACCTGCATGGCCGGCTACAAATTATTCTTTGTCTCCGCGCAGGGAAAATTCTGGATCTGCAGCATGGTCCACACAGACAAACACATCATGGAGGTCACGCTGGACGACCTGTATGGGAACTATCGCAAGAAGTCGTGCCAGGCAGGTTGCGGCGTTTACTGTGCCGTGAGTGCTTCCCTTCTCGTTGAAAAGCCGCTCCGCGTGCTGGGCAAAGAAATCGTTGCGCGCGCCAAACGCGTGCCGGCTATTTTGTCGCCGGCTTCAAGTCCGCGAATCAACAAATCGCCGCCTGCCAACGCCACAAATCCAGAGAGAACGCACGAGATGAACGGCTGCGCTAATGGCCGCCCATGCGCAGATGATCGCGTAGCTTTGCGGAAAGGTTCCTAACAGGAAGCCGCAGCCGAGCACCCAAATATAAATATTCCTGCGCGCTGCGATAAGCCGGAAGGCGCGATCGAAGGGCGTAAGGTCATCCAGCAGCCGACCCTTCATTATTTTCACCTGCCGTTTTGCAAATTCATCCAGCAAGTGCGATCCGACCAGCAAAGCGAAAAAATAGAACACGCCCGGGAATTGGCCGCTTCGCCATAAGTGAAAGGCTATACTCGCCCACCAGGAGTTCTCGATTACGTAATCAAAATGATGTTCCCACTTGCCGCGCTCTGTGGTTTCGATCTTAACGCGCGACTGTTTTCCATCGAGCCCATCGATGATTCCAAAGGTCAGAGCGGCCACAATTCCGATCCCGATGTGACCGAGTACGAATGCGATGGTGGCGCTGCATCCGATGATTAGCCCGACAACCGTGATTTGGTTGGGTGTGATTCGAGTCTTGCAAAGGTATGAGATGATGAGCGTCTCGAGCGGGGCGTGAATGTAAGCCGGCAAATCAAGGGTGCCTTTTTGAGCGGAATCCAGAATGACGCGCTCGGCTAGACCGCGGCTTTGCTCGCCGGGCGCGGGAAAACAGTACGGACGCACGTGGCGGCGCATGCTAACGATGTAATCATCCTCCTTTGCTGTGTCGACCACGTCGATTTGGCGGTTGTCGATCTTGCATTTCAGATCCTCGAAGAAGGGCAATGCTGGAGAAAGCGCAGCAAGAAAATCTTTGGTAAGCAAGGCCGCGCCGGACGGGTTCGCGATTAAAGATCGTGCAAATTCAGGCGGATTCGAATCTACAAGCGCGGTGGAAGCATGCTGTGCGCAAAGGGCAGTAAGCAACCGCCCATCGCAATAGATGTTCGCGGGGATAACCAAGAAACGTTCGGATTGACCCTGCATGGAAATCAAACGGGAAGTGATAGATCCCGCTGCGCAGAAGATGACATCGACAATCACTTGTTCCCGTGCCCAGGACCGTTTCGCCATTTCCGCTCTCAGCATTTCCGGTGTCGTTGTTAAAACGATCACGCGGCGAAATCCGAGCCGCTGGAGAATGCGAAGTAAACGTTCGAGTAGATTTACACCGCACAATTCGAGGAAAACATCAGGGCTCTCAGCGATTAAAATGGGCAGAACACCTTCCACCGGGCGCGAGTTTGACGAGAGACGCGACGCATCGCTACCTGCTGACGCGGTGATTCCAACGGCGTGGCTCAATGCGTTGTGCTCCGTGTGCCGCGCTGATGACTTGCGATAATGAAACCGTCTCTCATTTCATGCATCCAGTCACACGCCTCCGCGATAACAGGGTTGTGAGTGGCCAGTAGCAGCGCTTTCTCGCCTTCTTGCACGATGTTTTGCAACAGTTCAAACGCGCGTTCGGAGTTTGCGGTGTCCAAGTTGCCGGTGGGCTCGTCTGCCAGGATGACTTTTGGGTCATTTGCCAGTGCCCGGGCGATGGCCACACGCTGTTGTTCGCCTCCGGAAAGGTGTCGACTCGGCCTTCGCAATTTGTTGCCCAAGCCAACGGCGCTGAGCAGGACAGCGGCGCGGTCTCGCATTTCATTATCGGAAAGCTTCCCCAGCTTTCGCATGGGAATCATCACGTTTTCCTGGGCAGTGAAGTCCTCCATTAAAAAATGGAATTGAAAAATGAACCCGATGAACTTGCTGCGTCTCCGCGCCAGCTCGTCGTCGCTTAGTTGAGAAACCGGCTCGGATTCGATTGAAACGTGTCCCGCATCGGGCAGATCAAGCAGGCCAAGAATGTACAGTAACGAGCTTTTGCCGCAGCCGGAAGGGCCGACAACGGCGTGAACACTGCCCCGCTGAATATCGAGTGAGACACCGCGGAGAGCGTGCACACGTTCTTCCTCTTCGCCCAAATAGCGCTCAATTCCTTCACAACTAAGGCAGGGGTCTGAATTCATCTGGAACCTCGAATGGTAACCACTGGCGGCAGCTGAGCCGCGCGACGGGCTGGAACATAACTCGCGATAAAAACGGCCAGCATCGCGAGAAACGTCGCAAAGAGATAGTGTCGCCAATCCCAGGTCACGAGGAAATAATTCGTGTAAAGCAAGCCCCGAATCCGGATGGGAATATGAGACACACCCCAGGTCATGAGAGCTCCAAGACCGCAGCCAAGGAGCGATCCGGCTGCCGCGATCAGCGCGCCTTGCCACAAAAAAATCGCCGAAATATCAATTCGGCGGTAACCCATCGACCGCAGAATCGCAATTTCCTTTATCTTGGCCAGCACCGACATGGTGAGCACATTGAAAATTCCAAAACCGGCAAGCAGAATGATCAGCGAAACGGTAATGGCCACAGACATTCTAAGGGTCAAAAAAAGTTGCAGCGTGCTTTCCTCACGGTCCTGCCAACTGGTCGCGCCATGCTGGAATAGTTCTTCGAAATGTTTGGCCAGCGCAGGGGCACGATTCGGATTTCGGAGTTTATAAATGATCATCGAGGCGCCCGACGGTTGTTGCAGGAGCGCCTGTGCGACTTTGGCGTGCGAATAGACTCGAGTGGAATCAATCGAGCCGATCCCTGCGCGAGCGAGCGCCGCAATGCTGAATCGCCAATACTCGCCATTAGGAGCGAGCAACTGCACCGTGTCGCCGACCCCTGCCTGAAGCAACTCCGCGAGGCGCGAGCCAATAATGATCGAACTCGTGTTGTTTCTAAAGTCGTCAAAGTTGCCTTCAATCAGTTGGTGGACGAGGTCGGTTGTCTGGGCATGCAACGCCGGGTTGATCCCGTAAAGATCAACCGTTGCGTTCTCAAAGCCCGCACGGGCGCTGACCGTTCCGCGCAGAACCGGCGAACACGAAACGACATTTGAAAATTGCCGGCTGACCCGCATGATTTGGTTGGCGTTCGTGATCCCTTCAAAATAGACGCGACGCTCACCCGTTCCCTTGGAGCCCTTCGCCGAAACCATCAGAGGTTCATAGCGCGGACGAAAACGCGATTTAATGATCAAGGCGCCGTTGCTGCCGATCGTCGAGTCAATGAAATACCGGGCGAAACCCTGGGTCTGCGCCTGCGTGCAGATGAAGATCGCGACTCCAAAAACAACCCCGCTGAGACTCAAAAGCAACGCCCGCTTGCGATGCGTCAAGAAACGCAGGGCAATATAAAGGGGCGGGGTCATGATTCATTTGGCGGTGGCGGTGAATTAATCCTGCGCTGCCGTACCGCCTCCCCTGGGCGGAATTTGTCCTGATCCGAAACGATCACGCGCATGCCGTCTGTCAGACCGCTGGTTACTTCTGTGAAATCGAGAGTACGGTATCCGACGCCAACCGTGCGAGAATGCACAATGCCGCCCTTCACCACCAACGCCTGATCGACCAAAAGGGCCCGGGTCGGCACCAGCAGAGCATTCTTGTGGGTGCCGGTAATGATATTCATCTCGCCAGTCATTCCGCTCATCAAGTTGTCTGGAGGATCGCTCATCTCCAGCACAACCGTGTAACGCTGAGTAGTCGGATCCGCGGCAGGTTGAACGGATGAAACACGTGCGTTGAAAGTTTTGGTCCGGTAAGCATACAATTGCACTTTCGCCTTCATCCCGGGTTTCACTTCGCCCACATCTTCCTCGTTTACTTCGCCGCGAACGTAATTCTTGTGCGAAGACACCGTGAAAAGCTCGTTGCCGTCTGAAACCAGTTCGCCGTCAATCGTCTGAACGTTCGTGAGAATACCGTCGATGGGCGCGCGGACCTCGGAGTTCTTCATTTGCGCCTCGAGCTTTTTAGTCGTTTCTCGAAGAGAATTGAGATTGCGATCTCGTTCGATTCGCTCCGATTCCACAGTCGATCGCAGCCGGTTCGCTTCGCTCTTGGCCTTCTGATATTCGACTGCGGGCACATTACCCGAGCCGACAACTTTTTCGAGTCGCTGGAGATTGTCCTCAGCTGCTTTAAGGAGCTCGGAAGAGGGGAGCGGAAGAGCTGCGCGGTCGATGGCCGCCTGCAAATCGGCCCGGGCCTGCTTCAATTCCCGGGATGTTTCCTCGTCAGCAATCGTCGCCAGCAATTGGCCCTTCTCAACGCTCTCGCCGATAGCGCCGCGACCAGCAGAGAAAGCTTCGGCCAATCGAAGAAAACCATCGTTTTGCGCTCGAACACGCACTACGAAAGCCGGTTCAATCCGGACAGTTCCGTAAACCGCGGAGATCGCCGTTCCACGTCGGACGGTGGTTACCTCCGCGACCGGCATCAGGGAATAGTACGCCAACGCGAACAAAAGCAGGAGAATTGCTCCACCTGCGACCAAAAGTTTTTTTGATTGGGGCAGTTTCAATTTCGGAACGCTAGTCTCCTGTCCCTCACCCTTGTTTGCAATAAACCGCTGGCTATCCGTCGTCGGTCGTACGTCTATCTTTTGCCAGATATTCGAGAGCATTATGTCCAAGACATCATAGCGGAAACGCTCGTTCGATCAGCAAAGCCTAAAATAAAACCGCCCAAACGTAAGACGCTATCAAGATGCAATTTGTAGTAGTTGAGGGGAGATGTCGAGGCGTCCTCGCGCCTTTACCGTCCGAGACGATCGCGCAGGCGAGAAGCGGCACTGGCAAGCGCCGCAGCTTTAATGGGCCGCTATTTGCTTGTGTCGTAGGAAAATTGAAAATAGTGCCCGGTGGCGCGATCCCACTCAGCTACAGCGACATTATGTTGATAGATAGCTTCCAGCAGGCCGCTTTTTGTTTCCAGGACTCCATTTAATGTGACGCGGTACTCCAGCGGAGATGCCAGGCCGCTGGCCAGATTTTGCTGGACGGTGCGTGCACTTTCCTCAGCGGCAGCAGTTGAGGAGGCAAGAGATTTTTCGCGAATCTCTGTTGTTTTGAGATCGTTTGCGATGCGGGAAAGCTCGCGCGGAAGGTTGGCCTCCAGTTTCCTGCAGGTCAGTTCGTTAATCTCCCGGGCCGAGCGGGCCTTGAGCACCGCGCCTCCCACTTTTCCAGTGTCAATGACTCGCCATGTATACACCGCCTTTTCGCGAATTTCCGAGCTGATAAAATCCTGTGTCTTGCTTGTCGATCCTTCACGGTGAATTCCGCTCACCGGAACGTATTCCGCGGGGAAACTTCCCGTGACGATTGGATAGTAATCAGCTGCAATGATTCGTTGATCTTCGTTGGCAGCGCGCACCAACAGGCGTGCAAGTTTAAGATCGGCTCTGCGCTCCAATGCGGCTGCTGTTTCAGAATCCAAATCTACGCGCACAGGAATCGATCGTAGTTCTCCTTCAGGTTCGGGCAGCGACGCGCGTCCTGGATCGATCGCCATGGCCTGGGCCAATTGCAGTTGAGCCTGTAGATAGGCGCGGTGTGCGCTTTCGATTTGAATCCCAAGTTCAGCCGCTTGCACCGTTGCGCTCGTGAGCGCGGTTTTGTCGGCCAGCCCGGCTTCAAAGCGGCTTTTCTGCGTAGCTGTATTCTCGTCCAGCCTTCGTTGTTGTTCGCTGCGAATAGATGCGAGCGACCGGTTGAAAAGAGCAGAGTAAAAGGCCAGCCGAGCCGCGTGCAATTGTTCCACGACAGCCACGTTCAATTGTTGTTGCGCAATCAGGAGCTCGACATCTCCGCGCCGCAGAGAAGCCGGCAAGCCAGCATTGAATAACGTTTGTGCCAAAACGCCACGTCCCACGGCAAACCCCTTTACGCCGCTTTCACCCGAACGATGGCCGGCCTGAACGCCTGCCGGTACGCCCAGTTCCGCGTGAGGCAAGGCAACCGAGCGAAATACCAACCGTTGTCCAGCAGCCTGTTCCAAACCGGCTTTGGCTTCCAAAATAGCCGGGTTTTTTTCCACTGTGGTTCGCAGGACAGTTTCCAAGGTGACCGCCTCGACGCGATACGCGCAGCAACCAATCAGAATTGCGCAGGCAGCAAGATAACGTGGTGGCTTCATCGTTTACCCAGCTTTTGCGGTGGATGTGCGACCTCGGCAGCCTGCGCCGCATCGCGGTTTTGTTTCCCTGCGCTCTCAATTTGCGAACCGAAATTCAGCTCTTGTGCGGAACTTCCGCACGCGTGAACCAGGCGAGCAATAGCCACATTGTGCAGATAAATCGCGCTAAGACGGGTCGTGCGGGTTCGGCTGACATCGGACGCGGCCTGAAGAATATCGAGCTGAGTCCCCAATCCGGCGGCGAAATTACTTTTAGCCATGTCGAGAGACTGGTCTGCCGCCTGAACGTTACTTGTCTCGGTTTCAAGCACGCGATCCGCCTGTTGAAGGTCGAAAAAAGCGCTGCGTACTTCCGAAGCAACGGCGCGGCGCGCTGCGGCCAATGCCTGGACAGCAGCGTCACGCCGGGCGCGTGTGGCACGCATTCGTCCTTTCGTCGCAAAACCGTCAAATATGTTCCACGTGGCATTGATGCCAACGACCCCGCCGTAATTAAATTCCGGACCGACATCCGGGTCGCGTTCACTGTAGACCTCATAGCCTGAGAAAGCCCGCACATGGGGTCGCATGGCGCTTCGGTCTAAATTGTATTGTTGATCTTCAATCTCTATGTCCTTTTGCCGCGACTTAATAACCGCCCGATTGGCATCGGCGCGCGCCAGGCAATCATTCAAATCAGGATGATTCGGCTGATATTGTAATTCACCGGAAATCTCGAAGAGAGGCCTCTCTCCGGTGGAACCGGTGTCGATGCCGAAAAGATCACCGAGCCGGAGATAGGAATTTTTTACCTGTGTCTCCGCATTAAACAGCTCCGGCCGTTCATTGGCGAGTGCCACTTCGGCGCGTTGCACATTGAGATTGCTAACGATGCCAGCGCGAAAGCTCTCCTCTTGGCTTTTGAGTTCTTCGTCAAGAACGCGCACCGAATCCTGGCGGACGCGGACCCTGGCACGATTGAGCAGAAGTTCATTAAAAGCGATCCGAACCTCCATGGCCACTCGACTCGCTATCTCCTGTAATTCATAAATCTCCTTTTCGACATTTAATCGCGCGATCCGATTTTGGCTGGTTACAGCTCCGCCGGTGTACAGATTTTGTTCAAGTTTCAGGATCACGTTGTAATCCTCCTGACGCAGCTGGGTGTCGCTCTGCGTCTGCCGTTTATCGTACAGGCCATTGGAGGTCACGGAGGGGAGAAATCCGGAGCGCGCCTCAATCACCCCGCCGCGCGCTGCCTGCACTTTCTTTCTGGCGATCAGGATTTCCGGATTATGCTCTTCAGCCAACGCGACGGCCTGGTCGATGGAATAGGTGGGGAGACCACTTGCTTTCGGAACAAGCAACAAAGCAGTGATCAGTGCGCCAATGGCCGCAAACTTTGAGCACATTTTTTACATCTCCTTGCAAGGGCCTCCCTTGCACCAGGAATGCCCGTGACATTTGCCCTTATATCAGTTCTTGCAAGCTGGCGCGACTTCGGACACATTCGGCGCTTGCAACCTTCGAAGCCGCTCGAGACTGGCGCAACTTCCGTGAGTGAAGCGGCCTAACTTGTATCTTGCTTCGAATCATGTAATTCAATTAGCTTTTCAGCTTTAACAATCTAGAAATGAGAAAAATAAGAATCGCCATTGTCGGCATTGGGAACTGCGCCAGTTCGTTAGTCCAAGGAATCAATTTTTACGATGGCTCTTCTGTCAACAGTACCGGGATCGGACTGATGCATCGGCAAATCGGTTCTTATCGGCCGGGCGACATCGAAGTCGTTGCAGCGTTCGACATCGACCGGCGGAAAGTAGGGTTGGACGTCAGCAAAGCCATTTTTGCCCCGCCCAACTGCACCAAAGTTTTTTGTGACAAGATCAAGCTCACGGGTGCGATCGTGAAAATGGGCTGTGTCTTTGACGGATACGCTGCCCATATGCGCGATCAGGATCCGCTGCGCACGTTCCTGCCCCTGGAGAAGGAGTCCACCCGGGAACAGATCATTGCGGAACTGAAGGATTCGTCGGCCGAATTGATGGTTAATTATCTCCCCGTGGGCTCGGAAGAGGCGACCCGTTTCTATGCGAGCTGCGCGCTGGAAGCAGGCCTTGGATTCGTCAATAACATCCCGGTGTTCATCGCCAGCGATCCAAAGTGGGCACGGCGTTTTGCTGATAAGAATCTACCGATCATTGGGGACGACATTAAGGCGCAAATGGGCGCCACGATTTTGCACCGGACTTTGGTTGATCTCTTTCGGAAGCGTGGCGTTAAGGTTGTGCGCACCTATCAACTGAATACAGGGGGCAACACCGATTTCCTGAACATGCTCAATCGCGAGCGGCTTTCTTCGAAGAAGACTTCAAAAACCGAGGCAGTACAATCCGTAACCGGAGAGCGCCTGCCGGACGAAAATATTCATATCGGCCCAAGCGATTACGTGCCGTGGCAACTCGATAACAAGATTGCTTTTATTCGAATGGAAGGTCAGCTGTTCGGCGACGTGCCAATGGAAATCGACGTGAAACTTTCGGTCGAAGATTCTCCAAACTCGGCCGGGGTGGCGATTGACGCCATTCGTTGTTGCAAGCTAGCCCTCGATCGCGGCATCGGGGGTGTGCTGCATTCACCTGCTGCGTATTTTGCAAAGCATCCGCCGGTCCAAATGACCGACGACGAAGCGTATCGCTGCGTCGAACAATTCATTCGCGGCGAACGAGAGAGCTGACCGATCGTCGCGGCTCGTTGTTGAACTAAATCCCCAGGGACTGCCATTCGCGGCCCAGCTCGTCGCGATCGTACAAGGCGAATTCTCCCGTTGCTGTCGAGTAAATCGCAGCGCGGACCAGCGCATTGGTGAGGCTGGACATGGCGCGCCAATATGCAGCCATTTGTGGTCGATAGATTTCCTTAAGAACTTCGAGCTTGTTCGCTGCGATTTTGTTCGTTTTCCAATCGACAATCAGTATTTCGTTGGTCTTCTGATCGAATAGTACAAGATCGACGATCCCCCCGAGGCACTTGCCCTCGCTCCCGGTCGCGCCATTGATTTTCCAAAAGAAAGGCATCTCTGTTTCGATACGGCTCGCGGCGCGCAAATAGCGTCCCAATCCTTGTGATGATCCGAGTTGTTTGTACAAAAGTTGCCATTCGCGTTTGGACCGCGTCAGATCTGGCGAGGCAACCAAATTGTATTCAAAGACCAATTGCCACTCGGCCGCATCCGAGCGCCAGCTGATTTGCTCGGCAAAATCGTGCCACCAAAGGCCGTACCGGATGGCCGGATTATCGATCCGGGCGGGACGCAACTCTGGCTCAACCTCAATCCATTCGTCAGTGGTCACCGCTTCGTCTTTCCCTTCCACCGGAGTGAACTCGCTGGCAGTAACTGTCCTGATGATTGCAGCTGCTCTTTGGCGCGCAATGTCGATCCAGCCGGTCTCCAGTCGAAGCGCGCTCAAAGTATCGGGTACAGGCCTCGCCTCGCGCTGGCCATGCAACTGGGCAGTCAGCTCACAATTCGTCGGCTCCTCTGAAACTTCGGAAAAAGCTTTCGCATTAGATTGCGCCGCGTCGGCTTGTAACCATTTCAATTGAGTGTCGCCATGCACGCCGCGTTTTCCCCGAAAAAAACCAGCGTCCATCGCAAACACGAGTGTGTGACGGGCACGAGTAAAAGCTACGTAAAGCAAGCGTTCCATTTCCTGGCGCTGGATTCGTTTCAATTCCTCTTCCAGATCAGCACGATCGCTACGATCAAAAGCAATGAATGGGTTTTCGCCTGATAAAACCATCGGGTAGCGAATGCTCCCGCCAAGGCGCGCTTCGCGCGCGAGAAATGGGATGATCACCGCATCCCACTCCGATCCTTTTGCCTTATGCGCAGTGATTAGTTGAACCGCATCCGTCTCCGCGGGCTCGGTCTCGCGAATCTTGTCAAAGTTGCGTCGAAGCGTGAGGGCAAAATCAACCAGCGATTCCTGCCGGGACTCAGCTGCCGCGGCGGCAGTTAGCAATTTATCAAGTTCGTTGACTGAATTGCCAAATTCCTCGCGGGGCATGGTGCGCAGCCGCTCGCGCAATTGTGTCATCCGCACAATCTCTCGCACCGCGTCGAAGAGCGGCTGACGCGCCACCGTTTCCCGAAGCCGTGTAAGCAGATTCAATGTGTCGGCAACCGTCCCCCGACCAGTGGTCTTGCGTTCAATCTGAAACTTGTAACCTTCGCCTTGCGCGAAACGGGCCAGTTCGTCATCGGAAATTCCAAATACTTCGCGCAAAATACCCACGATTTCGTAGCTCGCGTTCGGATCGGCCATAATGGCGAGGAGCGCGGTTAACCAGGCGTATGCCGGATGCTCTGCCTGGCGATCAGCCTCCGATTGAACCTCGACGGGAATTCGCTCCCTCATCAGGGCATCGCGCAAAACGCGTAACCAGGCCTTGCGCGGACACAGAATCGCGACTTCGCGCCAGCATCGCGCGCGCAAGTTTGTCAGACCGGTCTGACGCAGCCATTGCGCCAGACGTTCGGCTTCGATCTGTGCCCGTTGGTTCTCCGGCAGGTTAAGATCGATATCCCTCCCAAGTTCAAATCGGATCACCTGTCCGGGCAAAACCTCGGGGCGAGGATTCATCCGGACGAATTGAACCTGGCCCTCCCGATCGTTCAGGATTTCACGAAATGTCTCGTTGACGAAATCAAGCTGCGCCTGGTCGAGTCGAAATGTGACCGACAACTTCAGCTCTTCGGCTGCGCCGCATTCCACGAGCGCGCCATGAAGTTGCCGGTAATGGCTCAGGTCGGCCGGGTCGCGGTAAATGGATTGCTGGAAATCGCCGACCATTGAAAAATGACCCGGGCGCGGCGGCGATTCTCGACTTTGAAACCATTCGCCGCGCGCTTCGATGGCGCGTGTAACTTCAATAAGCACCAGAAACTGCTCCGGGTCGGTGTCCTGTGCTTCATCGAGTACGACACGATAATTCTTGCCGCGAATTTGTTCGGCCACGTGTGGCAGTCGCAGCAATTCCCCGGCAAGTGCTACTTGATCCGCGTAAGTAATGGCGCCACGCGCCACACGGAACTGGAGGTAATCGCGTTGCACTTCTGCCCCGACGCACGTGGCACACGCGCTCGCCCACTCCCGGAGCGGTCGAAATGCCTCGCGCCAGTAGGCTGTAAATTCTTTCGCTGTTGTGGCGCATGCCGGCCACGGCGCAAATTCGTCGGTCTCGCGCCAGCGGCGCAACCATTCCCGTAATTGCGCTTTTGCTTTCGGAATATTTTTCGCCTGCGGGGTTTCAAAGGCCGATTCGACTTTGCTGAAATCACAATCTGGACACTGGTCCACAGAAGAGGCCGCGATGAAAGCGTGATCCTGCGTCCGCGCCAGCTCCATCAGCTGCCGCACCTGCATAAGCCGTAAAAGGAGACGCCGGTTTTCCGTGCTCAAGGAGCGTCCGATCGTCGTTTGCTGTTGGACAAATTCATTCCACAGATCTTCATCATCAGTAATCGTGTCCAGCCGTGCGGGGAGGCCAACGTGGTGCCCATGCGTTGCAAGGAGTTTCATGCAAAAGGCATGGATGGTTCCAAAAAACGCGCGACCGAACGCCTCCACAGTTTCGAGAGGCAGACCGGCTTCCAGAATCCGCTGCCGTGTGCGTTGCTGCATCTCGTCCGCTGCGCGGTTCGTGTATGTGACAACCACAAGTTGGGGGAGCCATTCAACGGCTCGTCGCCGATCTCTCGCGATGTCGACGATACGGTCAGTGATGGCGCGAGTCTTTCCAGACCCGGCCGAAGCAATCACCGAAAAATTTCGATGTAATTCACTCGCGAATCGTTGCCGGGCGGTCTCGTCGGCAAGAGCGGTCACTTCGTTTCCTCCGCTTTCTCGGCCGAGAAAGCTGGATGCGTTAACACCCACTTTTCTTCGAGCAAATCGGTATCAATTGACAGCGTCGCCAGAGGATAGTTCCGGGCGTAACCGAACTCTGAGTGCACCGGA
The DNA here is from genome assembly GCA_035652195.1 of Candidatus Udaeobacter sp. GTDB lineage: Bacteria > Verrucomicrobiota > Verrucomicrobiia > Chthoniobacterales > UBA10450 > Udaeobacter. The sequence continues at coordinate 11,743 of DASREH010000008.1, read as the reverse complement.
CCGAGCATTCCGAAAACGCCAGTTTCCTGCATTCGATGCAGCTCCAGCCAAAAATCTTTTTGAGCGAGCACATCAGCAAGATGAAACTGCGCCTCCAACTCTTCCGTTTGTGTAAGCAAAGTTAACTGAACCTGCTCGGCGCCGAGCGCGTGGACCGCAAGGGCATACAGCGCGAGCTGCACGCCACGACCTTCAACCAGTTGTTTTCTGAATTTCCGCTCCGGCGTCTCATTCCTGCGCAGCTCTTTCAAACGAAAACCGCGTTGCCGGCCAGTTTTGTAATCGACAACCCAAAGATCGGTGAAACCAATTGGTGCCTGCTGAGACTTGTGTCGTGCAAGAATCAAATCGATCCGACCACGAACCCGCAGTGTTTCTTGTTTCGTCAGCGGAATTAAATTCGGTTTACCGAGCGGCCATTCGACCGCCATTTGAGACCAATCGCGTAGATCGCAGACTTTAGCGGCAAGACAATCCGCGATGTAAAGCGCGTTCCCCCAGCCGGAGCGCCACCAGTCAGGCAACTTTTTGTTACGGTTCGCGCAGAGGTTGGTGACGTATTCGCGAAATTCTTGCGCCTGTCTCTGCACATGCCCACGGATCTCCTCTGCGCGCGCGATGTCTATAAAGTTCCGTGTATTGCTGTCGAAAACGCTATCGGCGAGCCAGCGGTGGACCCATTGTCCAGTGGACACAGCCCAGGCGTCGCCGTTGTCATCATTCGATTCGACGCCGAGAAAAACCTGCATCCAAACAATCGCTGGCCAGCGCAATGCCTGTTCCCATTGCGTAACGCGCAGGCTTATCTCACGGTCGGAACCATGCCGGAATGCGAACTCGTATTCCCCGGCAGCCCGCAACTGGCGGCGTTGATCGAACGCGTAGCGTGTGCGCCCGACACTGATTGAATCCACCTTCTGAGCGTCCGCCGGGGACCAATCCTTTAACCAATCGCGAGTTTGGTTTTCGAGAATTTGCAGCGTGTGTTGTGAAACGCCTTGCTCATGAGCATTGAAATACAGCCAGGAGAAAAAATCGCTTGGGTTGGCGATCCTGCTCGGAGTGGTTTCAGAATAAAGATTCGCGGTCACACCGATCGCGTGGCGCACCGTCTCAACCAGGTTCATCAGTTGCCGCCTGCGGATCTGACGTTGTTCACTGGGACCAAGCAGAAGAGTTTTGCCTTCCTGCACCCTCCAATGGCCTTCACCCTGGCTGCCGCGTTTTGAAGCGCGACGGTTCAGTGTTCTGTTTTGATGATTCAGCTCGACAATCCGCTGCTCGCGAACAAACCCAAGGTCCTCGTCTAATGCTGGCCACGCTTCGTCATTCAACCCGGTGAAAATCAGATGCGACCACGGTTGGCCCTGCGCATCTGCATACGTCAGCAGGTGAACACGAGCATACGGATGCGCTCCGAACTCGTCGCGCTCAAACGATGGCGTACCCAGAACCTCACCCAGCCACCGCAAATAGGAGTGCTTGGAAATATGCGCTGAAACCCGGCTGCTCCAGGTCCGACTGAGTCGCTCCACTTCATCCCAGCGTTCGTTCCAGCCGAGCTGGCTAAAAATCTTGCGCGTTTGCGAAAGAAATTCTTTGAACAGCCCGGCTTCGGGAAGGAATTGAATTTTCTCCAGGCATCGCGCGATCGACTGGCCAGCTTGCAGCTCCGGGTTACTCACACAGTAATCGGTCAGCAATTCAACATCATCGATAAGAATGGAGCTATAGGCGCGCTTTAAAGTTTCTTCGATCTGACCGATCGATGTCGTCTTGAAGATCTCCGGTCTTGTTGCGCGCAGAAATCGCAAAAGCGCCTTCAACCGCGGCGTTCTTTGAAGTTCCAGCCACGCCTGCCACGCATCGTTATCGAATGCACTCGGAGTCAGATGCGCGATGCCGTCATTGTGCGCAATTTGAGCCGATTGAAGAGATGTCGCGACTAAACGGGCGAGGGCACCGGGACGTGAAAATAAGATACCGAGGCGCTCACAGTTTGCATCGTCGAGAAATTTGGCAGCGAGGGCCACGATGGCGCGTGCCTGTTGATTCGTGTCGCGGCCAACCAGGAAATGAATGTCGGCCGGCAGGAATGGAGCGAACGAGTCGCCTCGGCTAGCTATTACTTCGGATGAAGCATCATGCTCCAAGGCGACGGGTGCGGGTGCAACAGTTTCCGCAGGGCCGCAAGCTTGCTCCCATGTGCCGACCCAGGTCTCATCGAGATCGCGCGCTTCGTCGCGCGGATCGCTCAACACAACGGTAGCACAGGTCGAAGCCAGGGTTGCGGCTCGAAGCAGAGGCCAGAGCGGCCAGTGCGCTCCATCGAATCCGAACACCAATACCTTGTTAAAAACAGCAGGCGATTCCGGGGCGCGCGCAAGCGCCTGGCGATCGGCATCGTAAACGACGGTAAATCCGCACTCGCGCACATGATTCTCGAATTGCGCAGCAATCGCGCGCACTGCGGACGCGTCGATCTCATCCGCAGTCCATCCGGCCGCCCCTAGTTGATCCAGTTCGCGTAGAAAACGATCCGGATCGCGCGCAATCGAATTGGCGATGAGCGTAGCTTCACTGTTGCCGTTTTCGCGAGCGACTTGTTCAGCCGTCACGGCAAGTAAAAGGCGAAGATGTTCGCGAAGCGGAACGTTGAGTCGGCGTCGGCGAAGCAAGAGTTCACGCAGCTGTGCAGGCGAAAGAAATTTTACACCCAGCAGCGACTTTCCTTCTGAAAGCAGCCGGCTGCGAAAAAAATACGCCTGACTGCGTGAAGCGGTTATGACAGCAGACGGCTGTTGCTCCCGCAAACCAGCAGTGGTGATTGTTTCAAACCATGAGCGGACGACATTCTCCCATGCCGCTTCCGGCGATGTCGCCAGAAAGAGGCAAGCTTTTCGAGCAGAACTTTCCCGGTTAGGAACTGCTGCCATATGTCCCATTTTTGCTATGCAGCGTCTTAGAGCAAGACGCGCTTGTCACCCAACCGGCGGGTAAAGCCTTCGCGATCGAGTTTTTCAAGCACTGGAACCATGACTCGCCTTGAGCTTCCCAAGGCTTGACGTAGTTCGCTCACTGTCGCCGGGCCATTCTGCGAAAGAAAATCACGGATTGCGTTTTTCATTCTGACAAAATTTTCCGGCAACAACAACACCTCCGAAGAGATTTCGATGACCTTCCCGCTCGCGATCAGAAATTTGAGGACTCGTTGGTCCAGTGACCCAGTCGTAAAGTCTTTTCGTGGGGGCGGATCAAACGGTTTGGTGGAGAGATGTTCAACAATGCTTTCTGCCAGAGGCTGAAGATTCACCGGTAAAGCCGGCCGATGTGAGCGGCGTGCAATCGTCGATTCTTTTCGGATGAAATCGGACGAACACAGATCCGCGAGCAGCGCTTCAAAAACATCCGTGCCCTTGTCGCGCAGCGCCGCGCGGAGATCGCTCAAATCATAACCAGCGCGTTCGGGATTCTTGCTCATTGCGGCGTCGATAAGACGAGTGGCCCGGTCTCGCAACACTCGCCATTTACGAGGGATGGCCGCAATTTTGTCGTGTACGGCAATTTCATCATTACGCTGCAAATCCATTAAAGCTCCAGAGATGTCGGTATCACTAAAACGCGACTTGCTGAGCAGGCGCGGAATCGGTGCAAACCCGCGCAGCGAAATTTCAGAGTAGACCCAAACACGAACATCATCCGGGGCCCCGGCGCGACTCATCAGCAATTTCCGCCTGGCCTCAGCGCGAAATTCGGTGCTGGTTACGTCCAGGATAATGCCGCCTCCGAGAGTATGTTGCTCGGACGGATCGCGAATTACGAAACGATCCCCCGCAAATGCAAAGATTGGGGAGGTGAGTCTCAGGTGTGCAATTTCGCTCGTTCCTGCTTCCAGAACCCGGTTTTTCAGAAACGTGATCTTCGCTGCGGTGCGTGACGTTCCGTGATGAAGGTACACCGACGCTCCACTTTTCAGAGGGCGTCCACCGAGCTTCTCGCGACAGAGCCGCGGTGATTTTTCGAGCACAGCGATGAGCGTCGAATTTGCAGGTTCCAGACCGGTAATGGTGACAACGTCTCCACGCGCAATTTGATCGACGGTGATATCCGGGAGATTGATTGCTGTCCGCATTCCCGGTACGGCGACCTCGAGATGCCGCCCGTGACTTTGAATCGAGCGAATGCGTCCCTCGAGATTGCCAGGTTGCACGACAATCTTCTGTTCGCGTCGCAATTGTCCGCCAGTCAATGTCCCCGTAACGACGGTCCCAATGCCGCGAAGCGTAAATACCCGATCAATGAACAATCGGGGCTTTGAACAGTCGTGCGGGGGAGACATGGTGGCGAACTCACTGGCGAGAGCGCCTTTCAATGTTTCAATCCCGTCACCGGTGCGCACCGAGGTCGCCATCATTTCTGCCTTTGCGAAGGGAGTATCCAGCAACCGATCACGAACTTGCTGTGCTGTTGCTTCGATGCCGCCGAGGTCGCACTTTGTCAGGGCTACCACAGCTCGTGTGACGCCCAGATAGGTCAGAATTTGCAGATGTTCTTCCGTTTGTTGCATCCAGCCATCGTCAACAGCAACAACCAACAGCGCGAGATCGATCGAGCCAACACCAGCAATCATGTTTCGAACGAAGTCTTCATGACCGGGTACATCGACGACTCCGGCGTGTATTTTCATGCCCGTGGGTGCGGCCAAATTTAATTCCGCAAATCCAAGATCGATTGTGATTTGCCTCTGCTTTTCTTCGGGCAGCCGATCGGGATCCGTTCCCGTGAGCGCCTTCACCAGCGCGCTTTTGCCGTGATCAACGTGTCCGGCTGTTGCGACGATGAAATGTTTTTCTGTCATTTGGCACAGGCCGCGCGTAACGCCTCGACAATTTTATTGTTTTGGTGTGGCAAGACTGTTCGCAGGTCGAGTTTGAATCGATTTTTTTCGATGTAACCGATGATCGGTGGGGTTGCCCGGCGGAGGCGCGCCGCCAATTCGAGCACGGAACAATTCTGCGGAACAATATTGATTGTAACAGACGCCATTGTCGATTTCGGCAATGCGCCGCCGCCGACTTTGCCGGGGCTGCTGCAAGTCGTGATCTGTAAAGGCAAATCATGCAGGCACGCCGTGATTGCTTCCGCCCGATGGTGCAACTCGTCTGCGGTAGATTGTAAAATGGTCATAGCCGGAATTTCTGCCGACCTCTGGTTGAGGTGAAGATCAATTGTCGCGTCCAGAGCTGCGAAACAAAGCTTGTCACACCGCAAGGCCCGAAATAGTGGCTCGCGTTTCAGCGCTGCGATAAACCGTTTCTTCCCGGCAAGGATACCGGCCTGAGGTCCGCCTAACAGTTTGTCGCCGCTAAAGCAGACGAGATCCGATCCGGCTTTCAACGACTCGCGGGGTGTTGTTTCGTGCTCCGCGATCCCAAACTGCTCGGTCGAGACGAGCGCGCCGCTGCCCAAATCCTCGACAAATGGGATTCGCTTTCTTCTTGCAAGCGCGGCAATTGCAGCTGCCGAAGGCGACTCCACAAAACCGCTCATGAAGAAATTACTGTGATGAACCTTGAGAATCATCGCGCTCCTGGAACCGATCGCGCCCCTGTAATCCTCGAGGGTCGTCTTGTTAGTAGCCCCAACCTCACGTAAAACAGCGCCAGCCGCTTCGATAATTTCTCCAATTCGAAAACCGCCTCCAATTTGAACGAGTTCACCACGGGAAATGATGATTTCGTTTTTGGGCTGCGCCACGTGCCCCTGGCGACCAGCCTGGCGTCGCACCGTTTCGTTCTTTGCCGCGAAGTGGTGCACAATCAGAACGAGAGCTGCCGCGCAATTGTTGACTACAGTAGCCGCTTCAGCCCCGCAAAGAACGGCGAGCGCCTTCTCAGTGTACGCGCCGCGATGGCCGCGTTCGCCGGTCGTAAGATCATATTCGAGGTTCGAATAGGCTGAGCCGATTTCGGCCATAGCGCGGATGGCTTCGGCTGCGATTGGTACACGGCCGAAATTTGTATGAATGACAACTCCAGTTGCGTTGATGACCGGTTGCAGCCGACTCACCGCAAGCGCCTCGAGCGCGCGATGGACTTGCTCCACTGCCGATGGGTGTTCGGGAATCTTCCTGCTGCTCCGCACCTTCGACAGCTCGCTGCGCACCAGATCGACGATCATTGGCCGCGGCAGCTTTCCCGCGCCTGGGAGGTCATACTTGCCCAATGCATCTAGAACTCTACCAACAGCAGGAATCTTCCGGCGTGAACGCGGTTTCATCCTCTCATGCATATCAGGGGATCACGTCGCCGATGCGCAGTGACTTTTCCAATGACAGCGGCGCAAGCGGTTCGCGTTCGTCGCAAAATTCCAAGCACTTTCTCAAGGTTTGCTGGCGGAACGCACAGGAGTAATCCGCCGCTGGTTTGGGCATCCGTGAGCAGAATTCGTCGCCACTCGTTTACGGTTCCCCAATCGACAGCCACAGTGGTGGCGACCAGATTTTCGCGGCTGCCTCCCGGGATACAGCCTTGCTCGATCAAGTCGGCGATCTCATCCGCAATCATCGGTACTGCGTGCGATTGAATTTCAGCAGAGACGCTACTGGCCCGACAAAGTGAAACTAAATGGCCCATCAATCCGTAGCCTGTTACGTCGGTCGCGGCGCGCACCAAATCGAGCTCAGCCAGTTGGGCGCCCACCGTGTTCACTTTCGACATCAATGTGATGACCTTTTTCTGCAACGCGCGCGATGCGATTCCGCGTTTTATCGCTGTGGTGGCAACCCCTGTGCCTAGCGGCTTGGTCAAAACCAGCAGATCACCTGGGCGAGCATGGGCGTTTGTTGTCAGGCGTCGCACGTCAACGATTCCAGTAACGGCGAGCCCGTAGATCGGCTCGGGATTGCGAATCGAATGACCGCCGATAATTGAGCAGCCAACCTCGGCCGCTTTTGCCAGGCCGCCTCGCAAGATCGCGGCAACCACTCTTGGGCCGAGCAAGTCAGTGGGGAATCCGATAATATTCAGCGCGGTCAAAGGACGGCCGCCCATTGCAAAAATGTCTGAGAGTGCGTTGGCCGCGGCGATCTGTCCGTAAGAAAAAGGATCATCCACAATCGGAGTGAAAAAATCTACCGTTTGTACAAGGGCGCGACGGCGATCCAGGCGATAAACACCGGCATCATCGAACGTACTGGAGTTCACCATAACTTTTCGGCTCAACGAAAGCGGTAGCTGCGGCAAAACTTGTCGCAGGGCCTGTTGGCTCAATTTGGAAGCTCACCCCGCGCAGGATGAAAGCGAAGTGAGGCTTCGGACTCGTTCACGTGGCATCGACAGTCACCTCCTTTGCGCATGGGCTGTAGTCACGGCGCTGTGTCGCCGTGAATTCCTGAGCGAAAATGCGCCCGAACACAGCGAGGCCGCGACAGAAAAAAGTCGGAGAGGATAGGAATCGAACCTACCTCGGTTCCGGGTATGCGGAACCGACAGCGGTTTTGAAGACCGCGAGGACCACCAGGCACCCTTCACTCTCCGGGTTGAGTTGGGCGGACTGCGAAACTGAAAAAGTTTATTTTGTCTTTTTGATCGCCGTGACCACAGCGTCAAAGTCCGGCCAGTCGCCGGTTTCGAGCTTGGAATGGAGTAGTTTGCCATTGGCACGAACCTCGAAAGCGCCGCCGCTCGACGGAATCAGCGTGAGCGACTTAATGCGCTCGCCGAGTTCAAGGATTTTGGCCGCCAAACTGACGGCCTTCGGCGTGTAATTTCAAACGACGCAGTATTCGATTGTTACGTCGGTCTTCACCGGCAATCTCCTTTCCAAAATCAAACTATCGGCGCGTTGAAATGAGGTCAAGAGAATCACCGGAACCGCCATCCCGCCCGAACTCGCGCCGCTTGACAGGAATGGCTCAAGTGAGAATTGTAGCGCAGCCCGCTCCACCGACTGCGGCTTCTCCACTTCAGCAACCACGAATTGAGTTCGGAGATCAGTCCTGAAAATATTTTTTCGAAAGATCTGGCGAGCTCAGTTTTACAGCCGTGAAGTTAGAAGGCGAAGTTGAGCCCGCTACGGACCATTCCGAAATTATTTCTGGGCCCATCGATCACGCCAAAACTCAAGTCGTTAGTCCATCCGATGTGGCGCGCGAACCGGACCTCAAGACCGGCTCCGAATTGTGTGAGCACTTTGGTCTCGCTCCCAAAATGATCGGTCTGCGCATTGACGGCGAAGGCGTCCGGCGGGCCCTGCGTGTGAAGCTGGTCCCGTTCGCCGCCACCGAAAATCGCACCCACGCCGCCCCATGCGTAAGGCGCTAAACGCGTACAGGGGATTGGATACCGCAAGGTCAGCGTTCCTAAAACAGCGCCAATGGTGTGACTGTGATTGATTCTTTGCTTGATAAGAATCGGTACCGCCTGGTCCTCGAAGATATTGAAGCCGGGCTTATCCGCGTCGAGCGCAAATCCCTCAACACCAACACCGGCGTAGCGGCAGAAAAAATATTTGATGTCGCCGCCTCCTCCCCATGCGTGATCGCCGCCGATGTAGCGGTCGTAAGTACCGAGCACGGGGCCGCCTTCACTGGTGCTTTGTACGATGTCGATCAGCGAAGGATTAGGCGCGAATTCAGTGTTCGTGAATGCATACGTGCTCCACAGGTTCACATTCCATTCCCGGTCGCCGTACCATTCCGGGCATGGCGGGACATACGCCACCTGCTTCATTTCCTTTCCTGAATCCTTGCCAGAACGAGCATAGGCGACATCTGTGAGGTAACGGAATCGTGTTGATACTGGCGCCTCGGCTGCTTCGGCACCTTCGCCGCCAAATAGCCAGGAGAAGGCAACGAACACGTCAGCGACCGGTGAGTCGTCGGTGGTACCAAACAACGGCGAGACATCGAGACGAGTGTGCGCGCTCGGTTTCCAACTGAGACTTGGACCGATTACGAAAATGTTCTCCGGATCGCCACGAGTGTCCTTGACGGTCAAATTTTTATACAGCATTTCTACGCCGATCTTCAGACGCTCGTTAGGCAACAGAATTGGCGTCATTAACGCCTGCGAAAATCCCCATTCCCGTCCGCGATCGCCCGTATTCTCTTTTTCGAAGAACCAGTTCATCGCCCACTCGACGTGTTCCCCAAAATCCTGGGCCAGAAGCAGACGAAATTCATAAGCATCGGGAACTTTAGGAGGACCGCCTTCTTCTTCCTCTTCTTCCTCTCCTCCTTCACCACCCGGAGGGGCGACTTCTTCATGTCGAATTGTGCCGACCCCGAATTTGTATTCTGCGAAAAGCGTTGGGTTGAGCGGAATTTTGTTCCAATCTGCCAGGGCCCATCGCGCTTCCAGACTCACGGACCGCGCCCCGCCGCCGCCATTAAATCTTTCGAACTGCGCTTCGGTCGCTATGTTGAGGCGCCACGGAAGACCCATCTCGATCTCCTGGGTGAAAAGATGATCAGGCGGTCCATGACGGAAGCCCTGACCTTCGTAAAGCTCGCCAAAGAAGAACGCCCATGGAGGCAAAACGTAGGCGTTTACTGTGTTGGAAAAGCGGCTGCGCGAAAACTCGGGAGGCGCTCCGTACGCGCTGGGCACTTCTTCGTACACGCCAGGCTCCTCGGAGGCCGTCACGACCACTCGTTGTTGAGCAGAATCCTGCGCATGAACTGATCGATTCAAAACAGGGGCAACAAAGCAGGCCGACACAATTAAAAATGCGAATGGTGACAGCAGTCGGCGGAAAAAATGGGTGTGAGGCATGGTTGGAAAAGAGGGTTAAGGTTCGAACTGCCGTCGATGATTACAGAATCGTAATTCTTAACAAGCTAAATCTTCAGAAAAAAGTGTAGCCGCAGTCCGCTCCACCGGACTGCGGCTTCTCCACTTCAGTAACCCCGAAGCTTTCGGGGTATCAGCCCTGCAGGTATTTGTGCATAATTACAAAAATGTAATAATTAGCAAGCTAAAATTTCACGCCTGAATTTGTCGCCGCCAAACCGGATGCCCCAGAGCTTTATTGTTACAATCTTGTAACGGCGATGATAGCCTCTCAATACTTCAAACCTCCAATCAGGGCGATCATCAATGGACCGGGAAACCAGGATCTCTCCACCTCTTGCGTTGATTGAACGAATCGGATTCTAATGATCGAGCCTCGATTTCCGTCTGCTCTCATCACCTGTGGCTTTGTATTGCTCGCCGTCACCTTGATCGCAGCCACCATTCATGTCGCCACACCGGATTACGCGAACGTTCGCGTGGGCCGTGTCGACCAAGGGTATCTCGAATCAAACAATTGCCGGAAATGCCACGAAGGAAATTACGCGACGTGGCACGCCACTTTTCATCGCACAATGACCCAGGAGGCGAATCCACAAAGTGTCCTTGGCGATTTTGAGCGTGACAACACGATCACGTATCAGGGAGTTCGCACCGAAATGGTGCGTCAGAATGGAGCATACTGGATGAAGTTCACCGGCGTAGATGGCAAAAAGCAACAACTCGAAATCGGGCGGATCGTCGGTTCCCGTCGGATTCAGCAATATCTTACCAAAAATGGCGATCAATGGGCGCGGCTCCCTGTCGCGTACGATCTTGTTCAGCACCGCTGGATGCATCTGAACGGGTCATTCTTTTACCCGGACGGGAGCGACTACAAACAGCATCTCACCGAATGGAATTCGAACTGCGTTTTTTGTCACAACGTCAAAGCGCAACCACACCTGGATTGGAACGATAGATCATGGAACACAGAGGTGGCGGAACTGGGGATTGCATGCGGCGCGTGCCACGGGCCGGCAGGCGAGCATGCACAAAGGGCTCTTTCGCCAATGACACGGTATCGCTGGCATATGAACGATCCGGGGGCTCCGTCTATTGGCGTCACGAATCCAGCTAAGTTGAATTCCGATCGTTCGGCGATGGTTTGCGGACATTGTCATGGGCAGCGGCTGCCGGAACCGCGCGATCGAATCCACACAATGATGAGCGATGGCGATCCATACGATCCGGGAAAGAACCTGCTCGAGTTCTACAGACCCGTGCAACGGGAGGACAAGATCGGCTCGTTTAGTTTTGAGTCACGTTTTTGGCCGGACGGGTCGCCGCGCCTCACCGCGTATGAGTATCAAGGAATGATGCGCTCGAAGTGCTTCCGCGGAGGCAAGCCCGGGCAGCGAATCACTTGCATCTCATGCCATGAGATGCATGGCGGGGATCCGCGCGGTCAACTCACGGAGAAAATGAAGACCAATGCCGCGTGCACTCAGTGTCACCAGCAATTTGCAACGCCTGCGCAGCTGGTCGAGCACACCAAACACTCTGCCGAATCGAGCGGAAGCCTCTGTTACAATTGCCATATACCGTCCATTGTTTATGGCGTGATGTCAGCGCACCGGACGCATGATATTACAATCCCGGACCCCAGTGAAACGGTTCGCTTCAATAAACCGAATGCCTGCAACCAATGTCATCTGGATTGGTCGGTAAACCGCGCCATCACTGCATCGCGGCGGCTTTGGCCGAAGACGTTTGGGGAAAGTAAGGTTGCAGATAAGCAGTTTGATGAACCGGAAGGCCAGCGCGCGCTTTTTGCAGGCGATGCGGTCATGCGAGCGCTTACGGCTGCTGCCATGACTCCTGCAAATGACGTAACTGCACCGTTGCTGTTGGAAGCGATGCAGGATCGCTATCCGATTGTTCGATACTTCGCGGCGAACGCGCTGGCC
>DASREH010000007.1:0-13518 GCA_035652195.1 Candidatus Udaeobacter sp. | reverse complement strand
AAGCAAGCGTACGCGGCGCAGCAGGCACAGGCCGCTCAACAGAGCATGAACCCGGCGCCAACCATGACGTTCCAAGGCCATGGTCCGCACCAGGTTGTCGCGGAGGAGTTTGATGGTTTTGGCCCAATGGGCGTTAACTCCCTCGGCGATTGGTAACGCAAGTAAGCGACGAAACCAGGGCAGTGACTATCTTCACCCGGCTCGCCGCCTTGGAATGGACCAGACAATGTGAAGCGATCTCAAAGAGGGTTGTGTCTAACTGTTCTGGCTACGGAAATTCTGCTGGCGGTTTCGGGTATTGGCGCGGTTGAATGTCCCGAGGGCGATACAACCAAGGCGGCCATCGACAGGTCTTTTGCTTGTGATGTAGCTCTGTCACTTCGGTCGCCTTCACGTAAGAGTGAAAATCTCAGCTTAGGCGCGGTCGCTGAATCCTCCGATGGAGAAGAATCGGCGAGCGAACTGAACCGGAAGCTCACTAATCCGGTGAGTAGCATCTGGTCCATTTCAAATCAGTTCAACGATTTCGAGCTGAACAATGGCCGGTGGAATAACAACTGGAATTTTCAGCCGGTGCTGCCAGTAAGCTTGACTAAAGATTGGAATTTAATCACGCGCCCCGTGATGCCATTCTATAATATAGTCCCGCACGAGGCGGCCCCGAACCAATTCGCGCGCGACGCCGGGCTGGGCGACCTGGCTTTGCTGGAACTGCTGTCACCTTCCAACTCGGGCAACTGGGTGCTGGGAGCGGGACCTACCGCCATTTTTCCCACTGCGACTTCACACTTCACCGGCCAGGGTAAGTGGCAGCTCGGGCCGAGTGTCGTGGTCGGTTACCTCACGAAGCAGTACTTCATTGGTGTATTCCCGCAGCAATGGTGGTCTCTTGGCGGGGAGCACGGTCGGCCGGATACGAACCAAATGAATCTGCAACCGATCGCTACGATATTCTTCGGCGAGGGCTGGAGCATTGGGTACTCCGGCAATATTCTGGCAGATTGGACCGCACCGTCTGAGGATGTTTGGACAGTGCCAATCGGGCTTGGTTTGGGCAAGGTGGTAAAGTTTGGGCGTCTTCCAGTCAAGATCCAGCTCGCGGTGCAATACATGCCAGTCCATCCGCGAATTAATGGACAGGAGTGGAACGTGCAAGTCTCGATTACTCCCGTAATTCCCAAGCTAATCAAGGGCGTGCTGTTTCAGTAATGACGTCATAATGACCGCACGGGCTCGTTGCACTATGGTCTCGATTAGGCGCAGCGTTTTGGTGATATACTACTTTTCCTTCGGGCATCTGAGCATTCGAAGATGGAGTTTGGCAAAGTGATGATTACTTCCAAGTTCGTCATCCAGTATGTTAGATGAATTTAACATGAACGAATCTATCCCCTCGGTGAAGGTTTGAGCGCGTGAACACGGTTACAACGTTATTCCTAAGCACCTTTACCACACTCCTGGCGATTATTAACCCGCTGGAAGTGCTGCCGGTGTTTCTGACGCTTTTGGAGGGCCAGGATCAATCTGCACTTCGGCGCGTCGCCAGGAGAGCCTGCATCTATGCCACGCTTCTGCTATTCTTTTTTCTCATTTTCGGCACTCTGCTGTTAAAAGTTTTCGATGTGCCGTTGAGCATGGTGCGGATCGTTGGCGGCATTATTCTGACCCGGATCGGTTTTGCGCTATTCCTCCCGTCCCGGGATACGGCATCTATCTTGCCGAATGCCCCAGCGGGCCGGAGCGACTCCGTGGCTTTCGTACCTTTGGCGATGCCTTTGATGTTTGGGCCGGGCGCAATCGCCACGGTCCTTGGGATGACCTCGTTCGTGCGGCATCCGTTCACTGAATTCCCGTCATTGGTTGCGATCATCGCGGCGATTATTCTTACGATGATCACCACCTATTTGATTCTGGCATATGCTGATTTGATCGTAGGCCATATCGGACCGGCTGGCATCGATGCCGCGACGCGCATCGTCGGCTTTTTCGTCTCTGCCATAGGTGTGGGATTGATCTTCCATGGCGTCATGGAGGCGATACAAATTTACTGGCCGGCCAAAATAGCCTAACGATTAAAGGGCAAAGTTATGAACCCAGATCGGAAATCGTTGCGCTTCCGACGATTTCGCCGCTTTTCCACTGTGCAACTTTTGATTGCCTTGGCGTTACTGCTTTTGTTCTTCCCGTTCGTCGAAGAAATGGAAGGCGGTAATTTCATCGTCTCGATTTTGTTCTCTTTGGTCTTGCTATCGGCAGTCCTTGCAGTTGCGGAACATAAGCGTGTTCTGATCGTCGCCATTGTTCTTGCCATTCCGGCGATTGGTGGCTGGTGGATTAATCATTTGCGACCGGAGTTGGTCCCACCTTTTGTTTTTCTCACGTCAGGACTCATTTTGATCGGTTTCGTTGTAGCGAACGTGCTTCGGTTTGTTCTGCGCTCGCCGTCTGTGAACGCCGAGGTGCTTTGCGCAAGCATCTCCGCTTACCTGATGCTTGGACTGATGTGGACGATGGCTTACTGGCTTGTAGATCAATTGACGCCAGGAGGCGCATTCGCATTTAGCACCAATATTGGAAAACCATCAATGAACGGATTCAACGCCTTTTATTTCAGCTTTATCACACTAAGCACAGTCGGCTACGGTGATATCACACCCGTTTCAAAAATCGCACGTTGGCTTGCCGCCATGGAAGCAATGACAGGGTTACTTTATGTGGCAGTCCTGATTGCCCGCCTGGTATCGCTTTACTCCGCGTCAAAGTTGCATGAACGGCGGGGATCTGAGAACGAACCCAAATAGGTCCGCGCTGGTCCCGTCGCGCGTTTAGCGGACTTTGTCCTGGTTGAGTTTTTCTATATCCGGCGCCTTGGGAACAGTTGGCCGTCGAGAAGAAGCCGAAAGGCCTGCTGCATTTAACGGAAAATGCATGCGATAAAGAGCGGCGAACATGGCCACCGAGTTGTCGCTCCACAATCCTCCGTGGCCCCAAATGATTTCCTTTGGCACGCGCACGATCCAGCATGGCACACGGGCGTTGCCGCTGTAAACAAACTCCCATCCACGCCAGTCTTCTTTGCCGGTTGCAGGGCGCGTTTCATCCGGATTGTACTCTGAGCCGCGGCAAAACTGTTTTTCGTGACCGTCGTTATGCTCGCTGGTTAGAAAGGTACGGTTACGTATGTTCTGCCGAAGGTTGGCTTCGAACGCTCGGTTCTCACTGGTCGCGAGCCCTGCCGGAGCAGTTGCTCTACCCAACGGGATAACTCTGTAATTTACGAGGTATTTGTCGTTTCCAGGCGTATGCGTCTGAAACTGATTCTCCGAAACTTTTTGTCCACCGCTACCGGGAACTGGAACCCTGTCCCAATGGTAGTGAAGATTTACGGTGTTCGCCAGGTTCTGTCCGATTGGGAAAAACGTTCCTGTCGCCTGATCGTTCTCGGATTGTAGAACAATAAAAAACGGACGGTTCTCGTTTATGACCGCGCCTTCTTCGGCTCCGGGCGTTCTCCCGACATAAGCACCGCGCGTCGGATCATACCTGTAAAGATATTCTAACTCGGACATTAACTGTCGGGTGCCGATGGAATTATCGGCTGCGTTGAATGCGACCGCCATGTCCCATGGACTTGCGTTACGTGCGCCAGTGCTGCTGGCATCGAGAATGGAATGAGAGATGGTGTTGCTTAGGACCAATCCGCCAAATGAGTGGCCCATCAGCACGCAATGATGAACCTTCTTACCGGGTTCCCGAGCGGCCAGGGCCAGTTCGTTAATAGTAGCCAGGCAACTGTTTTGCGCCGCCACTTCTCCGCCAGCTAACTTGCGGTTCCAAAACGTCAGTAGGTCCAGGCCCGGGACAGTAAGGTCCTTCCCGCGCCATGCGATATAAACGCCGATTACATTAATGTTCCCCTCTGTGACCTCAGGGAGACGCGAGATCATATCAATGAAGTGTTCAAACCGGCAAACATCGCCGGAATTGGCATTGTTCATCCAGCCGTGGATATAAACAAAAAGAAGTGGTCGTTGCGCCTGACGAATCACATTGATCGCCGCGGCTCGCTGTGATGTATCCAACGCTGAGCCCTGGTCTCCGAATTCGATAAACGCGAATTTGTAGCGTCCGTCGCTCGGGCCTCGCACCGAGTTAAGTGCTTCACCGGAAACGTTGTGATGAAACGGACCGTAAGGGGCACACGATCCCAGAAGAATTACCAAGGCAAATACCACTGCGATTCGGCAGCAAATCGGATCGGGGCTTGGCATTTGATCGAGCATCGGCTCACCGTTTGCGGTAAACCGGTTTGAAGAGTAGCAAGATTAGCTTTGAAAATTCCATAAGACTTTGGTCCAATAGCCGGCTCGAACGAAGGGAACAAAAATCTAAAAATGCGATTGCAACGTAGGGCATCGGATCTGGTTCCACTCATCACAGTCATAACGTCCCTCGCGCTTTTTGCGGGATGCGCGACGACGCCCAAGAGCGCACGCGGTCCCGAATATGCGCCGACCGCGAGCATCATGCGCGAAGCGCGCTCAACAAATGTTCCAGTTGAAACGCGAGCGGCGAATTACTTGCAGGCTGCCGCCATAACAGCGCCATTGCTTGGGACCGGGATTGGGACGCCAGCCTGCGAAACGTATAACGCGGCATGCGGCGAACTGACAATTCTCCTGCGTTCCAGTGAAGGCGGGCGGTTATGGAACCAGCCGCTGACGCTCACCGGCCAGAATGCAACTTACCATTTGCGGCTTGAGCGAGGCAGCCTTCCCGCGATCTGGCCGCCGAATTACTTCACGTCTTTCGAGGATCCTGACAAAATCAAACACACGCTGATCAAAAAAGAAGTCACTCAAGAGGGTGTCGGGGGTGCCCTGGTTGGCGTCCATTTGCCGAGCCGGCAAGATGAGTTTGCGCCACGCGTTGGATTGAGTGCGCCGGTTACAGCTACTCTTGATTTTCAGGGATCGAATGCTGCGCTCACTTTGCGACGCCCGAACTATGAGCAGTCTGCGCGAGTAGAAGGACACGTGCGGCCACTAGCAGCAGACCTTTCCGCTCCCATCTCCTATTTCAGGCCTCCGAATAACCTGCTCCTTTTCGACATGATGGGCACCTTGCGCGGCAACATTATGATGGAGAAAACAGGGTTGTATTTCCTTGAGCCCTACGATCCTAGTCGAATTCCGGTCGTTTTCGTGCATGGACTCATGTCCAGTCCGTATACGTGGGTCAAAACGATCAATGGCCTTCAGCAAGACCCGGAGATACGCAAGCGTTATCAACCTTGGGTGTTCGGTTATGCAACCGGCAACCCCATCCTCTATTCCGCGCTCCGGTTGCGGGAGGAACTGGCCAAGGTGGACAAAGTTTATCCAAACCACCTTCCCTATGTGCTGGTCGGCCACAGTATGGGAGGCATGTTGACCCATGCCCAGGTGACTACCGTCACCGAAAAGATGTGGGAGGAGGACAAGAATATCGGACCGTTCGCCAAAAGCGTTTTCGCTAATAACTCAAGCAACAGTCTCATCGTTCGTGCCCTGACTTATCGTGCGAACCCGCGAATCAAGCGCGTTGTCTTTATTTGTACGCCGCATCGGGGCAGCGACATGGCCAGCGGCGGGTTGGGTAGATTCGGCATTAGCTTAATCACTCTTCCGGCACAATTGCTTACCACCGTGAAGGACTCCTTAACTAGTACCGAACTGGTTCAATTGACTGGGAGCGCGAAACGTCTACCGAACAGCGTATGGGGACTGAAGCCGTCGAATCCAGCGTTGCCTGTGGTTAACGAACCGCCGATTACTGTTCCTTACCACTCAATAATCGGCGATCGGGGGAAGGGAGACTGCCCGAATTGCAGTGACGGCGTCGTGGCTTACTGGAGTTCTCATCTCGATGGCGCACAATCCGAGCTCATCGTCCCGGGTCCACACGGTTCGGCCGAGCTTCCTCAAACAATAGCTGAGCTTGACCGGATCCTGCGCTTGAATCTCGGAATTAAGAGTCCCCCAGCGATGGATACCGTAGCTACAAGAGATTAATACAGGCATTTGAGCACATTCCGCTGTCGCCGATCTGAGATTCAAATAGCCAGAGAATCAGAAATGGGAGACGGAAAATTTAGGAGATTCGTATCTGTACTTTTGATCGCCTTCGCAGGGGCCATGCCTGCCTCGAGCTTTGGCGGTTTCGATTCTCCGGCACGCCATGAGGCGGCAACGTCGTCCACTTTTCTCCCCACAAAGGAAAGCAAAAGGTCTGCGTCCGGCCCTGCTCCAGAAGGGATGGCTTGGATTCCCGGTGGCGAGTTTTCGATGGGCAGCGCCGCTACGGGGAGAGGAACCCATGAGATGCCCATGGCATCAACCGATACGGCGCCCGTGCATCGTGTTCGAGTAGACGGCTTCTGGATGGATGTAACTCCAGTGACTAACGAACAGTTTGAGAAGTTTGTTAAGGCGACCGGTTACGTGACCATTGCCGAGCGCACGCCGACGAAGGAGGAGTTTCCAACTGCGCCTGAAGAAAATCTTGTTGCCGGGTCCGTGGTGTTTGCGCCGACAGATCATGAGGTTGCCTTAAACAATCATTATCAGTGGTGGACTTATGTGAAAGGCGCGAACTGGCGTCACCCACAAGGACCTGACAGCGACATCAAGGAAAAGGAGAATTACCCCGTGCTCCACGTCGCTTACCCGGACGCGGAAGCCTATGCGAAATGGGCAGGCAAACGATTGCCGACGGAGGCTGAGTTTGAGTTTGCCGCGCGCGGTGGCTTGTCAGGAAAGGTTTATGTGTGGGGCGACGACTTTCGCCCCGATGGAAAATGGATGGCAAACACGTGGCAGGGGAAATTCCCGGTCAAAGACGCAGGCCAGGATGGTTACGCCGGGATCGCGCCGGTGAAATCCTTTCCACCAAATGGCTATGGTCTTTACGATATGGCCGGGAACGTTTGGGAATGGTGCAGCGATTGGTATCGGCCTGATTACTACCAAGCATTGGCTGATAAAGGTGGCGTCGTAGAAAATCCGCAAGGCCCCGATTCGCCGTTTGATCCAGCTGAGCCAAACGAGAAAAAGCGGGTGCATCGCGGCGGCTCGTTCCTCTGCAACGATCAATATTGCTCACGGTACATCGTGGGCACGCGTGGCAAAGGCGAGGTCAATACCGGCACAAATCATCTTGGGTTCCGATGCGTCCAATCGCCGCAGAAAGTCGCGCAACAAACAACGCGAAATTAGGTTTGTTGATACGGGGGGACTCTTGATCAAGCCTGATGCAAAGCAAGAACTGGCGTTGGCAAACCCATCTTTGGATGTTGCCGCGGCGAAGGCCGCGTTTGTTCTGCACTTCGGCACAATTCGTATAGGCCTAAAGTCCTATTCACGGCTGCCAGGCCATACAATATACTTGTCGACTGTTCGGGGGATGAGGTAAACGCTAAAAGGGAGGCCAGCAAAATCTATGAAGCCAACAATTCTTCGGTTCAGATTCCTTATGAAATTCTTTCATGGTGTGGTTGCAACTTTGGTCGTCGGATTGTTATCGCCGTTTCTTTGCACTGCCCAGACGCAGCAAGCCCAATCGCCGGCATCACCGCAAGCTCAATCGCAAGTGATGACCACGACCGACTCGGACACGGACGCCAACGCGGATCAAACGGCGGCGAAACTCCCAGCTGATCAATTGGATTCCCTGGTTGCTCCCATCGCTCTTTACCCTGATGCGCTCCTAGCTCAAACGCTTGCCGCTTCTACTTATCCGCTTGAGGTCATGCAGCTTCAACAATGGATGAACAACAATAAGAATTTGCAAGGCAAAGCGCTGGCGGACGCCGTGGCAAAGCAGCCGTGGGATCCTAGTATCCAGTCAATGGTAATGTTTCCAGACGTGGTTCAGCGGATGGCCGACAATGTCCAATGGACATCTGATTTGGGGAATGCGTTCCTGGCGCAACAGTCCGATGTAATGGACGCGGTGCAGCGAATGCGTGCGAAAGCTCAGGGAACAGGAAATTTAAAAACTAGCTCGCAAGCCGTGGTGACGACCGAAACAGTTCCCAGCAGCGGCAAACAGGTAATCGAAATTCAGCCAGCGAGCCCCGACACAGTCTACGTCCCGTCGTATGACCCGACTGTGGTGTACGGAGCTGCCCCTGTTGAATATCCTTATTATCCCTACACCTACCCTGGCTACGTGCCGGGCACAGCTTTAGCGTGGGGCGCGGGAATCGCGCTGGGCGCAGCCGCATGGGGTGCCTGGGGTGGTTGGGGTGGGCACTGGGGTGATTGCGACTGGAACGGTGGCAACGTGAAGATCAACAACAATAATAATTTCAATCGCAACAATAACTTTAATCGCAACGTTAATCGCCAAGGCGGCAATTGGCAGCACAATCCGCAACATCGTGGAAACGCGCCCTATGGGAACAGGCAAACGGCGAATAAATTCGGTGGTCAAGGAGCTCGTGGCGCAGGTGGTAACCGACCCGGTGCTGGGGGGGCTGGAAATCGTCCTGGCGGAGGTGGAGCAGGCATCGCGGGCGGAGGTAATCGTCCGGGTGGAGGCGGAGCTGGAAACCGACCCGGTGGTGGAGGAGCCGGAAATCGCCCCGGTGGAGGTGGATCTGCTAATCGTCCTGGTGGTGGAGGCGCTGGCAATCGTCCCGGCGGCGGCGGAGCTGGAAACCGACCCGGTGGTGGCGGGTCTGCTAACCGTCCTGGAGGTGGTGGAGCGGGTGCGCGTCCCGGTGGCGGTGGGGCCAGCACGAGACCATCAACTCGACCATCTGGCGGTACCGCCAAGAACAAGGTTGGTAATCGCAGTGCATCGTCGCGACCTAGTTCCGGTTCTCGAGGGGCCAGTGCTCGAGGTGGTGGATTTAGCGGGGGCAGTGGAAACTACGCGCGGGCCAGTAGTAACCGCGGTGGTCGTAGCATGGGCGGCGGTGGTATGAGCCGTGGCGGCGGCGGCGGGCGTGGCGGCGGCGGTGGCGGACGTGGCGGCGGCGGGCGTGGCGGCGGCGGAGGCGGCCGAAGATAAACCATCAAATGGATGGAGAAAACATTATGAAGACAACGAAGCGAAACACCATGATGTCATCGAAAGTGATTATGCCGGCTGCAGCAACCATCATAACAAGCTTGCTTATATCTGTCGTAGTCGCCGCCCCCGCAAAGAAACATGCCGCGGCGAAGCACGAATCCGAAGGAACGCCGCAACCAGGCCAAAAGGAATTCGACACGCCAAAACAGGCAGCGGATGCTCTCATTGAGGTAGCGGCGAATTTTGATGTCGCAGCCGCGAAGGAAATCCTCGGCCCCGACGGCGAAGACATTATCAGCTCGGAAGATCCGGTGATGGATAAGAAGCGAGCTAGCGACTTCGCTAATAAGGCAAAGGAAAAGACCTCTGTTGAGTTAGACAAAAAAAATTCGAACCACGCTATTCTTTTAGTGGGTAACGATGACTTTCCGCTTCCTATTCCAATCGTAAAACAAAAAGGGAAATGGTTTTTTGATACAAAGGTGGGTCGCGAGGAAATATTGAACCGCCGAGTCGGCGCTAACGAACTGAATGCTATTGAGATTTGTCGTGGTTTTGTTGACGCACAACACGAGTACGCCATGGACAAGCACGATGATTCAAAGGTAAACCAGTACGCACAACGTATTCTTAGTACGCCTGGGAAACATGATGGTCTGGCGTGGCAGAATCCTGACGGAACCTGGGGTGGCCCGGTCGGCGAAGAAGTCGCCAAAGCGTTGCAGGAAGGCTACAAAGCCGAGCGAGGAACCCCTTATCACGGTTATTACTTCAAAGTATTGACGGGACAGGGGCCCGAGGCGCCCATGGGAGAAATGGACTTCGTAGTCGGCGGTGCCATGATCGGCGGATTCGCCCTGGCCGCAGCGCCTGCGGAATATCGAGTGACCGGGGTGCAGACCTTCATGGTTGGTCCGGATGGGGTTGTTTACGAAAAGGATCTCGGTCCCGATACATTGAAGACTTTTCAAGCTATGGATAAATACAATCCTGATAAGACTTGGAAAGTCACTGAGGACGATATCGAAGATGACACGCCAGACGAGGGTTCTGAATCGCAGGGGCAATAGAGCTTAACAATTCATTGTCGTTATCCAGAAGCTGGCAGACCACGCCAATTCGGAATTGTGCTGCCTGCAGTGAGCTCTGCCAGCTATGAGACTGTTGCGGTGGTTAGTCCGTGGAATCGCGTGGATCGCTGCACTCCTTTGTAGCGCATGGGCTTTTGGCGCGATTTATTTTGATTTTCCGGCGGCAAACTCGCTGGCGGCGTTTTTATTCGTTCTCGTTCTAGCTGCAGCGATGGTCTTTGTTCGCGGTGCACCGAACAAGGTCGGTGTCGTTTTTCTCGCCTTCAGTCTTGTGCTCGCATGGTGGCTTACACTGAAACCAAGCAACGAACGCAACTGGCAACCAGATGTGGCACACACAGCATGGGCGGATATTAACGGCGATGAAGTCACTTTTCATAACGTGCGCAACTGCGACTATCGTACGGCAACCGATTACATCCCACACTGGGAGACGCGAACCTTGCGGCTTTCGCGGATCACAGGAATTGACCTTGCTATCGATTACTGGGGCTCTCCCTGGATTGCGCATCCCATCGTCAGTTTTCAATTCGCGGACGCGACGCCGCTCTGTTTTTCCATCGAGATCAGGAAGACTGTTGGTCAAAGTTATTCCACCATTGCCGGCCTGTATCGGCAGTACCCACTCATTTACATCGTAGCGGACGAGCGCGACGTGATCCGCCTCCGGACGAACTACCGTCACGAAGACATCTACCTTTATCACACCACGGCCCCGCCTGACCGCGCGCGGCAGCGTTTTCTCGAATATGTACACGCTCTCAACGCGCTGCACACTCGGCCAAGGTGGTACAATGCCGTGACGGCTAACTGCACAACGAGCATCCGGAGCCAGCATCCCAGTAAAGAACGCGTGCCATGGGACTGGCGAATCCTGTTCAACGGCAAAGCCGATGAGATGTTGTATGAACATGGAGCTTTTGTGACGGGTGGTTTACCATTCGCAGAGCTAAAGCAGCGTAGCCTGATTGACCAGCGCGCCCGTGCTGCGAACGGCGATCCGGATTTCTCTCATTTGATTCGCGAAGATCTGCCTAAGGGGAATTAAAGTGGTTCACCAGGCTGCCCAAACATCCATCCTTGGACGACGTTTGGCCGACTTCCTCTTGTTCGGGGTGACCGTGCTGGAACTCGGTCTCCTTTTCCTGCTGACGCCGACCTTCACAGTTACCGATTGGATCTATGTCGTGCAGCATTTGCTCATTCTTGGGATCGCGCTGACACGGCCTGAACCGAAGGTAAGAGACTACTCCTTTGCTTCCAGTGTCGCCGTCGCCATCGCATACCTTTATCCATATGCCCAGGTCATTTGTCTGCGCTGGTGGTCCGGGTATGAGGCATGGCCAACTGGCGGCCTAATTTTGGTGGCTTTGGCAGCTGTGCTTAGTCTTGTTAGCCTTCTTTTTATGGGAAGGTTCTTCGGAGTCCGTCCGGCGTTAAGAGGCCTTGTGACGAGTGGACCTTATAGATTTGTGCGCCACCCCATATACCTATCGTATGTGCTCGGAGACATTGGATACAATTTACAAGAATGGAGCTTTGTAACGGTTCTGCTGGTCCTGATCGGGTGGGCATCCCTCGTTTACCGGATCCGCGCCGAAGAACGAATCATTTCCCAACATTCAGAATGGCCAGCGTACGTTGCTGCTGTCCGCTATCGCATCCTCCCCGGTTGTTGGTGATTGATCGATTGCTGCCATTTTCTGTTTAAGGCAATTCTACATTGGCCATCCCAGACGCGTCTCATGCATTAGAATCAAAAAGACATTGACTGTGTCGAGTGCGATCTAAATCATCGCCGAAACGCAATAAGGGGAGCGGTGAATACAGAAATTATATCACTCATCATACTTGGGTGTGTGGCGGGCGCAGTATTGGTGGGGAGTATGCTCCGTCGCCTCTTGCCACAAGATCATCTTAGCGCCGACACCAAGGAAACCGTCAAACTCGCCATGGGTCTGCTGGCAACGATGTCGGCCCTCCTGTTGGGATTGCTCGTGGCCTCCGCAAAGAGTTCTCACGATAATGCCCGGAGTGAGGTGATCCAAATGGCGGCAAAGGTCATTTTTCTGGACAGGGTTCTGATCGGATATGGACCGGAATCGGCAGAAGCGCGTGGACTGCTTCGCAGTGCAGTTGAACAAGTCGCTCACCAGAATACACAGCTGCCAAACCCTGGCGCAGACGCGAATCGTGCCCCCGATCTGCACAGGGGCAACGTCCTTTACCTGGCTATAGAAAAGCTGACACCACGTGATGAGATGCAACGCGATCTCAAGGCGCAGGCAGCTAACCTCGCACTAGAACTGGGTGAGCATCGAACCTTGCTAATGGCACAATCAATTCCGTCCATTTCGATGCCGTTACTCGTTGTAGTCGTATGCTGGCTTGTCGTTATCTTCATGGGTTTTAGTGTCATTGCGCCTCGGAATGCGACCGCGACGGCTGCCCTGATGGTATCGGCCCTTTCCGCTGCGGCAGCGATCTTTTTGATTCTAGAGTTAGACCGTCCTTTCAGCGGTCTGCTCCGGCTTTCGAATGAGCCTATAACAAAGGTGCTAAACAGCCTCGAAAGGTGAGATTTGTTACACACGAGGCAGCATAAGACTCTTGTTCTTTGCCGTTAACCGTCAACAAACTTGCGAGTCTGATTCGATTTGACGTCTGGTAACGAACATAACGCGATGCGATGTACTTCGGCACGCCCGCGCAACACGAAAAGAGATCAGGGTATGATAATGACCGTCAGGGTACGTGCCTTGTGCCTCCTTGTTGCACACATGTTACTCGCAGCACGCGCATTGGTGGCAGCGGACAATGCGTTGACCGATTCTTCAGAGGCGGCAGAGGAATTAAAAGCACTGCGCGATCAGACGATTGTCCGGTCAGGCGTTTGGATTGATACCGAGTGGGATCAATTTGATGGTGGCGCGGAAAAGGCAAAGTGGACGTTGGCAGGATTGTGGGGATGGCACGTCCGCGAGCGACAAGATGCAGGGCTGCGTCTTAAGCTGCCGTTTGTCTACAATCGGAGCGATGCGTCATCAGGCCAGCAGGACACGGGCGGTGTTGGCGACATCGAAATCGGCGCTGGCACCGCTTTTCTCCTGAACGACAAATGGCGTACTGCTGCCGGGGTCGAGCTTCACGCAGATACCGCTTCAAATCCCGCACTTGGTGATAGTATGTGGCGTCTCAAACCAGCCTGGGGAGTCGCGCATGATTTTACGAAATGGCTGACGGTTACCTTCAATGCAGAATACAACTATTCGATTGCCGAAGAGCACAATGCTCCGCCCCAGCGTTACGGCGAGTTATCTCTGCCCGCTACATTTATTCTTCCGTATGATTGGGCGCTGAGCCCAAA
>DASREH010000006.1:0-12766 GCA_035652195.1 Candidatus Udaeobacter sp. | reverse complement strand
CCTTCGGATGAACCAAAATCCGCGATAATCATCGCCTCGGCGGACGTTCCCAATGGCACTGATCGGGCGGCACGTTCCAAAAGCGCTATAGCCGGCAGGGAACCCGCTGCCTGCACAGAAGAGCTTCGATTGTACGCGCCTCTTCCTTCCATGGGCGCCGGTCGAACGAAATTCGATCTCTCGTCCATTCTTACCTGTGCGCCGTATGTACCGAGATTCAACAGGTTAAGTTGGTAACGGGTAATTCACCGGCACGCGTTGGTGTGTGCGTACACAGATATCCCAAGGAATAATTTTCCGCCGCACCCGGAAACTATTTAGATCAAGGCTCTCGGCTTATGGCGGCCGCGGAGTCGGAGTAGGCCGGGGCGTTAGTGTGGGCGTTGGCGTGGGAGTTAGTGTGGGCGTTGGCGTGGGAGTTCGTGTTGGAGCCGGTGTAGGCGTAGGCGCGGGCGTAACTGTGACAATCGGCGTGGCAGTCGGCACAGGAGTAATCGCCGGGATGGGACTACCTATAATGATCGGAGATGTTCCCTCTCCTCCCTCGTTTTGATCTTTTTTGTAGGTAACAAGGAGCGTCGCGCCTGCGACTGAAGGAATCTTGGCTTCAGTGGGACCGGCGATCGCCACCTCGTTGCCGATCTCGGGGAAATTTTGCGAATTGATGCCCGTGCTAAAATCAATTCGAGTCGCAGTAAGGACATTGGCGATCAGGCCAGAGTTATTCGCCAAAGGCACACGCACAACGGCGTGGTCGGTCCCTCCTTCCTGAGTAAAGTTCGTGATCCTTAAAACGCGATCTTCAGGGATTGGAATCGAAAGCGTTGAAGTCGTTATGATCTTGCTTTTGAATCCTTCCTCGTTCGGTTCCTTTTTATACGTGATAAACAGTGTCGCACCTGCGACTGGAAGGATCTGCGCGTCGGCCGGGCCTGCAATGGTCAACTGATTACTGACTTCCGGAAGGTTTTGCGAATTGATGCCAGTACTAAAATCAATTCGCGCCGCGGTAAGAGCGTTGGTGGTGCCGCCAGCATCACCGCTGAGGGTGACACTGACGACCGCGCGATCGGTGCCTCCTTCTTGCGTAAAATTGGTGATCTTAAGAACGCGATCTTCAGGGACGTTGATTGTGAACGCTGAAGTTGTAATGACTCTGCTCTTAAATCCGGTCGCGAAAACAAAACCGCTATTCAGAAGAAGCAATACAACCAACCAGCGGCTAAAATACAATTTGTTCGTCATACGCGCGGCCTTGACCCAAACAAATTAGAATCAATCATTCTCACGTCAACGGAGGGTAATCGGCGCAGCAAAAATTTAAAAGTATCGAATGACGAGCAGTCGTATCCAATTTGGAACACGTCGCCGCACGTCAAACCCAAGCTCCAGGGGGACTGCGCTCATCAGTTCATGACTCATCGATTGCCGGCCACTGAACGGATCTCGGCGAGATTTTCTAGCTCCTCAAAATCCTGGTTTCTCCAGCGATTTATTTAGACGGTCTAGGCAAAAATACGGCGGAACATCTGGATGAATAAGCAACGCGATAAAGAAATAACGCAAAATGTCAGAGCACCCGAGAAGAAATGATGAGTCGTCCATCACGGCCAAAATCAGGCCGCCACGACCGTGGAGGTCGGCTGTTTAGCGTCATCCCTTTAAAAAACATTACATTTTTGTAATTTTTTCTTGTCACGAATTTTTCCCTCCGCTACACCGGGATTCATGATTCGAACAACTCCTGCACGCACTAATCCTAAACGGAGTGGCTTAACCATCAGTTTTGGCATGTTTGCCGCCTTCTTTTTGAGTCTGGTTTTCAGCGCGCCAGATCTTCACGCCGAGCTTGCGGCTTCCCATCCTCAGTCAGAAGCGCCGCGGTCCGATCAAAGCGCGAGTTCGCCCACCGCGTCGTATGCCGCAGTCGACATCGATTCAACGAGCGCGACGACGGTCACCGAACCGAGAATCATCGTCACGGGTGACGAATTACCCAGCGCATACGGCGCGCCGGGCGCTTTTTCGCGAAGCCGTTTTTCAGCGACCACGAACGCCTATGTCCTCCCGCCGGGTGGGGTTTTCACAGCCCTGATTTATCAAGGCGACCTGTTTTCCGAAAAGCCAAATAAACACAAATTCAGCCAGGAAATCGAAGTGGGTCTCCCTTACCGTTTCGGCGTTGCGGTCGAGAACAAGATTGAGAGTGTGGATTCCGAGACCGTGAACAAGAGCGTTAATTTTGAAGCTCGGTGGGCGTTGGCAGATTGGGACAAGATACCCTTGAACCCAACGCTTTTCGCCGAATACAAAATTGGCACCGAACCCGATCCAGTCGACGCCTACGAGTTCAGGCTCCTGCTTTCGGAGGAATTTGGCCACGGTATCGGATGGGCTTTAAATCCCTTTCTCGAGAACGAGACCGGCGGTGATCGCGCGCGCGAGTGGGGTTTTGCACAAAGCGTCCAAATGCCACTCTTCCTGCCGCACGAGCGCTTCAAAGCGGGAATAGAGATGCAATACAAAAACAAGACCAAGAAAGACTCGCGCGGAGATCCAGAACAAAGCTTCACTATCGGCCCGAGTTTTTCCTTCAAACCCACGGCTCGGCTGCGTTTCGATTTCGCTCCACTTTTTGGTGCGACGGAAGATGCACCGGACGTGCAGGTTTTTGCCGTCCTGTCTTACGTTTTTGGCGGCGGTGGCGGCGGGGAAGCCGAAGCAGAAGCGCCGACTTCGACGCGCAATCGTTAGCGCGTCGACCACGTGATTGGCAGCGTGCCGTAACTGAAGGTCTTCAACACGATCTACCTGTTTTCGCACGCCGCAGGTCTAAGGAGACTTACAATGATTTATTTAGCGATGAGCCCAGGCTGCTCTCGAATGGAGCTGCCGGGACGTGATCGCAGATAAAACTACCGCCAGCTTGAAGGGGAGTGATGCGAGAGTGCGTAAGCCTCAACCCGAACCCACACGAGAGATCCCGAAACCCGAGCGAAGGTGGCAAGCCGTCTTCATCCTTCGTGCGCGGCGGCACCGTTGGTTCAGTGACGCGTTATGCCACGCCAGACGGCTCGCAGCCGTTTGCTCGCACTTGATACCGAAGCTCCACCGTTCCGCTCTTGTAAGCTTTTACCTCCGCCAAATGAAGGGCAACATCCTTGTCGAGATTTTCGAAGAACTGGATTCCATCGCCGATCAAGACAGGCAGAACCGAATAGCGAACTTCATCGGCTAACCCACGACGAAGGCATTCACCGCAGACGAGACCGCCTCCCACAAACCAGATGCTTCGGAATCGCGGCCGAAGACGTTCGTTCACAAACTGCGCGAGATCGCCCGAGTAAAACTCAACGCTATCTCGCGTTCGTGGGAGTTCCCGCGTCGTGAGAATGAAAACCGGCTTCTCCCCGTACGCCCACCCGAATCCTTTCGTTTCAAAACTCAACGCCAGCTCATACGTTTTTGATCCCATGACATAGCAGTCGATGGTCTTAAGAAACGCCTCGACGAAATCCGGGTCCATGCTCTCGCCGTTTGCAAACTCGTCGGAAGTTTCGAGCCAGTCGACGCGGCCATCTTTTCGGGCGACGAAGCCGTCGAGGCTCGCCGCCATGTGAATCGTTACGCAGGAATCAGTGTTTGCCATATAGTCGTTATCCCCTCGATCGCATGGTTATGCTGCGAAGCGACGCTTGGTTTCATAAATGCCGCGATGCTTCTATTACGGCGCCGGAGGAGGAGATGGTGGGGGCGGTGTCTCAGGCGTCGCGGTTACTTCGGGCTTCGGCGTATTACTTTTGCGGGACAGGCTTTTCTGCAATTCCTCTGCGATTCGTTGTTTGACCACATTCTGAATGGATTCGGAAAACGAAGCTGCGGTCGCGGTTGGCTGGGGTGTTGAGACCGCCAGGCTGCTATTCACCGAGTGCATGATGGCTGGCGTGAAAATTATCGACACGATTGCAAGCGCGAGTACCAGGCCGACGATCACAAAAATCGCAAGGATAACCGGAGAAATTCCTTTTCGCGTGGTGCTCACGCCAGCAGCAGTGCGTCCCCCTCGCACGCCGCCCGCAACGCACGACGGAGGCGCGGGATTGCCGATTGTCTCGGCATACAGATTGACCAATGAAACAACAACGCCGTGCTTCACTTCCACATCGCCCAGCTCGTGCAGGTAAGGCTGCCAACGACGATGCTGCGCAAGGTCGCCCGCGAAGCGTTTGCTCACCAGAATGTGACCCGCGTCGCCACAATCCATCACGCGCCGCGCGATGTTGATGCCTACTCCCGAAATGTTTTCGCGCGCGTTCGCATCCTTGACGTATTGAACGGGGCCGCTGTGGATCCCCATCCGAACCGGAAGACTCGGTTGCGCGCGAAGAGCTCGGCTCACTTCCAAAGCACACTCCGCCGGTCCTTCTACGGAACCGGTGAACACCAGGGCCATGCCATCCCCGGTCGGGAGGATCATCAAGTGCCCTGCTCTTTCCGCTTCGCGCACCGCTTCTGTAGTGCGGACAATTTGATTTAATTCCTGAAGCGCTTCCGATTGTTCGTCGGTTAGCAGTGTGGAATACCCGACAATATCGATGAACAAGACATGCCCGATCTCCAAACGCGGCCTGTTTTTTTCATCCTCGTCCATGTGCCGGAATGTTAAGTGCAGTTCGGCGATGGCTCTAGGCGATTTTTTTGTGCGTATTTTCGATCGGCCTGGATCGGCGTCCGAACGAACGCAACGCCGGCGCGTTCCGTTATGCCGTTTTGGCGAAGAAAATAAGACCGCAGAAAAAACAAAATCGCGAGAGCGCCAGTCATCAGGGAACGTGTTCTCCATTCGAGCTGAGTGATCGCACAAACGATAGAAAAGATCAGTGCTCCGATTAATCCTGCGCCAGCTATGACAAGGCCCCACGCAAAGTGACCCAGTGATCCCCAACCGCCCTCAACACATGCAAAGCCAATCAGGGAACTTCCAACACCAAAAATAACAAACGCCGCAATGGTAACTTTAAAAGACCATGGCATAGATCCGGCGCAATCCTGCTATGTATCGAAACAGAGATAGGCAACCCACGTTGGCATGGCAAGACTGTTTGCGTTCACCTTTGGAATTCTAGGCGTACGATTATTGCTGAAATCTCGAAAGCTCTCGATGGACGACTCCGTCATGAGTTGGATTCAAAATTTGGAAGCAGTGCACTGCACCATTCACGAGGAAGAGTTGCAAGCTGTGAGGCCGGTAACTCGGAGAAGCGAAAACTTACAGGTTAGCAGTTATTCTATGGGTGGCTGGAAGTTCACATGCCTTTTAGCGGCCTGATCAATTTCTTCCGGCGGGAGAAGGACTGTGATTCGCGATTTTACCGCGCCACTGGCCTGGGCCGCCAGCGCGACTGCCGCCATATCTACGTTGCTCGGTAAATCCAGGATGATAACAAAGTCGTCGCTGCCGAAAGCGAAATAAAAAGCCTCGAGTTTACCGCCCATTTCCTTGATCAGTTGCTCGACTACTGCCTGACGTTTGGAACCGCCTTCCTTAATAATCCCCTTCAAGCCATGCTCCGTATAGGAACCCTGACACAAATATTTCGGCATGTAATTCTCCTTGGTGAGTTAACTAGTTGGTCACGACCAACAATCATAGCGCCCGAGCGAAGAAAAAGCCAAGCTTAAGGAGTCATTGCCACGCTAACCCCGGCAACACGCTAGTTAGCGATTGATTCGAGCACCGCGGCTTGTAACCTCCCTATTCGGCGCGCAGCGCTTCCACCGGATTCACCAAAGACGCCCTCCACGCCGGGATGAGGCAGGCAAGCAGCGCCGCTACTCCGAGAATTGTCGCCGTTACCCCCAACAGCATCGGGTTGTAAGCTGACGTTTGGAAAAGCTGCGATGCAATCAGTCGACTCAGCGCAAGCGCTGCGGCCAACCCGACCACAAGACCCAACACGACCGGCGTCATTCCCTGGCGCAGGATCAACCGCACCACGTCGCCCGCCTGCGCACCCAGCGCCATGCGCACCCCGATTTCGCTCGTGCGCTGCTGGACGGTGTACGCCACCGCACCGTAAATCCCAACCGTCGCGAGCAAAAGCGCGATCCCGGCGAATGCGCCTAACAACACCATCAATAGCCTGGCCTGGCCGAGTGCCTGCGCCATGATCTCGTTGAATGGCTGCGGCCAGGTTAAGGCAAGGCTCGGATCGATTCCGCGCAAGGCGTCTTTCACTGAGCGCGTGATCGTTTCCGTCGGAAGCGGACTGCGCACCACAATTCTGGGGAACGGGGAATTCTCCTGCGCGAACGGACGATAGAATTCCATGTTATTCGCCTGACTCAATTGCACCGAACGCACATCGCCTACGACGCCGACAATCTCGGCCGGCACGCTGCTGTTCGTAATCAGCAACGTCTTGCCAATCGGATTTTCGTCGCCGAACACAGTCTTCGCGCCCGCTTTGCTGATGATGATGACGTTCGGATGCTCGAGCACGTCTTGCTCGTTGAAGTCGCGCCCGGCGATCAATGGAATGCCCGCTGCGCGAAACCAGCCCGGCATGACAGCGTTTGAGGGCGCGCCTTTTCGCTCGGCAACCGGAGGCACGTTTCCTTCAGCCCGCGCGTAGAGAGTCGCGCCGGGGTTGCCGAAGAGCGGAAAAGTAGTGCTCAACATCACCTCCTCGAATCCCGGAATCGCGCGCAACCTCGTTTGCAATTGTTCAGCAAAACGAGTTCGGCTCGCCTCATCGGGATATTCGGACCGCGACAAGGGCGTGACTCCGATCCAGAGATCGCCCGCATTGAAACCGGGATCCTGTTGACTCAGGCGCAGGAAACTCGTGATGAGCAGCGAAGCCCCCGCAAGAAGCGTAACCGAGAGCGCCACCTGCGCGCCCACTAGAATTTTGCGGAACCGCTGTTGGCGGACACTGCCTTGCGTGCCTCGGCCGCTCTCCTTGAGCGTATCGATGAGATCGGCGCGCGAGCTTTGCAACGCCGGATAAAGACCCATCGCCAATCCCGTCGCCAGCGAAAGCCCGATCGTAAACAAGAGCACCGGCACTGAGAGCGCGCTTGCACTTCCCTGTTCGATCGGGAGAAAGTTTGCTGCGAGTTTGGGAACGAGCGGCACCAGTTGCCACGCCAGGACTGCTCCGAGAATTCCCGCCAGCAGACTGATCAGAACGCTCTCGAAAACAAAAAGCCGCAGCACGCTTCCTCGGGTTGCGCCCAACGCCAGGCGGAGCGAGATCTCACGGCGCCGCCCGCTGAAGCGCACCAGCAATAGGTTCGCCACGTTGCTGCATGCGATCAGCAAAACAAATCCGACCGCCGTTAGCAGAGTCGCAAAGCCCGGCCGCAAATTCTCCGTCACATCTTGCGGCAACGTCTTAATAACGTTGCGGAATTGCGCGTCGCTTTTCTCGGGGAATTGCGACCGGTAATTGTCCTCAAGAGTGCCCAACGCCGCCTTCGCCTGTTCCATCGTGACATCCGCTTTCAAGCGTCCGATCACGCGAAGGAATGTCGACCCGCGCATCATCTTCTCATGCGAGAAGCCCGGGATCGCCATCGGTTTGGTCGTCCAGATATTGGCATTTGGTGTTCCCGTCCACGAGACAGGCATGTTTGGGATCACGCCCACGACGGTGTGCGCCACGCCATCAAGCACGATCGTTTCCCCGATGATCTCCGGGTTGCCGGCGAACCGCCCTTTCCAAAAGCGCTCCGTGATAATGGCTACATCCGCGCCTTCTTCTTCCTGCGGCAGAAAAGTTCGTCCCATGATCGGGCGGACTCCGAGCACGTCGAACCAGTTTGCCGTCGTTCTGAAAATCGGAGCAGACAACGCATCTCCCAAACCGATTACCGTCGCGGCTTGTTGATTTTCCGCCGCAAACCCCGAGAAAACCGTCTGCCCATCCCGATAAAGCATGAACCGCGGCGCCGACATCTGGAATTCGTCCGTTCGGTCCTTCCCTTTCGTCAGGATGCGCAGGACCCGCTCCGATTCCTGGAACGGCAGACCTTTGAGGAAGAGATCGTTGATCAGCGAAAAAATCGCAGTGTTCAGTCCAATGCCGAGGGCGAGGGTGATAACGGCCAACAAAGTGAACCCGGGCGACTTCACCAATTGGCGGACAGCGAAGCGAAGATCGTTCATACTACGATATCTAAAGATCTAACGAGAAAGAGTGAGCATCCGACGAGCGAGGGCGTGCACTGAAACAGGATAGGTATGCACGCTAAGCAAAAGCAAGTTACAACGTACGCTCCCGGGTCGACTCCATTAATTGGTTAGCCGCCATGTTTTTCAGCCGCATGGGACAATATAGGGTTCAGTGCCAATGCCTATCCCTCGGCTTATACCGCATCGCCACCGCTCCCGAGCTGAACTCCAGCCGGCTTATGAGTTTTAAGTCGAGATGCTTCGATAGCCCGGCGAACAACGTCGGCCCATGGCCAGCCACCCTCGGCTGCACCACGAACTCATACTCATCGATCAATCCCAGCTCCGCCAACGCGAGCGGAAGCTTTACGCCTCCTACGAAAAGCCCTCTACCTGGCTCCTGCTTGAGCCGTTGAACTGCCTCTCCCAAATCGCCGCGCAGGAGCTCTGCATTCCAATCGACCCCGTTCAGCGTACTCGACACGACATACTTTTTTGCAGCGTCGATCGTTTGCGCGAAGGGTTGCATCCAAGGCTGCATCCAATCAGGTCGCGCTCCCGTCTGCGCTGCCGGCCGCCATGCAGCCTCCATCATTTGGTAAGTCACCCGCCCAAAAATAAGAGCATCGGCCTTGGCGAGGTTCTCCGCATGGTAACGGTGCATCTCTTCGTCCGGAGTGATGCCACGATGATCGCAGCACCCGTCTAATGTGACATTGATGGAATATCGAAGGGGTGGCATTACAACTGATTTGGTTCGATAAAATTGGATCGACTAAGGTAAGGTTCACACAACAAGCACTCCTATGGTTCAGTGCGCAAGCGCGACAACGCAGCTCACCAAACTCTTCACACCGGCTTTGGCCGGGAATCGGATTACCGTGCTACAAAAGATTCGTAACCTGCGTCGTCCGTCCAGGTTTTCAATCGAAGCAAGCGCCAAACAGCTCGGCGCACCCCTTTGTCCCAGAGAGTCCAGTCCCGTTTCCGATTCCCTGCCCTGAGAAATTCTGGCAGCATCATTTCTCGCTCTCACATTTCTCTTCACATGCCATCGGCTCCAGCACTAAACGTCTTTCGCACACATCCGGCGGGATTGCTCCTGGCGGCCCAATTGCTTGCGGTAGTGATCGATCCCTTGATGGAAGGGACCCAGTCCGGACGGGCCGGGTTCGTGGTCTTTGGTAACCTGGTTCTCGCGCTCGCGCTCTGGGTCGTTTTCCGCAGCCCCCTGATCAACTGGATCGGATGGGTACTAGCGCTACCCGCCGTGACGATTTCACTGGTCGCCCTGCTTGGAGGCTACACCGGTATTCTCGTGATCGCGGACATCCTCGAAGCTGCTCTCTACTTCTATGCGGCCATCGGACTTATCGTTTACATGCTCGCCGACCCTGACGTGACGATGGATGACGTGTTGGCGGCGGGAGCGACGTTTACGCTGCTGGCGTGGGCGTTCGCTTTTGCTTATTCGGTCTGTCAATACTTCGTGCCCGGCAGTTTCAGCACTGCCCCAAATGTATTGGAACAAAGGTCATGGTTGGAACTACTTTTCCTCAGCTTCAGCACCCTTTCCGGAGTCGGCTTGAGCGATATCACACCCGCTGCGCCGATGGCGCGCTCGCTCACCATGCTGGAGATGTTCTGCGGTGTGATGTACATTGCCATCGTTGTTTCTCGCCTCATTGCAATGGTCGGACGCCGGCGTCAAAGACAGCGTTAGGTAACAGCACGCGCCGGGCTCACCGCCTGCAGCGCTTGTTAGGCAAACTCAATTTTTCGAAGCATGACGACCGATTCTTTGTCGCCGACCTCGCGCTCGTATATCGACCAGCCGTTCTTTTCATAAACTGAAGCGGTAACGGCGAGGCAGTCGATGAAAAGCCCTTTGATCCGTGCTCGCGCAGCGATCGAAGCGGCTTCATGAAGAATCATCGACGCAATCCCGCGGCGACGAAACTCCGGCCTGACGTAAACTGCCGCGACCCACGGCGCATATTTCGGGCGATGAATGCAGTCGTTTTCGATCACGCAGCAACTTCCAACTGGTTCGCCCTTCGTCAGGGCGATCACGCTATAGGGCACAGTATCCAGTTTCGCGTGCGTCCGCAGCCAGGTGGCAACAACCTCGGGCGAGTGGCATCGCTTACTCCACCACTCTTCGTAGATCCAATGCGCAACGGTTTCGGTGTGCTCTGGGCACTCCGAGAGCTGCTTAAGCGCGATCATCATTTCGCGGGAACTTATCGCCTAAGGAAACGGAGTGAGCTTGGCGCGGTGTCGCCGCAAATACACGCGGCTCACTTTCGATATGAAGCCAGCCTGGTAGTGAACGCTTTCGGAGTTGGCTCCGGCGAATGGTTAGGCGTTCCATGCCGTATCCTCCTCGCGGAACGGTTATCGTTCTGCGCTGTCATAAACCCTCAAAGAACGCCGCAATATCGCGAGCGAGTAGCTCCGGTTCCTCTGCTGCAGCGAAATGCCCGCCTCGCGGCATTGGTGTCCATCGCCGCACGTTGTACAGGCGCTCGGCCCATTCGCGGGGAGGTGTTCCCTCTTTGACAAAATTGTTAAAGAAAAGAGCGATGCCGGTCGGTACATGAACAAACTCTTCTGGCCGCAGGGTGATCCGAAACCGCGGATTGTCGTTATCGAAGTAATCCTGGATCGACGATGCAATGGTCTGCGTTACCCAATAGAGCGTCACGGTAGTCAGTAAAAAATCTCGCGAGAAGCGCTCATCGAGGTTACCGCGGGAGTCAGCCCAAGAGCGCCATTTCTCGACGATCCATGCGGCAAGACCAGCCGGCGACTCGTTCAGCCCATATGCAAGCGTCTGGGGCTTTGTGGACTGGATTGCTTTGTAGCCGTATTCCTGTTGCCAGAAAGCGGCATTCTCCTCGCGATAGCTTTTTTCCGCCCCAGACAATGGCCGCGATCCTGGTCCAGTGTAAGGAGCAATCTCCAGATTACTCAGGTGAACACCGATCATTGGCTTGGGATTTGTCAGAGCCATAAATGTAGCGATTCCAGCGCCGAAATCTCCACCCTGCGCTCCGTAACGTTTGTAACCCAACCCACGCATCAGGCGATGCCATAGCCCTGCTACATACTCGTAGTTCACACATCGATGAGCGGGCCGCTCGGAGAACCCGTATCCCGGCAGTGAGGGAATCACTACGTCGAAGGCCGGACCATCGATTCCGTGGGCACGCGGATCGGTTAGCAGCGGCACCAGCGGTAATAACTCGATGAACGTGCTAGGCCAGCCATGGCTCAGAATCAACGGAACACCTTCCCCGTATTTCGCCCGTTCGTGAACGAAATGGATCCGGGCACCATCAAGCTCCGTGCGGAAGTGATGGAACGCATTGAGAGCACGCTGTTGTGCGCCCCAATCAAAATCGTCAGCCCAATAGGCAAGTAATTGTTTAAGGTAATCAAGGTCAGTGCCCCGATCCCACGGATGTCCTGGTGCCCGAGGAGGCCAGCGAGTATTGCGGATGCGCTCTCGAAGATCCGACAACGTCTCCTCCGGGATCGAGACCGAGAACGGGTTAATGGTCACGCTGGATTCATTGCACATCTTGTCTCGCGATATCATCGAATGCCGCGGACAACAAAAGAGATCTCAACCATCGCTGGCGTGACCGCGCGTTGCTTCACTTTCAACTATCGTGGATACATTAAAATCCGGCGCGTGAAAACACGAGCAACGAACACGCTCCTTCAACTGTTGCCGATCTTCGTCGAGCGAATTCTGTCAGGTTCTCCCCTAGCCAGTGACATTCGGGCTCTTGAGAAAATGGGTGTTCGTCGGACGCATGATGTTGTCGAACGTCTGCGTCAGCGATCCTCCAGAGAAAAAGGCGATGGCCAACAGCGGAACCGTTCCGGTATTGCGCAGGTCGTGCCGCACATCCTTCGGCAGTAGAAAGATGCTGCCTGGCCCAACCGGTGAGGAACCATCGTCGCGCTGCAGCTCTCCGCTGCCCGCGATGATGTACTGTGTCTCCTCAAGGCTGTCGATGTGCCAGCCCAGATGCCCGCCCGGGGCGATCGAGAAGGGAACAACGACCGTGTCGTCCGCGCCATGCCCGCCATAGCATGCAAACGCAGCGGACCAGTTAATTGATGCGTCGTCGGGGCTCGATATAGCTACCATTTCGAGAGTGCTGAAGTCGGTTGGTTTCATAGATATTCTTCGTGGTAAGGCGACGTCGGAGTTTCTGTCAAGCTTCTTTGAGCGCGGAACCAGCGATACAGTATCAGACTAACGAAACCAAC
The DNA here is from genome assembly GCA_035652195.1 of Candidatus Udaeobacter sp. GTDB lineage: Bacteria > Verrucomicrobiota > Verrucomicrobiia > Chthoniobacterales > UBA10450 > Udaeobacter. The sequence continues at coordinate 300 of DASREH010000006.1, read as the reverse complement.
CTAGGCCTCCGGTTGGTTGCTTTAATCGTGTTCTTTAGCAATTGTGGAGGCGCTGGCGCCGATTTCGTTGTGACGCACCTTGCCGCCGAGGTTGGCAGTCCAAACGAGCAGCCCGCTTGTAGCTATCGCCAAGGCCAGCGCTGAAAGCGCGAACCACTTCGGCATCGGCCGGCGACGGAAAAACGCCAGACCAGCGAGAGCAATGGCGCCAAGGGAAAGGATCACGGCAAAGGCAACCTTGGCGACGTCCTCGTGAGTCTCGATTGCACTCTTGCTGACGCCGGGCAGGTGTTCAACGGC
>DASREH010000005.1:0-11876 GCA_035652195.1 Candidatus Udaeobacter sp. | reverse complement strand
GTGTGGTCGCCGGACAGCAAACAGGTCGCGTTTATTCGCCAGCCCGGGAAGGAATTTAAGCGGCCGCTGATTCCGGAGTTCCCGCGTCCGTGGGCGCTTTGGATTGCAAATGCAGAAACCGGCGAAGGCCGCGAACTCTTTCATGGCGGCAACGCCATGGAAGATTCGCTGCCGCTGTTTGCGTTTCAATCATTGCAATTCACCGATGCCGGCCGCATCATTTTCGCGAGCGAAAAAGACGGTCGCAACCATCTGTACTCCGTGGCTGTAACCGGCGGAGCTCCTCAGCTTCTTACACCAGGCAATTTCGATGTGGAAGAAGTGAGCTTAAGCGCTGATAAACGCACGATCCTTTACACGTCGAACCAGGATGACGTTGATCGCCGGCACATCTGGCGAGTTAGCCCTGCAGGCGGACACCCCGAAGCGCTGAGCCGCGGCGAAACAATCGAGTGGAACCCAGTCGAGACAAGCGATGGAAAAACAGTGTTATGTCTTGGCTCGACCGCTACTTCGCCTGGCATGCCTTATCGCCTAACGAGTACGGGGCCGGATTTGCTCACGAAGAATGTATTGCCAGCCAACTTTCCCCAGAAAGAGCTGGTCACGCCAAAGCAGGTTGTATTTAAAAGCGCAGATGGTCTGGAAATTCATGGCCAGCTGTTCACCCCGAGAGCTCAGAAAGAACGCGGCCCGGCTCTCATCTTCACGCATGGGGGACCGATTCGGCAGATGCTGCTCGGTTTTCATTACATGGAGTACTATCACAACGCCTATGCGATGAACCAGTATCTCGCCAGCAAAGGGTACACTGTCCTCTCTGTGAATTATCGGCTCGGCATCATGTACGGTCGCGCATTTCGGCAACCACCAAAATCAGTCTGGCGTGGTGCTTCCGAATACCAGGATGTGGTCGCGGGTGCCAAGTTTTTGCAAACACTCAACAACGTCGACCCGGCTCGAATTGGACTTTGGGGCGGCTCCTACGGCGGGACGCTGACCGCGCTCGGGCTCGCGCGGAACTCGGACATTTTCAAAGCTGGAGTTGATTTTCACGGCGTTCACGATTGGGCCACTTTTCTGCCAATGTGGGTGCCCGAAAACATAGACCAAGCGCCGGATCTAAAGGAAGCGCGCGACCTGGCATTCAAATCGTCAGCTGTTGCCGGTGTTGCCTCATGGCGCTCTCCGGTTCTTTTCGTTCACGGCGACGACGATCGCAACGTGCCGTTCCAACAAACCACAGATCTGGTTGAAAAATTGCGCGGCAAAAACGTCGCGTTCGAGGAGCTAATTATTCCCGATGAAATCCACGAACTCCTCCGCTGGAGCGACTGGGTCCGCGTCTACAAAGCAACGGCAGAATTCTTCGATCGTACGTTAGTTGTTTCTGGCGAGCGGCGGTAACGGATTCCGCGAGGGCTCCAGCGCGCGCTATGGCACCTGAATCTTTTCTGCGAAGTCTAGACAGTCCTTAACGCGCAAGATAGCGCGCGACAGCAAAATCGAGATTTGCGCCGTTGGGAAAAGCGATGCCGGCGACAACAATCCTGCCGTTTTGAATCGCGACGCCAAACGCCTCATCGATGCTGCTAAAGTCACTTATCACCTTGCCGCCTGCCCCAAAATTTTGATCCAGTTGGCCATTATTGCTGTAGCGGGCAAGCGCAAAATCATTCTCGGGATATTCTCCAGTGCGGCCGGCCACGACGAGTTTGCCATCGGGCTGCACCGTCATGGCATAAGCAATGTCATCCGTGCCGCCGGAAAAATCCGTGGTAACAATACCGCCGTTCCCAAAGGTTGAATCAAGCGTTCCATTTGTGGTGTAGCCGACAAGGGAAAAGTCGTGATCCAATGTCGTTGCGGAATAACCTGCCAGCACAATTCTGCCATTACTCTGAATTGCGATGCTGAAAGAATAGGCGTCACCCAGACCTAACCTGGTCATCACTTTGCCAGCCTGTCCGAAACCGGAATCGAGCGTGCCGTTTGAGTTGTAGCGGGCCAGGGCAAATTCATGGGGTGTACGGTCGCTCTGCTTGCGATAACCACCGACGACCAGCTTGCCGTCAGGTTGTAAGGCGACAGAAGTCGCCGCTGAGCCCGTATTATCTACGCCTGGAAAATGTGTCTTGACCTTGCCGCCGGAACCCAAAGTTTGGTCGAGACTTCCATCAGAATTATACCGGGCCAGAACAAAATTGTTGAGCTCGCTATAAGACCCCGCGCCGCTTACGCCGACGACGATGATTTTGCCATCAGCTTGAACGACAATACCCCTGGCTTCGGCGCTCCGATCCCCGAACGTAGTTTCAACACTGCCATTCGTCCCAAACGACCGGTCGAGGCTTCCATCTGCGTTGAAGCGGGCGAGAAGAAAAGCCGTGGTGTTCGCCGAACCGGCGGCTACGATCTTGCCATCCGATTGAATGGCGACGGCGTACAAGTAGTCACTGACGGGGTTAAAGATGACAACTACCTTGCCGCCTGTGCCGAAGGTTGAATCGAGGCGTCCGTTGCGATTATAGCGCGCAAGGGCCGAATGAAGGTTCGGAGAAACCCCGCTTTGCCCACATAAGACGATCCTTTCATCCGCTTGCACCGCTATGGAATACGCAAGGTCGGTGTTTTGCGAGAAACCGTTAAATGCAACACCGCCGTCACCGAATGTGAGATCCAGGTCCCCCGGCGCCGCGTCTACTCGCTGACGCGCGACTAGAAACAGAACGATGACAATAGCTGCAATTACGCAATAAGACGGCAACGCCGTGTGCCTGGCATTAATTTCCGTTGAGCTGATTTGTTGGGTATGATTGGTTTTCATAGCTTGTCCGATCCAAGGTTCATCAAATAGAAAATCGAATGAGCCTTAGATCGCGTTCTTTTCTCACCAGGCGAAATTAGTAACGACGTCGTTACTTGTGGTGATTACATTTTGTCTCAACAAGTCCAGTGTCGGGAGGCGGGCCAAGTCTGTTGGAGCTTTGGTGCTCCCGGAAGACCTGCCGATGACCGGAGGTATTTCGAAGATTTCCCACGCGAATCGATTGCCGCAGTTTGCGTTATCGGCCAGCTCTTAATTTGGCCACGATCTGATCCCCGGACAAAACTCACGAACTCCGAGCGATTGCGTCCGTGCGGACAAAGCAATCGCTGAGTTCTTCAACCGCAACCTCGTCAGTAGCAATTGAGCAATAAAAGGTCGCGTTAAACTAGCGCTGTCCCGAGCTGAACCTACTTGCACCTGTTCGGAGAACGCTTGTGAAAGAAGATGAATTTGAGTGTAAAATGCATTAACCGACTTTTATGGACTTTACTGGTGGATGTCTTTGCGGCGGGACGCGGTACCAATTGAAAAGTCGGCCGTTTGCGTTGGTCGATTGTCATTGCATCGATTGCCGACGAAGCGCGGGGGCACCTTATGTCCAATGGGGTTCAGTTCCGCGCCAGGACCTGGTCGTGACCAAAGGTGAGCCGCGCAAAGTTTCGTATGCAAGCCGGATTCGATCGTTCGCCGCCTGTTGCGGAACTCACTTGTTCTTCGAAGACAGTGAGGACTCTGAGAACATTGACCTGGCGATTGCGTCACTGGACGATCCAACTCCGTTCCCACCGCAGAGGATCATTTTTCTCGAAGACAAACTGCCGTGGGTGACGATTGACGCATCGATTCCGTCGTCGCAGACAATCCCAAATAACAAGCCTAACGGGTAAACGTGTCTCTTTCGGACCGTGCTTAAATTAGTTCGCGGCGACGACTGTTTCATCAGGATTCCTGGGTTTGTCGTTAGCCGACGCCGCTAGGCGCCGGCTGCCAGGCAAACGCGCAAACGTGACAGGTGCCTGCATGACTGAGGAGCGCAGGAGGAATGCCGCGCAATTAATTTGGTAACAGTGGCGTAACCTTTTCGTTAGGGCTCTAGGAGTAAACGGTTGCAATTTTGGTTGCAGAAAATCCGTAGAACTTTGGGAGACATAATTGTGAAAACGATTCGTGCTTCGCGCCAAGATCTGCCCACACAAAGACAAGGGAGGCGTAGCACGTTTGGCAATGTGCATGACGATCTTGACGTCAAGATTGGAAGAAAACTATGAAAAGAATTCATCGGCTTATTCTAGTTGTTATTACCAGTTTATTTGTGGTTTTGGTCGGTATCCTTTTGGCCAGCGTCCCTGCGAAAATGAACGCGCAAACCAGGTCAACGTTTGCCTTTCTACCACCCTCTCCGGGTCTCACCTCTGAAGCGGTCGCATTGTCTCCTCTGCAGGGCTTGTTTCAAGCACCATGGCGAGGATTCGACACAGGCACTTTTGATACCGGTTTCGGTCCGAGTTCTTTTGCGGTCGGCGACCTGGATGGTGATGAGGATCTCGATATTCTCGTCGGCGACAATTTTTTCGGTTCGCCCGGTGTTTCGGTTTTGAAGAATAACGGCGACCAAACGTTTGCAGCGCCAGTATATTACCCGACGCCGCTAAATGAAGTAGTCGGAGACGTGGCGCTTTCGGATTTCGATTCCGATGGCGACTTGGATGCATTCGCAACCATCCGCGGCGATTTCGATCAGATGACCAAAATCAAGGTCTGGCGCAATAATGGTGACGGCACGTTCGTCGCCCCGGTTGAGTTTTCGAGTGGACAGGGTCCGGTCGGAATCGTGATCGCTGATTTTACAGGTGACGGCAACCCGGACGTGGTCACGGCAAACACGAGCGCTTCGTCCATCTCCATTTTGCGCCACAACGGATTGACCGGCCAACAGGCGGGATTCCTGCCCCCGGTCAATTTCAACACCACAAACCGCGCCGAAAAAGTGGCCGCTGGCGATGTCGATGGCGACACAGTTTTAGACGTTGTTGCTGGCGGACAAACAGGCGTCGGGTTCGCCGCCAGCCTTGCTGTGCTAATCAATCTCGGCGACGGCGACTTCGCCGCGCCAGTGGTGTACGACGCGGCCCCTGACAGCTTCGCCGGTTCACCCGCGGTGGCACTGGCCGATCTGGAAAACGATGGCGACTTCGATCTCATCGGAGGCGGAGTGTACGAGAACGGTTCCGTCGTTAACGGAGCAGTGACGATCCGGCGAAATAATGGAACGGGTACTTTTGGGTCTGCTGAGATAATTTTATTCGCTGACTTCACTTCCCATCCAAAAGAGCTGACCACCGGATTTGTCAATAATGACAGCTTCCCTGACATCGTGGCCGCGGTGCCTTCCGGAAGGGCGATCGAAGGTTTCGTTACTGTGAACAGCAATGGGTCCGGGGGCTTCAACACGCCGGTATATTACGAGGCGTCCCAACAAACATTCGATGTGGCCATTGTTGATCTCGACAAAGACGGTGAGCGCGATGTCATCACTGTAGCGAACTCTTCAGCCGCGATTACGATTCATGAAAACCTGGGAAATGGTTCGTTTCCAGTGCTGACCCGTTACGAAGTCGCATCGCTCTCTGACGCGATCGAAAGTGCAGACATCGACAATGACGGCGATATCGACGTCGTCGTAAATGGCGAGCTCGACATCGCCTCGAACGATCCGCTATTGAAGATTCTGAAGAATAATGGCGACGGAACATTCGCTCCCGCCATTGATTACACACCGGCCCGGAACTTCGCCGACATGAAACTCCGTGACATCAATGGGGATGGCTTCGTGGATATGATCTTTGCTCCGGACGGCAACTTCCCTTCATTCCATTTCGGCACGGCATTGAACAACGGAAATGGAACCTTCGCTCCGACAGTGGTAACCGAAGTTTTCTCATGCGGCGAGGGCAGTATTGATGCCGCCGATCTCGATGGCGACGGCGATCGTGACATCGTGTTGACTGAAGAAGAAACCTGTGTGGCAACAGATGCTCACATCTTTGTTTTTCGGAATGACGGAAACCAGAATTTTGTTCGGATGCCCGACATTGTCCTGCCCGGCAGGTTGCCTCACGGCGTGGCCTTAGCAGACGTTACCAGCGATGGCGAAATCGACATCATAACCGCTCTGTCCGATGGCATGGGCGTGTTTCCAGGCAACGGCAATCTCACGTTCGGCCCTCCCATTATAAGTACTACCGCGCCGTACAAATTTACGATGGCGGATTTCAACGGGGATGGCTTGCTCGATCTCGGGATGATTTTGCAGCAAGATGCGTTCGGCACCGAGCTAATTGGAACTGCACTGGGCAATGGTAACGGAACATTCCAGGCAGTACAAACACAGAGCGGTTCGAGCGTGTTGGAAAATCTTCGGATCAGCGACGATCTCGAAGCGGGTGACATGAATGACGACGGAACGCCCGATCTTGTCGTACTCAATTACGCATCGAACGACATGTCGATGTTTCTTTGCAACGCTGACGGCGGCTTGCAACCACACCAACGCTACGGCATTGGTAACACGCCTCAGTTGGGAACAATGGCTGATTTTGATGGTGACGGGCGGCCCGATGTCGCCGCAGCCATTGGGCTTCCTCCAAGCGGACTGCATAATGCGATCGTTCTTCTTAAAAATGTGAGCGGCGGACCAGTAGGAACGCCTACTCCGAGTCCAACAGCAACCGCAACTCCGACCGCAAGTGCAACACCTACGGCGACCGTGACGCCGACGGTGACTCCACCAGCAAGCCCCACCCCAACGCCGACCATCTCTGCCACGCCTACATCGACACCCAGGCCAACTCCAACGCCAAGACCCAGAGCAACGCCCAGGCCGCGGCCAACACCGCTCCCGCGGCCCTGAGTTATAGCTGGAATGCAGGAAGGCGACAACGCACCTAAGCGCAGTTTGTGGATTGAACCTCGTTTCTGCGCGTGCGGACGAGGATTAGCTCAAAGAACCGTGTTCGATGATTAGCTGACGGACTCGGTCAAATACCCAGCGCGCTCAACAGCGTTGAATACTCGGTGACAAACGCAGCGAACCGCGGATGAGACGCTTCAAATTTTTGCGCGGACTCTCTCAATTCCTGCAAAAGTTTTGTTAAACGTTCAGGGTGTTTCTCCTGACGCGTCGCTTCATGCGCGGACGCTTCGACCAGTCGCGCAATCGTCTCAGCATGCTCCTGATGAGTTTGGGAAATTTCCGCCAGCGCCGGCTGCAGTTTGGACAAGGTCGCTGAGAGTTCTGCTTTCTTCTCTGCTGGAATATGGTCGGCCGCAGCAACGGTTAATTTGGTTTTCTCGATACGTTCGGCGCTCATGTTGATTCTCCCGATAACATAACTATTTGGGTGTACGAAGCTCGGTGCAAAGTTTTTCATACAATGCAAGCTGAACACGCCGATCTTCCTCGTTGATCTCATTTACCTTCAGTTTGTCCGGCGACATGCGATTGAGAGCGTCACGAAGACTTTCAACACGCTGCAGCAATTCCTGGCGCGTACCTTGAAGAAGATATCCAGGAGGAATTGCGCTCGCGAAGGAGTTTGCAAAGACGACAACGTAAGCGCCTGGCTTCAGTTGGTATTGTGGGCCGCCTGCGAGCATCGGCGTTTTATCGTCATAGCTGGAATAGTCGAGAGTTGCCTGACCAGCGTTCGACCCCGCGCTTCTCGCCACGGCCAATACATCTACGACGGCTCGTGCTTTGATATCGAATTTCGTTCGGTGAACCAGACGCACTTCTTTCACGGAACCGACGTACACGACAGCGGCCTTGCGCCGGACCGCTTCAATAAAGCTGCGCATATTGGCGGCAATCAACTCGTTCGTCTGAGTGGATTCGATGAGTAGCACGGAGACCAGGACAACCAGGGAGAACTTCCTGCTATGCATGTTTCGACTTGACCACCAAATCGTGATGACGGTTTGAGTCATCGGGTGAGTTTTCTAGCCAAGCGTCTGACCTCTTGCCAGCCAAAACTCATTCCGAGATTGCGCTGGTGTAGCTTCGACGAACCGCCAAGGCCGGGGACTTCAGATTGGAGTTGCGCAGCGGCAGTGTTCTAGCCACGGTCGGTCCGGTGAAGGAAGCAGCCGAGCCGGAAGTTCTGCACGCGACTGCTGGCGCTCCGATTCCGGATGCGCCCATTCCCCGACAGATCCGTTACATCATCGGCAACGAGGGATGCGAGCGCTTCAGTTTTTATGGGATGCGCAACATCCTGACGGTCTTCCTCGTCTCCTCGCTGCTCCTTTATTTACCCGAAGCAGAGCGCGCCCGGGGAGCCAAGGACATTTTTCATACGTTTGTTATTGGTGTTTATTTTTTTCCGCTGCTGGGCGGCTGGATCGCAGACCGCTTTTTTGGCAAGTACAACACAATCCTGTGGCTGAGCCTGGTCTATTGCGCGGGCCAGGCGTGTCTGGCGATGTTTGTTACACATCGCCTCGGATTTTATATGGGACTCGCGCTGATCGCGCTGGGCTCAGGCGGGATCAAACCGTGCGTAGCCTCGTTTGTAGGCGACCAATTCGACCAGACCAACAAACATCGCGCCAAGGTAGTGTTCGATGCGTTTTACTGGATCATTAACTTCGGCTCGTTCTTTGCGTCGCTGTTGATGCCGATCTTTCTCCGGCATTTGGGCCCGGCATTTGCGTTTGGAGTTCCTGGCATGTTGATGTTCATCTCAACAGCCATCCTGTGGTTGGGACGGAAACAATACGTTATGATTCCCCCCTCGCCGCCGAACCCTCATTCGTTTTTGCGCGTTTCACGCAGCGCACTCTTTTCCGGTAAACAAGGCCTGTTGCTTGCAGCGGTCGGCGTCTTAATCGCGATTGGATCTTTCGTGTTCGCGCCAAGGTTTGGATTCGTTATCGCAGCCTGCGTTGCATTGGTCGCTCTGATTGCGTTTGGCGGTCTCGGCGTTTGGCTGCAGCTCGACAACATCAGGAACCAACATCCAATCGAAGCGATCGACGGTGCGCGTTCGGTTCTGCGAGTACTGGTGCTCTTTGCGCTAGTTACGCCATTTTGGTCCTTGTTCGACCAAAAAGCGTCCACATGGGTGTTGCAGGCAAACGACATGACAAAACCGACCTGGTTTCAGCCGGCACAGATGCAAGCGTTGAATCCGGCGCTGGTGATGCTGCTCATACCGTTCAATAATCTTCTCCTTTATCCAGCGCTCAGGCGGTTGGGATATGAACCCACGGCACTGCGGCGAATGACCACAGGAATCGCATTTGCAGGGGTCTCCTGGATCATAGTCGGCGCGATGCAGTTGGTTCTCGACGGCGGCCATGCGTTCACGATTACGTGGCAAGTGCTTCCGTATGTCTTTCTGACGTTCGGCGAAGTGTTAGTCGCAGCTACAGGCCTCGAATTCGCCTACAGCCAGGCGCCGCTTTCGATGAAAGGAGCGATCATGGCATTCTGGAATTTGTCGGTGACAATCGGGAACCTTTGGGTGCTGGTGGCAAACGCCGGCGTGCAGAATGACGCAGTCACAAAATTCATCGCGTCGACCGGCTTTGGCGCGACCGCGTTTCAAATGTTCTTCTTTGCACTCTTTGCATTCCTCGCCGCGCTCGTGTTCGGTCTGGTCGCGCGTACCTATCCCGTTGTGGATCATTACCGCGCCTCCGGAGCTTAGCCGGATTCGATGTTCAGAATGAGTGGAACGAGCTTTGCCACTCCCTCGTGATTGATCTGCCAGCAGAATCTGAGAGCCACGGCGAGGCACGTAACAAAGCTGTTACGAACTTGTCATTGAGACATCACCTTAGCGGGAAAGATACTGATCCGATGAAAAGGTTTTATGCAGCGGTGTGCATCTTTTGTCTCGTCACCGCACAACAAATGTTCGGCCAAGCTGGGCGAGAAACTACGACCGGTCCGGGCAGCGTAATTGTGCGTAGCAGGTTTGGTGGCCAGATCTTTGGATTCGACATCGATCTGAATGGCAATACAGGAGTCTTGAGCGAGTCCCAGACGCTCCGCGACGGCACACACTTCACTGCGGTCGAGACCTTCGATCAAACCACAGGGGAAATCATCGATGTCCTTACAATGGCACAAGGACAAGTAGACTTTGTGACACTGGGAGTCTTCGATTCCGTTGGACTCGTCGAACGCGAGCGAGAGATCAGTTTTCTTCACGTCCGGCGCACCTTTCGCGTTATCAATCCGCTCAACGCCAGTAGATTTAATGGACCCTGGAGTCCTCCACTCCAAAGACACATCATTACAAAAGTAAAAGGAATGCTCGGCTCTCCTGACGCTGCCGCGTACGCTATGGACGTCAGCGGCGACTTCATCCCGCTTGTGTTTCGCTCGAATGTCGGGACCAACACGTTTGGTCCGATGTGCCAGATCACGGATCAAGATTTTACTTCGGGCGCTGATCCTGGCTTCGCATATGACAGTAAAATGAATCGGGCCGTGCTAGGGCATGCCAGGCTTGGAAATCCTTTTGTCCCAGGATTCATTGCTCTGGTTGATCTCGCGTCAGGCGCATTCACCAAATTCCGCGGCGTAGGACTCGGTGACGTAAACGGTCTCGCAGTCGACCCCAAGACAGGCACGGTCTGCACCACGACCGAGATCGATTTCAGTGTGCAGTTTTATGATTTGGCTACGCAATCCGGTTTTAGTCAGCCGCTTCCCGGCGCAACGAATCAATTTTTCAGCGGGGCTGATGTTGAGTGGGATCCGATAAATCACCTTTTCCTCGTGGCACAGCCGAACTCGAGCACCGCGGCCAGCGGGAGCAGCATCCACGTTTATGACGGCGCCGGTAATCTCGTTGAATCCCTTAACGGTTTTAATTTCTCAAACGTCGGAAATGTGATTCCCGCACACATTGCATTGAAGCCGAGCAATCGGACCGGTTTCGTAGACGGCCCGGATTCGCGCGTGCGGGAACTTCAATCGTTCACTTACTAAGGTATCGACGGTTCCTCGGCGAAATCGTGTCACATGCCCGACCGATTTCGCGCGATCTAATGAGTGGTCTTCGCTCGCCTTGCAGTTAACATGCGTCCTGATTCGAATGTCTTTCCAGCTTCAACCACATTTGAAAGGCGATCTCGTCGAGCTTCGTCCCCTCACCCCTGAACATTGGGATGATCTTTTCAAAGCCGCGTCTGATCCGCTGATCTGGAAACAGCATCCCGAGAGCGACCGTTACCAAGAAAAAGTATTCAAAACCTTCTTCAAAGGCGCGCTGGAATCCGGTGGAGCATTTGTCGTTGTTGATACCAAGTCTCAACAGATCATCGGATCGACGCGATTCTATGGGTACGATCCAGGAAAATCAGAAATCGAAATCGGGTGGACGTTCCTAGCGCGAAAATATTGGGGCGGCCGGCACAACCGCGAGATGAAGCAATTGATGCTCTCACATGCGTTTCAGTTTGTGGAGAAGGTTGTGTTCTTCGTTGGTGAACACAATTTTCGCTCCCAAAAAGCGACGGAAAAGATCGGGGCTGTGCGAAGTGGCACGACGAAGAAGATGTATGGAAACCGTCCGGCGTCACTCAATATCAAGTACGTAATCAAAAGGGCGGCGGAGGCGCCGGCATGGGGTACGCTCATTCAAAGAGGACAATCCCGGCTCGGTGAGGGAGGCTATCAAATGCGGCGTCCGATAAATTCTAGAATGCGCAAAAATTCCTATTGACGACCGACCGGAAGCTATTATCTTGAGAATCCCGCGAAAGCGGACTGGCTCCTGCGAGGGGCTGGTGTTCTTCTCCTGGCTTGAGACAAGCCGATCTTGGTCACACATTGGCGAGGGTCGGGTTTTCTTTGTACTTGGGGAAGTGCGGATCTTTGACAATTTGGTCGTGGACTTCTTTTGAGGAGTCCGTCGATGGTAATAGTCAGCAAACATTGAATTGTGCGTTATCTGTCGATCTTCTTTGAATTCAAAGATTTAGATCGGACAAACCCTGAACTCTGGAGAGGCTGGCCTTACGGCCGGTGGCT
>DASREH010000004.1:0-22603 GCA_035652195.1 Candidatus Udaeobacter sp. | reverse complement strand
GCAAGATAGACGCGACAATGCCTGCCAGCGAAGAGTTTCACTGTCGAATCGATGATGATCGCGCTGACGGCCAAGCCGTACTCGCATCTCCGAAAACGAATCGCTTCGCCGCGTTGACACCTTGTACTCCCACGTTACGCTCATTGCTCGCACAAATGGCGGGGTAGCCAAGTGGTAAGGTCGCGGTCTGCAAAACCGCTATTCGCGGGTTCGATTCCCGCCCCCGCCTGTTTCATATCTCAAATTCGTTCAGCAACCGAAAACTCCGATAGAACTCCATGTCACTGGTGGTAGATTGCCGCCCCTCCTCCACTCTACGGAATGGACGGGTAGCTTAATCGCGAGAGCAATCGGTTGTTTACCGGGTGGTACAGGTTCGATTCCTGTCCCGTCCGACGTTGTTCAGGTTTAGGAACCGAAGCTTCGGTCGCGAATTGAGCATCGCGTAAGCAACTTCACCGTTGCTTCTTTGAGATTGCTAATGGAGTGAAATCCGAGACTTCTTTAAAACGCATTTCGCAACTGTTGTGGAAATGCTTTCTGCGCGCAGTAACTGCGAATAGACGATAAAGCCAGCGACGAGGAGAATTATCGAGAGTACGAATGAAGCGACGTGAATATGCAAAATTCGCGATTTAGGAAACAAGAGGATCGCGCTTGAGCTGACTACCACGTCGATCGCGAGGAGCACGAGGTACGTCCAGAAAAGCAGACCGCGGAAATCCAAAGCAATCCAGTTACCGCCGCCACCGCCCATAGCCGCCTTATCAAGAAAGTACACCGGGATGGCGGCCGACCCCAGAGACAGGCAAATAATCACATGCTTTTGCCAGATGGACTGCATAATGCCGGCTCCAGCTACCAGGCAAAATAAACGGGCGCCGCGCTTTATTCGCGCAGCCGAATCGGTCGTGACGTGAGATCAAGTTGTCCCGAAGACATCACTCGCTCGATGAAACCGGTATCGTAATTCCCAGCGCGGAATTCGCCGTTACGCATAATGGCCGCATGAAACGGCACGGTGGTCTTAATACCGGTGATGTAATACTCGTCCAGCGCGCGTCGCATCCGTTCGACGGCATTGATCCGTGTCGCACCAACGGTGATGATTTTTCCGATCAATGAATCGTAATACGGCGGCACGGTGTAACCAGTGTAAACATGCGAGTCGATTCGAACGCCGCGTCCGCCTGGGGCATAATAGAAATCAATCCGCCCAGGCGTCGGCTGAAAATCCTTGGCCGGATCTTCCGCGTTGATCCGACATTCAATCGCGTGCAGCCGAGGCGTCGCATGCGCAATGTGATCCGAAAGCGGTTCACCGGCTGCGATACGAATTTGTTCCTTTACCAGGTCGCATCCGTAAACTTCCTCTGTAATCGTGTGCTCGACCTGGATGCGGGTGTTCATCTCGATAAAGTAAAAGTGCCTCTCGTGATCGACCAGGAACTCAATGGTGCCTGCGTTTTCATAACCGACAGACTTGGCCAGTTTCACCGCCGCGTGCCCCATTTTCCTTCGCAGACCGGCGCCGATGAAAGGTGACGGACACTCTTCGATCACTTTCTGATGACGCCGCTGAATGGAACAATCCCGTTCACCCAAATGCACCATGTGCCCATGGCCGTCGGCGACAATCTGAAATTCGACGTGATGTGGATTGATGATGAGCTTCTCGATATAGACCTGGTTGTTTCCAAAAGCTTTTTCCGCTTCGTGGCGAGCGCTATGAAACGCTGATTGAAGGCTCGGTTCATTGTGCGCAATGCGCATTCCCCGCCCCCCGCCGCCAGCGGACGCTTTGATCATCACTGGATAACCGATTTTCTTTGCGATCTTGATCGCGTCGCTCTCCGTTTCAACTATTCCATCGCTTCCTGGCGTCACAGGCACCCCGGCCTTTCGAGCGGCAGCGCGCGCCGCATTCTTATCGCCCATTGCTCGCATGGCTTGTGCAGGAGGCCCGATGAACTTGATGTTGCAGCTTTCGCAAACTTCCGCGAAATGGGGGTTCTCGGCGAGAAATCCATAGCCGGGATGAATCGCATCAACGTCACCAATCTCAGCGGCGCTCATGATGCGGTCGATTTTTAGGTAGCTTTCCGTGCTAGGCGCGGCGCCAATACAAATAGATTCATCCGCCAGCTGCACGTGCAGCGAATCGATGTCCGCTTCGGAATAGACAGCTAGCGTTCGGATTCCGAGTTCCTTGCAAGCGCGAATCACGCGCAGCGCGATCTCACCGCGATTGGCAACCAGAACTTTCTCGAACATAAGGCGCGCGATTCCGGCGCGCCCGTCGGTCGCGCCCTGACAAATTTGTCCTAACGGACTTTGAAAAGCACCTGACCGAATTGCACCGGCTTACCGTTTTCAGCCACGATCTCAGCAATGACGCCGCTGGTTTCTGCTTTGATTTCATTCATCACTTTCATCGCCTCAATGATGCAGACTACTGTTTCCTCCGTAACGGTTTTTCCAACGTCAACAAAAGGCGAGGCGTCCGGGGAAGCCGCGCGATAGAACGTTCCTACCATCGGCGAGACAATTTCCCGAAGTGAAACGGTTTCGATCGCCTTCGGCGTAACTGCTGAAGTTTCGGGAGCTGTCGTGCCTGCTTTCGGGGCAACCCCAGGCAGAAATGGCGCTGCCGCGGCAGCCTGTCCCGTGGAACCTCTTTGAAGCTTCAAACGGAACCCTTCCTTTTCGATCTCAAAGACCGAAAGGTCATTTTTCTTCATCAAATCGATGATCGTCTTGATTTCTTTGATGTCTTTGGGTTCCACCACGTGCTCCTGTCAAAAGTCAAAAGTTGAAGACGCTAGGTAAAGCAGTTTTGGGAATGAGGTCAAGGCAATCGTGGCTATTGTCCAACGAAATGGTTGAATTGTCGCCATCACGTGATTTCAAAATCATCGATGAAACGGACGAGTACGCCGTAGTCGATAAACCCCCATTTCTCCTGATTCATCCCACGAAACCGGATGGCAGGCGGAGTTTGTGGCACGAATTACGCGAACTTTTCGCGTTCGAGATTGCTGCGGGTGGGCAGGTATCCATCATTAACCGGCTGGATCGAGAGACCAGCGGCCTGGTCCTGGTCGCAAAAAAGGCAGATGTCGCACGCCGCTTCGGCTTGCTGATGCAACAGCAACAGCTACAGAAGGAATATTTCGCTACTGTCTGGGGTTGGCCCGACTGGGAAAACAGATTCGTTGACGCGCCCCTGACGAGACAAGGCAAGCATCAACATTCAGCGATTTGGTTAAAACAAACGATCCATCCATCCGGTTCCCCGGCGCAGACTGAATTCCATGTTCAACGCCGTTTCGTCCGATCTCTTCAATCGCGACAGGCGCTCCCTCATACCGGGGACGATCTGTCACGAGCCGGTACTCCAGAAGCTGAAAAGTTCGCGTTGATCCGGGCAGTGCCACATACAGGACGAACGCACCAAGTCCGTGTGCATCTCGCGTCACTGGGGCATGCTATCGTCGGCGACAAGATTTACGGCCCTGACGACCAACATTACCTCCGGTTCATAGAAACGGGATGGACTTCTGCCCTCGAACATCACCTCCTCCTGCCGCGACATGCTTTGCATTCGGCCAAACTGGCAATCGCCGGCGAACGTGAATGGATTAGTCCATTACCACCAGATCTCGTCGACTTTGTCGGGTAGGCAGACTGCGCTGCAGCGTGCGGACAACCCGGCGCGCGTCGCTACAAATTGCAATCCGATCAACCCTCCTTATCGTAGCCGCGCTGAATGAAACCGCTTCGCACTTTGACTGCCTGTGCGATTGCTTTCTTTTGCTCGCAAGCGTTCGGCGGAACGGAATTGCCTCTTGCCGCGGCGGTGACCGACGAACTGAATCCCCAACGATTCGAATTCGCGCTGGAGTCCGGATATCTGTTTGGCGCAATAAATCCGCCGCAGGATTACCAGGTCGGCACCGAATTACTTACGGCACGCGTCCGCTGGGGAGTTGTACGCCGTGACATCTGGCTGCGGGGCTACAACCAATTTTATTTTAGCGCCATAGCCGAACCGATTTTTCGCGGAATCGAGAACCATTATTTCGGCTTTAATGTGGGAATGCGTTACAACTTTGTTCGACCGGGCTGCCGCTTCGTTCCGTACTTTTCCGGTGGACTCGGTTTAGGATGGATCGACAGTCACGCGGAAGTTCCGGGAGGCCAGGGACAGGATTTTACGTTCAATATCATGTCGGCGGCCGGAATTTCTTATCTCGTGGACGATCATTGGAAGATCAGCGTCGGAGCACTTTATCAGCATCTCTCCAACGGGGGACAAACAGATCCCAATCCCAGCCTGAATCTTTTCGGCCCGCAGGTCGGCGTTAGTTATTCGTTTTGACTCATCATTGTCATGTTGGGCGAGGCGAAACATCTCCTGGAAAATAATCCGGAATTCTACGCTTCCATCATATTGACGACCGGCCTTTGCATCTAATGGCGGCGCCGATCGAAAACATTTTGGTAATCAGGCGCAGCTTGTTCGATGAGCTGGGCGATTTTCAGGGACTGAATTTCGAGCCTGAAAAATATTTGAAGGCGATACTTTCGCGCGGAAACAATTTCTTTATTCCGCGGCCCGAGGCTGAGAACGACCCGGCCTACAAACAAATTATCCCTTATTCATTAATCTCTCACGGAGATACCGTAATTCACTATGTGCGAGGGAAAAAGGCAGGCGAACAGCGATTGGTAGCTAAAGGGTCGATCGGGATCGGAGGCCACATGAACGAAACCGATGAGTCGCTCTTTGCACTAGATGAGCATGCGTACCGCGCCGGCGTCGAACGTGAAGTAAACGAGGAAATCAAGATTGAGACACCGTTTGAAGATAGAGTCGTGGCGCTGTTAAATGACGACTCCAACGACGTCGGGCGCGTCCACCTGGGAATTGTTCACGTCTTCAAGCTGAGCGAACCGCGCGTGCAGAAACGCGAGGCAATGATCACGAGCGTGTCATTTCTGACCAAGGACGAGCTAACAGCCCGGCGTGATTCCCTGGAGACCTGGTCGCAAATCTGTCTCGATTCGCTCGATATCCTGCTGTCTTAAATAATTCGCGCATGTCCCGTCAAAATCGCGGGAGGTACGAAACGAATTTATCGCGGCATCTCGGCTGCGAATGTGAGCTCATCAATTTGCCAGCGGCCCACTGGATGCGAAACAGCGACATTAATGTCTGCTCCTCTGGTCGGATAATTAATGTGCGCATGGAACACGCCGTTCGGTTCAAAAAAGTGTGACTGAAAGACAATCTCACCTTCGATGTTTGGCGGAGAGAGCGGCGTCCCAAGTTTGGCCAATTGAGTCATAAGATCCTGCTGCGCCGAAGGCGGGTATTGGAGGCGCATAGAGGGACTCAAATGGTCGCCAAAAAATTTTACGTTCCGGTTCACGATAAGCTCCTGGATCACCTGTCTCCCGAATTGGTTCCCTTCTCGCGCCATCTGCCGTTTATTGGAGTCGAGCCACCAATATCCTATCCCGAGCAATACCAATACAATAATTACAATGACCAGAATTTGGCCGGATGATTTCAACTGTGACTTTATTTTCATTTTGTTTAGAATTGTCTGCTAATAGCCGAATCCCAGGCCCTTAATCACCTGGCCATTACGGATTAGCGCGCCATGGCTTTGCATGCCCGTATAGGCCCCAAAGCGATTTCTGGCATTCACCTTGAAATTGACGAGGTAACCAAAAAGCGGTTTGTCCGCCGTTCCCAGATTGGCGGGCTTTGGATCGCCACTCCACTCGATGCGGGCACTTCCCGAGTCTATCAACTGTGTATCGAGCCATCTCATCACGATCTCTTTGTAATTTGTAGGATACGGGCCATAGCGTTCGGTATCCTCGGAAGGCGTTTGTGCTAACAGAGTACCCGGAACGCACGAACCCATAAAGAACACGCACGCCAGCGACACAAGCTTTTTCACGTACGCATTTTCCAATGCGCGTCGCCGGTAGTCCAGCTTATTGAGGCATTCCCAGCTTTAATTCTATAATATGAGCGGATGAAGCACCTGCATCCGGTCCTGCTCGTAATTATTTTCGGATTGATTGCAATGCCGGCTTTCGCTCAGAACGAATCGGCACACACGTCGGCGTCGGTGTCTGAAAAAGTTGGCTCTCCCGAACCGGGTGCTCCAGTGACAGGTATCATCTCCAGTTCGCCTGGCACAGCGGGACAGGTGGACTCATTTGATCCGGCAGCAGCTACGCGGAAGTGGCTGGACAGTGTTCCGCGAACACAACGAGAAAAATCGGATGCCTACTTTGAAGGCGGCTATTGGTTAATTCTCTGGAACTTTCTCCTCGCGGCTGCAATTTCGATCCTTTTGTTGGGCTCACGGTTTTCGGCGCGCTTGCGCGATGTTTCCGAACGCATCACGAATATCAAGAATCTCCAGGTCGCGTTTTATGCGATCGTTTATGGGCTCTTGGTCTTTACGTTGAGTTTTCCGCTTAACTTGTACCAAAGCTTTTTTCGCGAACATCAATACGGGCTGGCGACCCAAACTTTCACGGGTTGGTTTGGGGAACAAGTAACCGGCCTGGCGTTAGCGCTGATCGGCGGAACATTCCTGGTAGTAATTCTATACGCAGTGTTTCGTCACGCACCGGCGACATGGTGGATTTGGGGAACTCTCGTCGTGATTTTTTGGTGCGGAATCCTGGTGCTCATCGCTCCGGTTTACATCGAACCGCTTTTCAACACGTACAAACCGTTAACCGATCCACGGATTCGAGATCCCATTCTGGCGATGGCGAAAGCGAATGAAATCCCAGTCAAACAGGTCTTCGAAGTGGATGCGTCGCGTCAGACCACGCGTGTGAGCGCGAATGTCTCCGGGTTACTCGGCACAACGCGAGTTGCTCTGAACGATAACCTGCTAAAACAATGCACTCTTCCTGAAATCCGCGCGGTCATGGCACACGAGATGGGCCATTACATTCTCAACCACGGCGGCAAGCTGCTCACATACCTTGGGATTCTTGTTCTCGTTGGATTCGGGTTGACTCGAATTCTTTTTGACGGGGCAGTAAAACGATGGGGCAAAAACTGGGGCGTGCAAGGAATCAGCGATCCCGCCGGGCTTCCATTGCTCGCCTTGATTTGCAGTACGCTTTTGTTTTTGGCCACGCCGGTCCTTAATACCCTGGTCCGCACCACAGAACGAGAAGCCGATGCCTTTGGCATCAATACCTCACGTGAGCCCGACGGCATGGCGAAGGTGGCGCTCAAACTCGGTGTGTATCGCAAACTGGACCCGACGCCGCTGGAGGAATTTATCTTTTTCGATCATCCGAGCGGCCGCGCCCGCATCCGCATGGCCATGGATTGGAAGGCGGCGAATTTGCCGGCTGGTGAACGGTTAACGGATCAATAAGCCAGTGCGCGCTAAATTTCTTTGCCGCGATTAGCAAGTGACGCCAATTATCTTTTCGCGGAGCTGCTTCATTGCTGAGTAATGGGCGCCTTCTAACTTGTGAGTCTTGAGCATATTTTCTTCGGCCATCCGCTCTACCGTTTCACAGAAAATGTTTATTGCCTCTGCGTGTGGACGCAGCTTCCGGGCAATGCCGTCCGATGAACTCTCGTTTGGGCTTCGTTCCGGGCCACTTTGTTCAAGCGGGTGTTGCGATGGCGCGGCTGCTGTGAAGGCGAATTCGTGTTTCCGAATCAACATCAAATTCCGAATGTAAATAAGTGAGTTCGGCAGATACGCCAGAATCCCTACCGGATCGCGCCGGAAGATGAAGTAAATGCACATGAGTACGCTTCCGGCGATGCTCCAATACCAGAAAGAAACCGGAATAACGCTTTTGCCCTCTCGCTCCGACACGAGCCATTGCACCAGAAAGCGCATCGAGAAAAGAGCGTTTCCGACAAAACCAAGGACCATCAGGTAACTCCAATCCAGTCCAAGGAATCGATATTCTTTTCCGATCCAGGTGATAGCGATAACAGACAGCATATTCATACGGATGATCATTGTTTAGCGTGTCGGTCCTCCCTTCACAAGGAGAGGCGAAACACTTGCCGTTCAATTTAATTGATTTCGGGATTGAACACCGACTCTATCGCGACTTGATCCCGCAGCGCCAATGAGCCGCGATTATTTCCCGTCTTTCATTCGCGCAATCAGCGTATCGGCGATGGCAGCGGGAGTTTGCGCAACTGCAATCCCGGCCGCTTTAAGCGCCTCGATCTTGCCTGCTGCAGTTCCTTTGCCACCGGAGACAATCGCACCGGCGTGCCCCATGCGGCGCCCCGGTGGGGCTGTCATGCCGGCGATAAAAGCAGCAACCGGCTTCTTACAATGTTTCTTGATCCACTCGGCGGCTTCTTCCTCTGCCGAACCACCGATTTCCCCAATCAAGATCATTGCGTCCGTCCCCGGGTCTTCATTGAACAGTTTCACACAATCGAGGTGAGACAGACCTCCAATTGGATCACCGCCAATGCCAATACACGTGGATTGTCCGTAGCCGCGCGAGGTAAGTTGCCATACCGCTTCGTACGTGAGTGTGCCGGAACGCGAGATCACGCCAATCCTGCCGGGTTTATGAATGTAACCGGGCATGATGCCAATCTTGCACTGACCAGGAGTAATGATTCCTGGACAATTCGGTCCAATCAGTCGTGACTTCGTACCGCGCATCAGGGCTTTTGTACGCATCATATCCATCACTGGAATTCCTTCCGTGATGCAAACGACCAGTTCCACTCCGGCATCTATAGCTTCGAGGATGGAATCAGCAGCAGCTGGAGCGGGCACAAAAACCATCGACGCATTGCAGTCAGTTTCTTTCCGTGCTTCCCAAACGGTGTCGAACACGGGCACTTTCGCATCGAACATCTGTCCGCCTTTACCGGGCGTCACACCGGCTACGACGTTCGTGCCGTAATCTATGCACTGCCGTGTGTGGAAAGCGCCGGCGCTCCCTGTAATTCCCTGAACGACGAGGCGCGTGTTTCGATCAACAAGGATGGACATGTGGAAAAAGGGTGAGGAATGATTAAATAATCACGACGCGTTAATCACAAAAATTCCGGAAAACACGAGCGCTGTTGGATCACACTTCTTTATTCGATCATTCCTTCGAGATTGGAAATTCGTACTCCGTCATTTTTCTTTGCGTTTGTGAATGAGCAGCTTGTTGCCGTCCGGGTCGCGAAATTGCGCCATCCAACACACGGGCGTTTCAGTCTTTTCCATGTCGAAGGCGACGCCGCGCGCTTTGAGCTTTTCGAGGGCGGCGTCGAAATCTTCTACTTCGAAGGCAATCGTCGTACCCTCGCGCGAGGGTTTCCACGCCGGGTGGCAGCCAACCCCAATTGTTGTTGTGCCAAGATCGTACTCCACCCACGCCCCGTCCATTTGGGTCTGCGTGGGCTTTAGCTCAAGCGTTTCCTGATAAAACTTCCGCGCCCGGTCCTTGTCTGAAACCGCAACGGCGACAAATGCGACTTCCTTGATCATAAGGTCAGCCTTTCTTCAATTTGTGAATAATAATCTTGTTGCCGTCCGGATCCTGAACCATGGCCATCCAGCACACGGGACTCTCGATTTTGTCGTCCAGAACACGGGCGTTTGCCTGTTTCAGGCTCTGAATGGCGGCTTCGAAGTCTTCGACTTCGATGGCCACGCTGGTACCATTCTCCGAAGGCTTCCATTGATCGCCCACGCTGCCGATTGCCAGCGTGTCCCCACCAATGTTGTATTCAATCCAAACGCCCTCGCTAAATTCACCGGCGACATTGAGTCCAAGCACGCCTTCGTAAAACGCTCGTGCACGTCTCATGTCCGTCACAGGAATGCCCGTAAATGCGATCTTCTTAGCTTTCATTTCCTTCCTTCTTTTGCCGCTTTCACTGCTTTCTGCGCCGCATCCGCCAAATCATCAGCTGCGATAACTGCGAGGCCAGAATCTGCGATTAATTTTTTTCCAGCCTCGACATTTGTCCCCTCAAGACGAACGATCAGCGGCGTCGATAACTTGACTGTCTTTGCAGCGTTGATGATTCCCTGGGCGATAACGTCGCATCTCATGATTCCGCCAAAGATGTTCACCAGAATTGCTTTCACCTTTTTATCGGCGATCAAAATCTTGAAGGCTTCGGTCACCTGCTCCTCGGTAGCGCCTCCCCCAACATCAAGGAAGTTGGCCGGTTCGCCGCCATAGAATTTAATGATGTCCATCGTGGCCATGGCCAATCCTGCTCCGTTGACCAGGCAGGCGATGTTTCCGTCGAGACCGATATAGTTCAGGCCGTGTTTGGAAGCCTCGACTTCGCGCGGATCTTCTTCGGCGACATCACGCAAGGCCGCGATTTCCGGATGCCGATAGAGCGCGTTATCGTCGAAGTTGAACTTCGCATCGAGCGCGAGGACATCGCCACTGGTTGTCACCACCAGCGGGTTCACTTCCACCATCGAGCAATCATATGCAATGAACGTGCGGTACAATCCTTCAAACAATTTCGAAGCGTTCTTTAACTGCGACGACTCGAAGCCAAGTTGCTTTGCCAACTTCCGGGTTTGAAATGGCTGCAAGCCCGCCAGTGGATCGATTGGCTCCCGAAGTATTTTCTCAGGAGACTTCGCCGCGACGGCTTCGATTTCAACACCACCTTCAACGCTGGCCACAATTACAGGTGCCGCGGTCGCTCTATCGAGCAACACGGCAAAATAAATCTCGCGGGCAATGTCGGCGGATTCCGCGACGAGTACTTTCTTGACCTGGCGACCAGCCGTTCCCGTTTGATGCGTTACCAGCACTTCGCCCAACATCTTTGCCGCAACATCGCGGACGTCAGCCGGACCTCTCCGAACGTGTACTCCCCCTTTGAAACCGTTTTTGAATGTCCCTTTGCCACGCCCGCCAGCATGAATCTGCGCTTTCACGACAACCTCGACGTCGCCAAGTTCACGCGCTATTTGTTCTGCCTCGTCCAGGGTCGAGGCGACCCTGCCCCGGGTAGTCGCTACGTCGAATTTTTGCAGCAATTCTTTGGCTTGATATTCGTGGATATTCATCGGTAAGAGCAGCGACTTCGTTCCGTTATCAGACGCGGGAAAAGCAATTAGCCTGCCGTGCGCGGGTCAGCAACGGTTTTCTGATAATATGCTTGCTTAACACGAACTTAGCTCGGTAGCCTCCCGCCCATGAACAACCTCACCAGAATCAACATCTTAACTTGCGCCCTGATCATCTTGACTTCGCTTTCACTCCAGGCCGGCACGAGCCCGCAGGAAAAAGCGTTTGTCGACAAATATAAAACTGCAATGGAAAGCAAGGACACGACAACGTTAGAGTCCTTTCTGTATACGCAAGGCGCAGACCCGGCAATTCTCGGCTTCTACAAAATGATGCAATCCGGAGGCGCTGGTGACAAAATCTCCAACATTGAGCTTGTCGATCTTACACCGGATGACGCCAAGAAAGCAGCGACACCAATGGATTCGCCGACCGGAGGTAAAGTTTGTCTCACGCTTAAACCAACTAAAAAGCTGATTATTAAGGTAGAAAAGAAAGACGCCAACGGCAGTTCAACCAGTACCAGCGAAAACTTTATCGCTGAAAAGGACGGCAAGTTCGTTATTCCCGTCCCGGGACCGTGTAAGTAACGGCCGGCCGCAAAACATCGACATAATTGCCGCAGCATTCGCACGGTGTCCGCCACCGCCTTGTCGAGTGGCAGCCGTACGCATGCGATTCAAGTTCGCTCCTCTGCAAAAAGTGTTCCCACCGTGCGTTGCTCCATCGGCGGCTCGAGCGAGTTAACAAAATCCCGAAATCGTTCCGAGAAAACGTCAGGGCGAAGCTTCCAGTACTCAGCCATGCCGGGCGCCGCGATATAATGCCGGAGTAACCCGTGCCAGCCTTCCCAAAGCTGTTTGTCCATCAAGCCGTAGACGTAGTGAAAATGAATTGTCTCGAATGCCTTCAGGAATTGGTAGGCAGCGTGGAAAAACCGCGCCCGCTCTTCGACAGATAACGCGGCGATATCCTCCAGGCCGATGCGCCAGATGCGTTCCACTTCCGCGTTTTGCATGAAAGGCTTGGTCACATCGCGAAGGGCTGTTGTGGCGGCGTCCTGGGTGGCGAGTTTGGCTACACGAGTGCTTTGGTGAACCTGCACCGCGAGGTACAACACCGACAAAACAACAGCAATTGAGCCGATTAATTGAGAGATGGCGCTAATCGCATCCCAGTTCATCTTTGTGTTATAGCACAATCGCGCATGTGGCCTGCTGAGCAAAACGGCGCTGCAGCGCCCCGGTGTTCGAACCGTTCTGTTTACTGAGCCTTAACAAACGTGTGCAACACAGCCAACCACTTGCCGCTTCGTTTACTCCATACTGTAGCTGCGTAATAGCTCCCGGATGTGTCACGTCCATTTGAGGTGGATTGAGTAGTGACCTTGTAGGTAGCTATTGCCACTCTCGGATTTAGCAGCCTGACTTTCATGTCCGCGAACGAGTAGCTGGTGACATCCGTGTTCTGCATCTCTGCAATTTCGGCGTCGCCATTTTTGACTCCTGCCGCATCGATGGAAGTAAAGTCGGGCGCCAGATATTTTCGAAACGTGTCGGCTTGCTTGTTTTTGTACGCTTCAGTGATCGCCTTCTCCAACTTCTCAATAGCTGCCTCCTTGGTTGCCGACCTGAGCGTCTTGAACGGAGACGGCGAGGGCGACGGACTCGGGCTCGGAGTTTCCTGCTGACCAAACAGACTCGAAGCAACTACAATCGAACTGAAACAACAAACAATGAATTGTCTCTTCATAGATGAATTGTTAGGACAATCGGATTGCGTGGTCGAATTTTTTTTGATTCGTGATTGGCTCGTCCTGGTAGTTCAGATTGTTGGCGGCGCCGGGGATTGAGGAGGCGGATTTGGGTCAGGCGGCACGGAAGTCGGCGCAGGTAACCTACCTGACAGAATTGGCGCAAACTCCGCCGGCATAACGCTCATCCACACGTCGTAATCCGGCCCGAACTGCCGAAAGAACACCAGCGTGAATGCCCGCAAGCAAACAAATACTGGTAAGAGTATGACAGTCCCAACGTACGGAAGCGCAGCCAGGCAACACGTCGCGCACGTTACAATCGCACCGATCATGAGCGCTGCGACGATTAGGACAAATCCGAACAACACAAACAAAAGAAAGGAACCCAAATGGTGCAGTATCAGAGAGGCTGTCTCGCGAAACGCCGGAAGCGCCCGGCATCGCTTCCGGTACATGATCGGCACCATGAAATAGGTGGCGAGACTAACAAAAACGATAATAAGACCCCAGAACACGAAAAAGAAAACGATGAGCCCAACAGATGCCGCTGCTCCCGATTCCCATGTGTCGTGTTTCAACCAGCCGAGGCCAAACGCCATTGCCAGCATTAAGGCCGCGATGACGATGCCGACAATCGCCAGCAGCAGCAGGAATAAAAAGTAACTGTTTCCTTCCTTTCGATATTCTCGCCACGGTTCAGCGATGGCCGCGCGATTCCGAACAATACAATCTGTGAAAATGAAGTTGCCGCGCGCTTTCAACCATGTCAGGGCAACCACGAACGCCAGGAAAAGGACTCCAAGAAGCACGAGGAGCGCTACTACCCACGGTTCCCAGTGACCGAACTGAGGTGGGATTATTTGGTGAGTCGCCGCGCGTGATTCAAAATTGCCGATCGGTGACGGAAAATTCAAACCAACACCTGCGAAATGCCCGGACAAGAATGCGGCGAACCCAATGACAAGCCATTTTGTCAGGTTGAACGGTTGAAAAAGAATCTTGTTTGTCAGCTCAAATGCTTGCCCAAACGGTTTGAAGATTTCGATCCTCGGCTCAACACCGTCCATGCTCGCATTGTGAAACGTTTTAAGTCACGTGATCAAGCCCGCTTTAGCACACGAATTCGTCGGTTATGTTTTAATGCGGCAATTGCAGTTCTTGCAGACGATTTGAAGAGGAGGATGAAAATCTCAATCTAACGAATTATGCGTGCTACCGCGGTGCAAAAGCTGGTTAAACGTCGCTATCCAATCGGCGCCGAAGTGATCGGACCTGATGAAACCCACTTTCGCGTTTGGGCGCCAAAGGCCAGCCAAATGGATGTGGTTGTGGAAGACGAATCCGCGAAAACTCAAGAACGACAATCCCATGCGCTCACCGCGGAAGATGGAGGATACTTTTCCGGTTCTGTGCCGGTTGGCGCGGGCGCTCGCTATCGGTTTCGAGTGAACGACGAGCTTTACCCTGATCCCGCGTCACGCTTTCAACCTGATGGGCCACATGGTTCTTCCTGCGTTGTTGATCCCGGTGCGTTCCGATGGAGCGATTCGGAGTGGGCGGGCATCAGATTAAAGGGTCAGGTCATTTACGAAATGCACGTCGGTACGTTCACAAAAGAAGGTACATGGCGCGCGGCGATGCAGCAGTTAGAAGAGCTGGCACGTATTGGCATCACGGTAATCGAGATGATGCCGGTGGCGGATTTCCCCGGTAAATTCGGCTGGGGATACGATGGCGTTAACCTTTTTGCTCCTTCGCGGCTATATGGAACTCCGGACGAGTTGCGCAACTTCATCGATCATGCGCATTCGTTAGGCCTGGCAGTCATTCTTGACGTTGTTTATAACCACTTTGGCCCGGACGGTAATTATCTCGGCGCTTTTTCCGATGATTATCTCACCCGCGGAGATGGAAATGAATGGGGCGACGCAATCAATTATGATGGTCCGCGTTCAGGGCCGGTACGCGAGTTTTTCGTCACGAATGGATCTTACTGGATTGAAGAGTTTCATTTCGACGGTTTTCGCTTCGACGCGTTACATGCCATCCAGGATAAATCCGACGAGTACATCATTGGTTCGGTTGGTCGTGCGGCGCGCAAGGCGGCGGGTAATCGCTCGATTATTCTGATTGTCGAGAACGATTGGCAGGAAGCGAAGATGGTGCGGCCGCGTAAAGCGGGCGGTGACGATTTGGACGGTATGTGGAATGATGACTTTCATCATAGTGCTGTCGTTGCCTTAACGGGTCGTCAACAAGCGTACTTTCATGACTACCGCGGAACGCCACAGGACTTTATTTCCGCTGCCAAGTACGGGTTTCTTTACCAGGGCCAGGCTCTCTCATGGCGCAAGACATTGCGGGGGCGTCCTACTGCTGGAATTTCTCCGGAAGCGTTTATTTGCTTTATCGAAAACCACGACCAAATCGCGAATACCGGGCGCGGTGAACGGGTTCGATTTGAGACGTCCGCCGGACGCTATCGCGCCATGACTGCTCTGCTCTTGCTTGGACCGTGGACGCCACTCCTTTTTCAAGGCGAAGAGTTCGGCGCGTCGAGCCCCTTCCTGTTTTTCGCGGATGTTCGCGGGGCTACGGTGCGCGAAGGCACTCGCAAGGGTCGTGCGGAATGGCTGGCGCCGTTCCTATCAATTAGCGAGAAAGAGGCATGGGACATATTGCCGGCTCCGGATGATCCGGATGTCTTTGCGCGTTGCAAACTAGACTTTTCCGAACGGGAAAAACATCGCCAACTTTACGATCTACACATCGATCTTCTGAAACTCCGAAGGGAAGATTCGCGATTTCGTCAGCAAATTCCCGGTGGCATCGACGGCGCAGTCTTGGAGAAGACCAGTTTCGCGCTCAGATATTTTTCAAATGAAGACGATGATCGTTTGTTGTTGATAAACTTTGGAGACTGTCAGGCCCTGCACGCGATTTCAGAACCTATTTTGGCACCTCCGTCGCACCACAGTTGGGAACTACTCTGGACCAGTGAGTCTCCGCGCTACGGGGGAACTGGCACCACTCCCACCGCAGGTAAAGCGGAATGGATTCTTCCAGCGGAATCGACGAGTGCGTTGCGATCGGTACGCTCTAAAGAGTGACTACACTGTTAGCAGTCACCAGCTTCAAACTTTGCGGCCGAATTTTTTTTCCAACTCAGCGAGTGAAATTTGAATCATTGTAGGCCTTCCATGCGGGCAGCAGTAAGGCAGATCGCAGTCGAGCAAATCGCGGATCAATTTCTCGAGCTCGGGATAACGCAACGGATCATTGGCTTTCACGGCGTGCCGGCAAACCGTTTTGGCAATCATCTCTTCACCTAATCGCATTGCCGAGGTGCTGTTACCGGCGCTCTTTAGATCGTCAATCACCTTGCGCATGAATTGGGCCGGGTCGGAGACGCTTAAGAAACCGGGGAGACTGTCGATCTTAAAAGTGCCTGGTCCGAAACTCTCGATGCCGATACCCATTTTCTGCAGGATAGATAAATTGCGTTCGATCCAATCAGCGTCCCGCGGTGGGAGATCGAACGTCTGAGGCAGAAGGAGCTTCTGCGTCGGAACGCCCTGCTCTTCCATTCTTCGCCGCAATTCTTCGAAAAGAATTCGCTCATGCGCCGCGTGCTGATCAACGAGAACAAGCCCGTCGACATTTTCCATCAGGACGTAAAGCTTGTTTAACACACCAATAATCTGGAATTGCTGTTGAGTAGCGACTCTTTCCGATTTTTCCAGAGCATGCGGATCGAGCACCAAACTGGAAACTGACGGCGTTGGACCTTGGCTTTGACCGGGACCACCGCGGAGTTGGGTACGCCCGTGGTCAACGATGCCGCCTATCAACGAACCGACGTGTGGCAACTCGCCATGTAGCTCTCGCGGAGCGGTTACTTCGGGGCGCAATTCCAGATTTGGTGCGGGCTTTTCCGGAATCGCGGTGGGCGGGCGAAATTTTTCCTGCCACGACACGCGCCCGCGTTCCAAGGTTTGTTGAATTGAGCGAACAATCGCCTCCCTGACTGCAGCGGGATCACGGAAACGCCCCTCGCGCTTTGCGGGATGAACATTCACATCCACGGCGGAGGGGTCGATTTCCAAAAAAAGGAAAGTCACGGGATATTGGCCTTTCATCAGCGCGGTGTGATAGCCCTCGCGGATCGCAGCTGTGAGAAGTGCGCTCTCGATAGCACGACCATTTACAAACACGAGTTGCTGAGATCGCGTCTGCCGACTCAATCCCGCCTGCCCAATGAATCCCCTTGTGCGAATGCCTTGCGAAGCTGGGGCCTGGATTTCGACGAGACGCTCTAACAACTCAGTTCCATAAAGATCGCGGATTCTGTCGCCGAGTGTTACCGTAGCCGGTAACTGGAGTAACATGCGGTCGTCTCGTACTAACGAAAAGGCAACCTCAGGATGGCCGATGGCCTGTAAGTGGATTTGATGCTCGATGTTGCGACTCTCCGTATTTTCGGAGCGAAGAAATTTTCGACGTGCTGGCAGATTGTAAAAAAGCGAACGCACCTCCACCTGGGTCCCCGGCGCTTCGCCGCCATCGCGGACTATGTCGATTTTTCCCCCGTTAACGACGATTTCGCTTCCCGCAACAGCGTCGTGCTCGCGACTGGTCAGCCGAAATCGCGATACGCTTGCAATGCTCGGTAATGCTTCTCCGCGAAAACCAAGTGTGGCAACCGCTTGAAGATCAGCGGCCGTCCGAATCTTGCTCGTGGCGTGCCGTTCCAAAGACAGCAGCGCATCATCCCGATCCATGCCGCAGCCATCATCGATCACTCGAATAAGAGAGATCCCTCCGCGATGGATCAATGTCTCCACTCTGCGTGCGCCGGCGTCGATGCTATTTTCTATCAACTCTTTTACCACTGAAGCCGGACGCTCCACAACTTCACCCGCCGCCACCTGGCTGGCCACGGTCTCTGGTAATAATCGAATCCGGCTCATTCTTTCGAATTGTAGATTCGGTGCCGCTGATTGCGAAGAAAAACCCCTGCGATGCGTTCTTTGACTTGGTACGGCGTAGCCGTATTTTCTTAACATGATCAACGTCACGGACAACGCTGTTCGACAGCTCCAGACTTTGCTCCCCAGAGCGAACGAAAATTCGCGAAAAGGTCTGCGCGTCCAGGTTGCGAAGGGTGGTTGTTCAGGTCTCCATTACGAGATGACTCTGGAAGAGCAAAAGGATGGCGATGCCGTGGTGGAGCGCGATGGAATGCATTTCTTCATCGACAGCGAAAGCGTTCCGTACCTGCGCGGAGCGACTCTGGATTTTAGCGGCGGTTTGACCGGCACGGGTTTTAAAGTCGTAAATCCCAACGCATCCCGAACTTGTGGATGCGGTTCGTCGTTTGAAACGTCGAAATCAGCTTGAACCCGAGTAATCTGGCGCTGGCTTGATGGACTATGGTGCTTATCCATATGACGAGCCATATGCTCGTCCACGGCGGCGGATTAATTATTTTGCCTGGACCGTTGTCATCCTCCTGCTAACGGGGTTCGCTCTCGCTGCCTGGCTCGGCAGCTTCTATATCTTCAATCAGCCGGAGCGTCCCGATAGCTACCGGATTTTGCAACGGCTGCACAAGATTGAACCGCCCAAGCGGTTTGAGCTGACTGCTGCGCCGGCAGGCGAATTTCTAAATGCGAAGGAACTTTACGATCGCTACTCGGAAATGGGCAACGCCGAGCTCGCGAAAACGAACGGGGAGCTGGCTCGTAATTATATCCGCAATTATCAGGCCGTGCGCGGATTGGTTCCCTATGTTGTTGGCAGATTCAGAATAATCGCTGCACGAGAGCTGGGTCCCGGCGATGTGTTTACCTCCGGCATGGTAGCCCTAACCAGTGCTGTCGATAACGGCGAGCTGCTCATGGAACATCTTTACCCCGCGAGTCCGGAGGCTCTACCGCTGATGAAACAGACGCTCAACGTCGGATTAGAAATCAAGTTGGAGCGGTCTCATGACATTTCTTCAGTAATTCACGCCGAGCGCTTGGCGGATGGTCGCATCATGATTACGGCCATACCTTTACTTTACGGAAGCTATACCGTCACTCGTGGTCTTGGCACCTTTCGCCTGGAACCGCCGCTCAGTCTTAATCTCGCAGCGGGCTGGCCATTGTTTAAGGCGTCACAACGCAAAGAGGCCGAACAGCATTATGCGGAGAACCAACAACAGTCGGCCATCGCACGCGGCGGTCCTATTCCAATACCAGGCTTCAGCTCCAGCGCGACGCCTCCGCCAGTTGCCAATCAACTGGTGCGGGTTGAACAAGCGATACCAGTTGGGCCTCCACCTGCGCCGCTCGTCGCGAAGAATGAAAAAGTAGCCAATGCCACGCCCCCACCAAAAGGTAAACATGGCAAGAGACAAAAGTTAGAATCCCCTGCCCCGGCGTCTAGTCCTGCCCAGCCAGTCATTGCGCAAAAGGCGAGCGCACCAAGCGCAACGCCGTTCACACTGGCCTCTGGCGCAACACCTCCGAAGCTTGCCGTCGCTACACCTGCATCGGCATTGAACGCTGCCAATGCCCAAGCTCCAGCCGTTGCCCAGGCTGCGTCGGTTCCAAGTCCGACGCCAGTGCCGGTTCTTCCGGCTCAAGCTGTTCCGCAGGATAGTTCTAATGTAGCTCTTGCTTCAAACGCCGGCGGTGGTAGCTGGAAAACGTTTTCGCCAGGCAAAATGCCACTCGGGCGCTTGATTAGCACAAGCGATTTACATGACGTGGCTGAGCGCGGGCTTGCCGGTGAACGCGTTTATTTGAAAGGACAGTTCGTTGTCAATTTCTCCGATGCTAACAAGGCTGTGCTGCGTCCGCGTACGAAGCTGACAGACAAGGTGCTGCACCTGGGAGCCGGTTCTTCTACGCGCATCATCGTCGAATTCCCGGCAGGCTATGTGCCGCCTCGACAAGGCTCAGAAGTAACACGCGATGAGCAGCGGCCGTATGAAATCACTGAAGTCCGCAAACAGGAAGACGGCCAGCTCAACGTGTTTGTGCGTGAGATCATGCAGCCGAAGTGAATCGGTTGCACAATCGGCTACCCAACCTGCGCAATTGCATCTGCTATTAAAATGCCATGATG
The DNA here is from genome assembly GCA_035652195.1 of Candidatus Udaeobacter sp. GTDB lineage: Bacteria > Verrucomicrobiota > Verrucomicrobiia > Chthoniobacterales > UBA10450 > Udaeobacter. The sequence continues at coordinate 2,646 of DASREH010000004.1, read as the reverse complement.
GCGTCGGGCGTGGCTCACTGAACGGAAGGACCGCGCGCTCTGCCTACTCTGTCCGCGATCGCAGGATAAGTTTACCGTCTCGCACCTGTATGCTGCCAACGCCCGATCCGTTGCGGTACTCTCTGAGATAATCTCGTAATCTCTTCGAACGAAACTTCCATTGCAGCAGATCGGGCGGAAGAGCTTGCCCGTTTACAGTGATCCTGCCCAACTCCAGGTTCTCGAGTGATTCTGTGCTCTTCAGTTCGCCCGCGATGTCCCCGTTAAAATAATAACCCGACCTGCCAATAAGTTCTCCCAACGGCACGCTCGCCTGACAACGTAACCGGTTGCCTTCGATCGAGACGAATATTTTGCCACGCAGGTCCTCGTTAGTGGCAATCAGCGTATTCACGTCATCCGCTGTGAGCTCGAGTTCAGCCGACTGACCGGCTCGCGCTTTTTGTTCGAAATCTTCGCATCGTTCATGCACAGATTGAATTTGAGCGTCTGACGCAGTGAACTGAGGCACCGATGCGGGGGCCTGGCCAAGAGCTTGCGCTTTGGTCAGCCAATAAAGCCCATGGAAAATTGCCGAACTTCTGTACATCCCCCACCACACCCCGGAAAAACAAGCGATTCCCAACACAATCGCAAATACAACAAGAATAAGACAACCTCGCCACAGGCATCCCCCACTCCTTCTTGGTGGCGGCGCGTCAACCCAACCGTTCATACACAGTTATAACTGATGACCAGCAGCGAGCAGTGATAAGTGAATCTAACACCTTCTCACAAGTGGAATCCAGCAAGCGCACCTTCGCCGGGTGGCGATTACGATCCAGAAATCCTCGATTGCGCTTCCATCAATTTCTCGTAGAGCGCCTGCAAACCCTCCGCAAGCACCCGCGTTCCCGCGAGAACCGGCATGAAGTTCGTGTCACCGCTCCAGCGTGGAACAACGTGAATGTGCAAATGGTCTATCACCCCGGCGCCCGCGCACTCGCCAAGGTTCATTCCAACGTTGAATCCCTGGGCTTTTGTGGCCGCGCGCAAAAGCGCCTGTGCGTGCACAACCAAACTCCACAACTCCACGATCTCATTCTCACCAAGCGCCGAGAGTTCCGACGTCTTGCGGTACGGCACTGCCATCAAATGACCGACCGAGTACGGATAACGGTTCATCATCAAGAACGCTGTCTTTCGTCGTGTGATCACTAAATGCGCGGCGTCATCGCTCGCCTGGGCGGCGGCGGAGAGAAAATTCAGATCGCGCGGCTGTTTTTCAAAATACTCTACGCGCCACGGCGCCCAAAGCGTCTCCAGTTCGTTCTTCGGAAATTGCCCGGTCGACATATCAGCCTGCGAAGGAGACTAAGATTGGGAACAGGAAAGTCGAGCCGGCATTTCTCCTGCGCGATTGGTTTGCTGATCATTGGCAGTCGTGCGGCCACAACTCGGGTTCAACTTGGAAAAACCATCGCATCATTTACGACGCAGACATCAGTTGGATGTCAGTGCTTAACGAGCAGTGGCACGCCGCCTGAATACCCAGCGTCCGATTAAGCCGACCGCCAGCAGTCCCATCGCCGCGAGTCCATTGAATGCGTCGCCGATCAACATCCCAACCACAAAGATCACGCCGCCGACCATGACGATCCAAACTGACCAGGGATATCCCCAAGCCCGATAGGCTCGTTGCAAGTCGGGTTCTCGGCGCCTTAACACGATTAACGCGAGGCAACAGACCGAGTAGTTAGCCATCAGAAAGAACGAGGTCATCGCAACCAGCTGCTGAAACGTGCCAGTAACAATCAGGGCGAGCGAGACCGCAGCGGTTAAAAGCATGGCCATCCATGGCGTACCCCCGGTGTTTACAATCGAGCTACGCGACCAGAAGAGTCGATCCCGTGCCATCGCAAATAGGACACGCGTAGCCATCATAACTACTGCATTTAATGCGGGCACAAGCGAGATCACTGACAAAATGGTGATAATGTCCCGGCCATGTGTGCCGGCGATAATGTTGGCGGCGCGGGCCGCGGGCAGCGTTGCGCCTGACAGTTCCGACATCGGCAGTATCTTTAGCAGAGCGAGATTGACCAGCACGTAAACAGCGATCACTAACAGAACGCCGCCGATCATTATCCGCGGGAGATCGCGCGCTGGGTCGCGATCTTCTTCGACGAAATACAATGGGCTTTGCCATCCGCCGTACGTAATTACAATTGCCTGCAATGCCATAAGCAATCCCCCGAATGTTATGGATGAAATTGCGCCGGCGGATGTATGTCCATGCGACGGCGCAACAAGGCACGCCAAAATGAGAGCGAGAAAAGCAAAGCACTTCAGTGACGTAGTAATTTCTTGAAACTGACTCCCGACGCGGACGCCCAGCCACTGAACCAAAACGATACCGAGAAGGATTGAGACGCCGGCAACTCGAACGGCCCCTGCAGAAAGTGGAATGAGCGTGGAGACGAACTCCGCAATAGCTATCGAAAGGTATCCGAGGATCGAGCAATACATGAGCCAATCGGTCCACCCCGCCGCAAATCCCGCCGTATTTCCGAAGGCGCGACGCACATAGACATAGTACCCGCCAGCTCGGGGAAGCATGACACCTAACTCGGTCAAGACACTCGCGCCCAGCAATGTGAACATCCC
>DASREH010000003.1:0-5795 GCA_035652195.1 Candidatus Udaeobacter sp. | reverse complement strand
ATTGTTCGTTTCATCGCGCAAGACGATCCGACGGCTGCGGAACGCTTCGGCAATTATCTCGTCGATCGTGCCGAACTGCTCGCCGATTTCCCCGAATTGGGAGTGCCGTATAGGAAACGACCGAACGTTCGACGCCTCTTTGCAAACCCTACTTCATTTACTATCGTGTCCGTCGAAAGGAGCAGGTTGTTGAGGTCATGGACTACTGGCACTCTGCGCGCTGCGAACCGAAAATATGACGACGCTTTTACTCGTCACTGGTCACATGTCACTCGTCACTTCTTCAATCATGTGCTGCACGTTTTTCTCCATGAAGATCACCGAAGACGAGGCGATCCAAGCCGGGTTGGAGCAAAAAGCCAAAGAGTTTGTTGAAAAGGGTTCGGAGCTTTACGTTCCATAGTTCCCGAGGGCTACGCGCGGGTAAGATCGACAATCGGCACGAATGACCAGGATTCACTTTTTAAATGTTGGCCACGGCGATTGTACGATCATCGAACACGCGAGCGGCCATATAACGATGGTCGACATCAACAATTCGGACTCGCTCGACGAGGACACCCGGCGGGAGCTCGCTGAAGAATAACGGAATCGTTGGTACGGAATACGCAACGAAGAAATATTTGTCGACAATCTTGGGCGAAAGCTTTCGGGAGAAATACTTAGCCGCAGCTGGGTACGATATTCCCCTTACCAACCCGGTGTATTACTATCTGCAAAATTGGCCCGGTGAACCAGTTTTTCGCTACATACAGACTCATCCAGATTGTTGACCACATGCGCGGTCTCGCTCGCCTGCGGGAGGCAAAAATTCGAATCCTGAATTTCTGGGACACCGCAAACTCAAGGAAAGTAACTGAGTTTGCCGGAAACGATGAGGCGCACTGGAAGGAATATCAGCGGCTTCGATCGTCGACCGGCAGTCCGCGTGTTTTACGACTGAATCGCGGTGAACGGAATAAATATTGGAATCAGGATGACTCGGGCGGTGCGGGAGATGGAATTCACATCTTAGCGCCGACCGCGGAACTAACGGATGCCGCGAACAAGGCCGATGATCCGAACGCGCACAGCTATGCGCTTTGGTTACAGTACGGGGATTTCAAAGTGGTCCTCGGTGGCGATTGCGACGAAGCGGCTTGGAAATCAATCTGGAAAAAATACGGAGCAAATCTTCGCTGTAACATTCTCAAAGCTTCGCACCATGGACGTGCCTCAGGATTTCACACCGAGGCAGTCAAAGCGATGAATCCTGAATACACGATCGTTTCGGTCGGCAAAAAACCCAGCACAGATGCTTCAAACCGATACCGCCTTTATACAAGGGAAAAAGTGTGGTCGACGCGATGGCGCGGGAATATTGTTCTGACGATTCACGACAACGGACGTGCGACGATTACGCCGCAGTTTGAGCCGTCGCCGAATCCACTACGTTCTACTCCGCCTGATCCGTTGAGTTTTCTGTTCCGCCGGTAAGTCGCTGTAGTTGCGCGGCGGCGAGTAAATGTTTTCCAAGGCTGCCGAAACCGCCTTACGGCTGTTCCCGTTCTTGCGGTGTCGATTTCTTTTTGATTCCAAATAGCGCCTCCGAGATGACCTCGAGTTGTTCCAAAAAACGTTGGACGTTGTATCCGGCAATGAAACACACCGCCAAATAGCCGTAGATGGACCACTGTTTGAGTTCTCCTTGACCCCCGAAGATAAAAAGACCTGCACGAATAAACACGTAAGCGGTCGCACCCGTGATCGCGCTCAAGATTGGCCGAATGACGTACCAGGGATGCCAATCAGCGTCCCACTTCTTTCGAACACAAGCCTTCAGGTAAACCGCTCGCAAGCAATTAACCAAGCCGCCACCAAGGCCGGACAGAACACAAGAGAGTAAAATGAATTCGTTCACGTTCGATACTTGTAGACCGGACGATTCCAGCCAAAATGCACTCGCAACACCCGCAATCAGCAAAACTAGAAGATACCCAGTGATACCTTTCATGGTCATTCGCTCTGATACGCCAATCGATCCATAACTTGTCGGCCTTTCTCGCGACCAACCTCGCGATAAATTTCCAGCAATTCACCATACGTTCCCTTTCCACCGACAATGTCCCAGAACTCATCCTGTAGAAGGATTTGGTTTTTCATGTCGAGATGTTTAATCGCGAAACTGTGTTTGTAATTCTCGCGCGTTCCGTACGGGTTGTACGCCATCGCGAAATATGTGTTCACGCGCGGCGGCCCGAATCGCCGCAACGCCTGCGTGCGCAAAAGTCGGTCCGTGACTTCGATAGCTTGGCCTTTGTTTGGTTTTGGGGATTTGATCTCAAAGTAGAATTCTTTTCCCGATTTTGTTTTGAGATAAAGGTCGGCGATGGTTCGAATCGGAGTATTCGCGTTAGCTTTGTTCGCAGCGATCACGGCTTGGATTGTTTTCGGAAAATCAATGCTGCGTCCGGAATCGATGATGGACCGTACGCGCTCGATTTCGGCCAGACATTTCGCTGAAACTTCGCCCGTCAATTCCTTGCTTCGCTCAGCCTCGGCGTGATTATCAAGCGCGATCAACTTTGCGCATGCTTCGAAAGTCGTTCCGAGCGCTGTTGAGAATGACCGTTCGAACGCGAAAATGCGGGTCGCTTCGGGCGGGCGCGCAACATGTTTTTCGACTAGCATTTCTTGGACGTGCTTTGTACGTTTGAGACCGCAATGACGAATTCTGTGGCCGAACGCTTCGTTTCAAAAATTCGCGGCTACAAAAAAGTTGATCGCGTGCGGGGAATCCGAGCGTCCGTGTACACGACGTACAACGAAGTTTGGATATACGTCCTCTACTCAGGCGGAACTAAACAAGGGAAATATTGGTTTGGAATCGATACGCGTAACGTCGAAGAGTGGCGCCGGCAGAAATCGGTGATTTTCTGTTTTATCTGCGGCGACGAAGACACTGTGGCGTTCGTTCCCGACGACAAATTGGTCGAATGGTTCAGCGGTGTGGAGCCGAACCGCAAAGGTCAGTGGATGATCACGATCGCAGTGAAAAATGGGAAGCTGTCGCTTCACGCTAGTGCGGAGCGCCAATTCGATCTAACGCCGTATCTCAATCGCTTCGATTTTATTTCGAAAACCATTCCTGTGCCAGCGCAGAGGCCAGCGACCCGAATAAAAGTGACCAGTGATGGTTCCGATGTTATCGATGCGATCAGAAGTCATCCGGATTTGAGCGGTGACTCTCTTCACGAGCGGGTGATCGACATGATTGCTCAGATTGGTAAGTGGTCTGGGTATATCTCGCGCAAAAGCCACAAAGCTCCGCCCGATTCGCCGTACGAAATAGACGTAGTTTGGCTCGATCGCGATCTAATTGAGTTGGCGGTCGAGGTTCAAGTCGGAGGTAACGAAACTGAAGCCAAAGACAGGTTAGTTCACGCAAAGCGATTTGGTGCTCGCAAAATCATCGTTGTGTCAAAAGCCGAGTCGGTAAAACGGCTGAAAGAGATTTGCCGCTATGAACCGGACTTGAAGAATTGGCTCGAGATTTGGAGCCTCGCAAAAGTTTATCGAATGTATCTCGCCGGACAGCAGTTTTTCGAATTGTTCCACCCCTTCGAAAAGCAAGAATGGTCTCCAGAAATTCGCGAAGTGGTTTAGAAATTACCTACTTATGACTTACGAAGCGTTGTTCTATGACGGATGGGCAGACGTGCCCGCATATTACTTGATTGATGGCATCGAAGGTCGAACGGCAGAAAATGCGCTCGCGAACAATCTTGATCGGCTTATTCAAAGAGCGAGAGAGCAACTCGACTTGTCCTCTGAAAGTGTTTCCGATCTTCGGATTAGGCAATCCATTTACGTTCTGCGGCGCGACGGTTTAGTTTCGCCACGCGAATAACTGGAGAGTCGTGAGACGCGCTGATCGCGCTGCGCGCGAGAGAATGACCTTCAAGACATCGCTGTATTCGTAATCTTGAATCAGGTCTCGAAAAAAAAGTAGTTCGGCGAGCGCATTCGGATGAAACCATCGGTTTAGATATGCATTCTCGGTATTCGGGCGCTCTGCCTTTTTGCCAAACAACGAGGTTGTCAGCCCGGTGTTTAGACGATTGAGGGCATCGCGGATCTCGCGCTCCAGCTTTCCAATAGCGTACGTGTCCGTCTTGACCTTCATCAAGAGACAGTTGAACGCGCTCACGTCGCAACCGATCGCGTCGATGCCGAGAGCTTTTGCTTCAACGAGGGTCGTGCCCGATCCGGCAAAAGGGTCGTAAACAGTTTTCGGCTGGAACTTGCGAAGAAATATCTCCACGAGCTGAGGGATGAACTTGCCCAGATACGGATGCAGTCGATGAACATGTTTCGTCCGCTCTTTCTCGGGCAGATCGGCTTCACGCCAATTCAAGTTGAGCGCTGACAAATCGGTCATGGAATCGACGGCTCGGAAATTTGTAAACGGTGGCGCTGCGTAAGCGGGGCTATAACCGAGGCGGTGTCCATCGCGTGCGCCGGTGTCAAACAAATCGTGTTGACGCATTGTTTGGAACGCCGGAGCGTCTTCGCGCACGCGAAGCGAACGCTTCAATCGGCCTCTTTTCAGCTTGGATTTTTTCTTCGGTTTGGTTGTGCTTCGCTTCACGGTGATAAGCTGCTCTGAGACATTATCTCAGCGGCTCGGCGATTGTCGATTGGCCTTACCCCAAAAGCTGGACAGGTTATAAGTGTAGTTCTGAAGGTTGTTTGATTATTTCTGCCGAAGTGGATCTTTGCAAATTTGGTGTTTGGTAGCCGAGTGCGCTGTGGGGACGCCGTTCATTGTATCCGACTCGCCAGCTCTCCAAGATGATACGCGCTTCGGCCAACGTGCCGAACAGCTCGCGGTTTAAGGACTCATCGCGCAATTTATCGTGGAAGCTCTGGATGTGGCCGTTTCCCCACGGACTGCCGGGCTTGATGTAGAGGGTTTTAATTATCCGCCCCGTGACCAGTCCTAGCTCGCGTAAGCGATAAACTCCGGCCCGTTGTCACTGCGCAGGTGCTCGGGCGCGCCGTAACGCGCGATCGCCGCTTCGATCACCGTAATGGCATCGAGCGCCCGGATCGACCAGGCCACATGCAGGGCCAAGACACTGGCGGGTAAACTCGTCGAGCAAGGTCAGGATGCGAAAACGCGTTCCGTTTTCGGTCTGATCTTCCACAAAGTCCCAGCTCCACACCTGCCGCGTCTTAATGGCACGCAACCGCTCACTCTGCTGCGGACCCATCCGGCGCTTCCTTCTTTGCCTTGGTCGGACTTGGAGCCCAGCGACTCGCCGCAACCGCTGCCCTCGCTTAGGATTAATCCTTAGCCCCTTTCGTCGAAGCAGCGCCGTAATGCGCCGATAACTATAACGCGCATGCGCTTCGCTCAATTGCACAATTTGTTTGTGCAGGGGGGCTCCTGTGATTCAATCACGCCGGCCGGTAATAACTCGAGCGCGCCAAACCAATCGCTCGGCAGGCTTTGGTCGCGCTCCCCACACCCCCTTCCACCACACTCTTTACCGCCCGACGCCGGCTCGACGGGCTTACCATTTTTTTGCGTTCAACCTCTTTTAAGATCTGCACCTGCACCGTTAGAGCCGCCACCACTCGCTTTAAACGCCCGTTTTCCTCTCCAACGCCCGCAAGCGCCGCGTCTCATTGATTTCCATCGTTTCAAACTTGCGCTTCCACCCGTGGTAAGTTTGCACTCCAATGTTGTGCCTGGCACAGGTCGACATTACCGTGGCCCCAGCCCGCACTTCCTTCAACATCGCTATTTT
>DASREH010000002.1:0-6064 GCA_035652195.1 Candidatus Udaeobacter sp. | reverse complement strand
CGGGCGAACATCGAAAAGCTCGCCGAACTGAGCTTAACGATCGAGGAAGAGCTCAAGCAAAAGGCGTTTTCTGATGCCATCGGCGCGGTTTACGCCGCCCAAAACGCATTTCAATCGAAGATCCTGAAATTAATTGAAGATTACGAAGCAGAATGCGTGCGGTTGAAACCGGCCGCCGGCTAAGCGTTCCCGGCGTAGAAGAAAGCCTGTATTAGCCGTGGGTGAACTCGCGAAAGCTTTCTGAGGCGATAGGAGCATACGCGCTGCCGAAACCGCGCTTGACTTTACTCAGTGCGGTTTTTACAAAGGGCGCACGGCAGCTCGCGATGAGTTGGACAGATCCTCACGTCGCGGGTGCTGATGGAGGATCAAAGATGCAAAAAACCAAGACCTTCAAGTTGTTTCTAAGCGTATTGGCAGCGGCAGGCACTGCTTTTTTCAGCTGCACCATTGCGCGCGTGCAGGCGCAGGATGCTTCAACTGCAAAACCCGAGAGTTCCGCAACGGCTCCGTCGGCTCAGAAGGCGGATACGGAATGGGATGGCGTAAGTGTGGAACTAAGTTCGGTGACTCGCGGCGACGGCGACACCATTACAATCAAATTCAAATATACGAACAATGGTTCGAAAGAGGCGAACATTTCGCAACTCGGCCAATTCAGTGGCGACAACATAGCCGAGTATGTCTATTACGTGGACGCTAAGAACAAAAAGAAATATTTGGTCGTGAAGGACGCCGAAGGTCACGCCGTAGCAAGCAAGATCACATATCTTAGACTTGAGGCGGGAGGATCCCGCGCGGGCTGGGCAAAATTTCCAGCTCCTCCAGCCAGCGTAGATAAAATCACCGTCTATCTTCCGGGAGCGCCGCCATTCGAAGGCGTACCCATCGCAACACCCTGAGTGTGTGCGCGTCTCATGAATCGACGCGTCACCATCGGTTTTGACCTCGTTTTGTGCTTGGCATTTGGTTTGTCAATGATTGTTGACGCAGAAACAGAAAAACCAACTGCGCTTGATCTAATTTATAAATCACTCGAACTAAAATATTCCTCGGAAGACCTCACCACCGGCACAGAAAAGCTGAAAGGCAACTATGAAGGCGCCGGCGGCTCAACCAGCGCGCTAAAAAGTGAAGTTGTCGATCTTGTCGCCAAGGGCGCAGACGTGAAGGAGAGCGCCACGGAAATAAAAATCAGTCTGCAAGGCGAGATCCTTTTCGATTTCGACAAGGCGGATATTCGGCCGTCAGCCGAATCGACGCTCGCGCAAGTGGCAAAGCTGATTCAGGGATATCCAAGCGCAAGAGTGCTGATCGAAGGATACACTGACTCGAAAGGTTCCAACAATTACAACGCAAAACTGTCAGACCGTCGCGCGGTATCGGTGAAGAATTGGCTCGCAAAACACGGAGTGGCCGCAAGCTTAATGCAGACCCATGGCTGGGGCGCTGCAAAACCAGTGGCACCGAACAAACACCCGAATGGCTCCGATGATCCTGAAGGCCGGCAAAAAAATCGGCGGGTTGAGATTACCGTGAAAAAATAAAATGCAAGTGATAACGCCATCGCTGGTCGCCGCGATATCGCTCGCCGCGATCGTGGTGGCGGGATCTGGTCCAGTCGGCACGGCTTTCGCGCAGACGCCGACTCCGGTGACGCTCAACAGTCTGTTCGGCGAGGATCTTGCAGAGATCGGGCCGGATGCGATGGGAAAACTTCAGGAGGCCGTTAAAAAAGCCCGGCGGGATTGTTATCCCCCAAGGATCAAGTTCACAGTTGTGACCCAGAACGTTGGTGATTCTTTGTTCGTAAAAACGTTGGGTAACGCACGCGTGGAAGCGCTGAAGCAGGCTGTTTCCAAACTCGGTCTCAAGGATGATCAGTTCAAAGTCGATTCTGTGATCGGCGCTGTGGATGGCGTGCTGGTCAACTACGACAAGTTCACACCTGACGACGACAAGAATCCGCCAACGCTGAAAGTCACTTGGACACCCAGGAAGGGCACGAAGGCCAGGGCTGGCGACAAGATCAAGGCCACGGTCAGGGCGAGTGAGAGGTACGAAGATGGCCACAAGAGTTGGCCGACCGGCGTGTATAACATTCAGCTCACAGCCGACGATGGATTGGTTGATAGCAAGGATTACGGCCGCATGCCGCAGCCATGCGAGCGTAGGACGTTGGAGGCGAGCTACACCGTGCCGCGTAATCCGCCGCCTATCGTGCATTTGCGCGCCATCGCCGAGGATGCCGGCGGCAATAAAGACAGCGATGTCGGCAAGTTCCCCACCGTTGAGGTTTGGCATGGTACAGACGAGCATTTTTACGACATCACCGGCAACGACGGCGTTGAGGACGTCAGGAGTGTCTATAAGCAGCTGGTCAGGTTTGAACTCTATGAAACATCGAAGGACAAACTGGAAGGCGAAGCCCACGCGACCTACACAAGTAGCCAAGAGGTGACCAACGGGAAATGTGCGGGCGTGAAAACGCGTCAGGATCCCGAGATTGTCGAGTGGGATATGCAGTTGGCCGGAAGCATCCAACACTTACCCGGGAGCACGCGATTCGAGTTTCACGCGACACCGAATCGCGGGCCACCATATAAAGAGATCAGCACACCGGGGGGGGAATGCATCACAGGAAGTACCCAAGAGGCGAATAACAATTCGTGGGAGGGCGCCACCTTCACCCTGAAGACCGGCCAGGACCATTACGACTTTTCCTACAGTGCGCCATCGGAACCGGGACACACCGGAGACCAGCACTACAAATTGCATGTTGAATCGTCGGGGAAGTAAACGCCAGCGGAGACTGTCACTTAGAGCAAAAACGGCTGCTCAGTTTACTCGAACGGGGCTAAGGGTCGGTCTGAATTCTCAATCAGTAGTTAGTTTCGAAGACGACGGCAAATTCAGTAGTCAAAAATTAACAGACGTGAAAACGAAACATCTATTAAGAGCAGCAGCGATGAGCACCACCCTCGCAATCGCCGGCATCGCTCAGGCACACGGAGGAAAACACTAAGAGCAGACCATCAACAAGTCTGATGTGCCTGCCGCGGTCCAACAAGCTGCCAAGGTGGAGGCAAAAGGCTGAACAATTGTCCGTTGGGAAAAAGAGGGCGCAAACTTTGAAGCTGTCATCGACAAGAACGGCAAGTCAAATTGGCTTTGAAATCGATCTCAAGGCAAAGTGCCAAGCAAGCACAGCGAAGCCAAAGAGCACAAGGGAAAAGGCTCGAAATATTGATTTTAATCGATCGCAAGATTGCCTGTTGTGGGATCTGCAACGGCAATTCGCTTCAGAATAGAGCATTCGAGTTCTCTAGTTAAACCGGTGCACCGCAAACGACGGAGAATTCGCGTCGAGCATCGTCGCAAGCAGTTGCTAACGCCTTGGCGACTACAACCTTGACTAGTGTGATAATTCGCTCTCGATGTGACAATCGTCCTTCACTTCGCCCCGACATCCACAAGTTATCTTGACCTCGCAGGAAGTGGACTGGGTGTCGTGGAACGTTGCATCTGCGCTTTTCGTGCCGCTCGCGCTTTTCGCGCCGCTTCCTCAGCCACTCGATACGGAATTGGCGTGGTCGGTATTGGAGGCAGTGGGTGAAGCTTTGCCTCTGCATACTTTAGCCGCGATTGGGCATCGGCGTCGTTCGGTTTGAATCGGAGCACGTTGCGAAAGTCGTCGGCTGCTTTGGCGTAGTTTTGCATCAATCGATATGTCAGGCCACGCCCGCGATACGCTTCTGCATCCTTCGGTCGTGCCTGGATGACCTTCGTAAAATCGGCAATCGCCGCTTCGTATTTGCCAAGATTACGGTACGCATAGCCCCGGCGTTCGTACGCGCCAACGTCATCAGGCGACCGCTCAATGACTTTCGAGTACTCTTCTATCGCCTTGTTCCATTGATTTTTCTGAAGGTAAGCGTAGGCACGATAGCGTCGCGCATTTGTATTTTTGGAATCCAGCTCGATGGCTCGGCTCAAATCCTCGATCGCAGGATCCAGTTTACCTTGCTCGACCTCAATTTGACCTTTGCTTGCATATGCGTCCGCGTCCTTGGGACGCAGCGCGATTAGCTTGGCCAAATCGCTGAGAGCCTGGTTCGGCCTGCCGGTCAATGTGTAAACCAAGGCGCGATTCTCGTAATTTTTCGGATCGTTTGGTTCTTCTTCGATTGCTTTGGTGAACTCCGCGATGGCTCTCTCGTATTGTTTATCTCGCGCAAATCTCACCCCTTGATTGGTATGCCGAGCAGAGTCGCTCTCCGCGGTGCGCTGGGACCTCGCCCAGCCCGGGTCAGGCATTGCAAATACGAGCGCCGCCGAAAACGCGACTACAATGTATCGAAAAAAAATCCAATTCATCGCGATAAAAATCAGAGTCGAGTGATTTGCGACGCGCCTATTTTCATCAGGCTTTTGGCAAGGTCACAACAACCGTCGAAGCTCTCCGATCAACCTTCATCTCGCTTTCTTTCACCGGCCCCGGCAGCATAATCATTTGTTCGTATTGAGCGGTCTCAGCGGTTTGAGTGTTTGTGCTGTCGGTTTGGTGACTCGCGTTTTTCGATTCTCGCGCCACAAGATCGAGCCGGCCATTTTCGAAGTTGACGTTCACGTCCTTGAAGCCGCGATCCGGCAAATAAAAGTGAACCACGTATTGGCCTTTTTCATCATCCACGTTCACCGCAGAATCGAGCCGCGATACGCTTGTACCGTTTAGCAGATCGTTGGGAAATCCATCGCGAAAAATCTGGTTCATGTGGTTCTGCATTCGCCTCATCTCATCGACCATGTGTTGATCGAGGTTGGACAAACTGGCATAGCCAGAACTCGCCGGCGTTGCACTGGCCATGGGCGATTCCGCCGCCACCGGACCCGAGGTTAATTTCGGAACGGTAACCACAACTAGGTTTTGTTTCCGGTCGATTTTCATCCTGTCAGCCTGCACAGGCTCGGGCAGGCTGACTATTTCTTCATACTGCAGCGCGCCGGCGGCGTTTTTCGTTTGCTGGCTGCCGGTGGTAATATGCAAAGAGCCATTCTTTATATTCGCGTCAATCTTCGAAGTATCTGCGCCGGGCACATACACTCTGACGACGTACTTATCTTTTTGCTCGCGCACATCGATGGAGGAGGTCAGAGCCGATTGCGTCAATTCACGGTTGAGCGCGCTCAGACTATCCGAAAATATGGAATCCATCTTTGTTTCCAGGTTGTGCAATCGCAGATCAATATCGGCGAAAGGCGAAGCAGTGGGCGTTCCCATGACCGGCGAAGCAGAAGCCGTTGCTGCCGGAGGCGGCGAAGCGGTCGGCGCCGGTGTTACGGTGGTGTTCGACGAAGTCTCCGACTCGCGTTTTGAACACGCCGACCCCGCGAAAATCAGAGCGGCCAATGCCAGTGACTGCCAGCAGAAATTTGTCCTCATAGTTCAAATGCAGCTCCCATGCACCGCATCGCTACGCCGCCTCAGAGCGCCCCCGAAATGTATTAAATTTCTGAACAACGCACCCACCAATGCCCCAAACGCTTCGTGTTCGGGGCTAAAGATAAACCTACTAAAAGTGACTAGTGCCGTTGGCAGGACGTTCAAATTTTGTCCGTTTAGGTCGGCGGACGTTGGGCGAAACCACGCGACCCGCAAACCCGATTGCCTTAGGAGTCGGCTAATCACTCAGAGTGCGGCTCAAACCCCCGTCAGACACGAACTGAAGGAGGACACCGGCGAAACACCACGCAGATCGTCAGCCTTTGATCGCCGGTATATGAATGGATTCCATTCGATTTTGGAGTTCGCCGAAAAGACAAGTGATACATCGAGATCCGCTCGCGGTGGTCGCGAAAGGACTGAAACCGAGTCTAAACGAACCATGAAGCCTCTGAAAATTCTGTGCACGGTCAGATCTTGTCGGATGCTGCCTGACATTAGCTTCCAGTTCGAACAACACTGAGACCCGATGGTCAAAAATGAACAGACATGAAAACGAAAAAACTATTCACAGTAGCAGCGGTAAGCGCTGGCCTGGCAGTTAGCGTTGCTGCGCAAGCG
>DASREH010000001.1:0-4457 GCA_035652195.1 Candidatus Udaeobacter sp. | reverse complement strand
GCTGAGAATTTCCTCGCGATGGAGGTTCGTTAGTTGGACCTCTCCCGTAGGCGCAAGAAACATCTGATCCTGCTCCAAGCCGTACATTTCCTCTTCAAACTTCGGAAGCTGCGACGTGCCGACCATGCAATCGCGTCGAATTAGAAACGGCGGGCTTACTTCGACGTAACCATGCTCGCGCGTGTGCAAATCGATCATGAAATTAATCAGAGCTCGCTCCAATCTCGCGCCCGCGCCGGTGAAACAGATAAAACCGCTGCCACTCAGCTTTGCGGCGCGTTCCATGTCGAGAAGATTCAGTTTTGCGGCGAGCCCAATGTGGTCTACCGGATCTATCAACTGCGGCTTCTCTCCCCAGGTCCGCACCAGACGGTTCGCAGTCGCATCTTTTCCGATGGGAACGCTTTCGTGTGGCAAGTTCGCGATCCGAAGCAGCAAATCGTTTTGTTTCTCCTCAGCGGTGGTCACCCGCGAATTCAACTGAGTAATCTCTTCACCAAATCCACGGACGCGCTCCTCGAGTTCTTCTGTCGCTTCTCCACGCGACTTTTTCGCGCCGATTTCTTTGCTGAGACGTTTTCGATCAGCATTTAGTTGTTGCAGGGCGGTTTCATTCTGCCGCCGCTCCACGTCGAAGCGCAATACGTCTTCGATCTTGCCCTCGTCCCCTGCGCCTCGCGTGGCCAGGCGCTCGCGAACAAAATCTGGTTTCTCCCGAATCAGCCGAATATCGAGCATGGCGCAGTATGAATGACGAATATCGAATGTCGAATGTCGAAGGAATAGCGAATAACGAAAAACACCAAGGCGCTCGCATCCGCCTTTTCGTCACTGAATGTTGTCATTATTTCGTCATCCGTCATTCGAGTTTGGTGATTTGACAATGCCTAAAGCTCGCACGTGACAACAATTGTCGTGATACGATATTCCACTCGTGGAACGACTTGACCTACTGGCAGTGGCCCTGGGGCTTGCAGCGCTCGCCGGTGTCAATCTTTACCTGACCGTTTTTGTCACCGGCCTTGCAATTCATTTTCAATGGATCACGCTGGCGCCGCAGTACCAATCGCTCAGTGTCCTCGGTGATCCGTGGATCATTACAATTGCCGGCATTTTGTATTTCCTGGAGTTCTTCGCGGATAAAATTCCGTGGGTCGATTCAGTGTGGGACGCTGTTCACACGATCATCCGTCCCATCGGCGGCGCGCTACTTGCGATTCAAGTGCTCGGTCATCCCAGTCCAGCGTATACCGTTATCGTGGCTTTACTTGCAGGTGGCACGAGCCTGGTGGCGCACAGCGCAAAAGCCGCAACGCGTCTAGCCACGAACGCCTCGCCGGAACCGTTTTCAAACATTGGCTTAAGCCTTGGCGAAGATGCCGCCGTAATCGGCGGACTCGCACTTGTGCATTTCAATCCCCTTCTTGCTCTGCTCATTTTTTTCATCTGCATCGGAGCCTTTCTTTATTTTGCGCCACGAATCTGGCGTGGAATGAAAGTGAAAATTTGGCTCGCCTGGAGAAAATTGAACGGACCAGCCGATCGCGATGTGCCGGTGAAGTTGCCATCAACTTTGCCGTCCCGGCTCGAACCGGTTTTCGGCAGGGAAAACATTCTGGGCGAAACGATCTCTTGGGCTGTGCCATGCATCAGTGGCCGGGGCCGACGAATTCCAGCAAATCTATTTGGAGCTCTCGTCGCCACCAACGAGGAGCCGCACAGGCTGATTTTTGTGGCACGCAAGGGCAGACGAGCGGTGGCGCGTGCAATCGATCTGGGGGAATTAACCGTGACGCACGAACCGAAATTTCTGGCGGAGAATCTTGTTCTTTTTCCAGATAACGGAAAAGGGCCGCGATATTTGTTCGTGTTCCCGCGGCCGGAGGCGTCCGTGGTGGAACAAATCGTTGACGATCTAAACCGAAGGCAAGGGGAGCCGGTGTTACACGAGCAGCAGCTCGCGCCAGATCCGGCAAACACGATTGCCTGAACGCTGGCTTCTCAAGCGCGGCTGGACTGAGCGCGTGACATTTGGAAAGGCGGTTCGCATAATCCGGTGCTGTGATCCCCCTGGCCGATCGTTATGCGCAATGGCGTGATCCCGATCGTGTTCGCGAAGCGCCACTCTTCGTTTTACCGAAAACCCCTTCGGAACTGGAGCTCCAGGCTCGCTGGTTTGCCGGCGATTTCGGAAAGCATTTCTGCAGCACGGCTGGAGATGAAATTGAGATAGTTCAATTCGGCACCTGGAATCGCGAGGCGGGCCCGGATTTTCGTGACGCCGCACTTCGAATCAACGGCGGCGAAGGAATTCGTGGCTGCATCGAGATCGATCTCTTGGATCGCAGCTGGGAAACTCACGGCCATGCGATCAATCCAGCTTTTGAGGAAACCGTGTTGCATGTGTTTGTCGAAAGGAGCGACCGTCAATTCTTCACGCGAACAAAATCGAACCGCAACGTGCCGCAAATTCATATTGATCCTGCTGTTTTACCGGACGCATTCAGCGCAAATGTTCCTCTGGCGCGGGCGGGACGTTGTCAGGCCCCGCTCAAAGATTTGTCTGAAGAACGTCTTCGCAACGTGCTGGCAGCGGCGGCGCAATTTCGCCTGCGACAAAAAGCGACGCGCATTCGCCACAAAATTGAGAGCCGCGGACGTGATGAAGTGCTTTTTCAGGAGCTGGCGGCGGCGCTGGGGTACAAGGAGAACAAACTGCCTTTCACGCTGATCATCCAACGCATGCCTTTGAAATCGTTGCGAGAAGCTCCCTGCGACATCGAATCGATGTTGTTTGGCATGGCAGGTTTTCTGCAAACGGCCGATCTGGATGTGTATACAAAATCCGCTCGCGAATATGTGAGGCAGTTATGGGACCGCTGGTGGCCGCATCGCGACACGTTAGAACGCCTGATTTTACCTGGCAAAATTTGGAACTTCAGCAGCACCCGACCCGCAAACCATCCACAACGCCGCCTCGCGGCTTTGGCAATCCTGGCGCGCGAATGGACTCGTCTTCAGCGCGCGTCCGGTCAAAGCAGTGTTAACGCTGCCCGAAAATTTTTTCGGACCCTTGATCACCCGTTTTGGAACTTTCATTACACGCTGACATCCGAAGCGACACCGAAGAAAATGGCGTTAGTCGGCGAGGCACGCGTTGCTGATATCCTGGCGAATGTGTTGTTTCCTTTTTGGCTGGCACATGGTTTCAGTGATGCGAGCTCGTTAGAGAAAGATCTCTGGAGCGAGTATTCGAATCTCCCGGCGCAACTATCCAACCGGCGGTTGGAAACCGCGGCCACGCGCCTTTTTGGAGCCGATCCACGCCGGAAAGAATGCCTGAAAACCGTCGCCAACCAGCAGGGTTTACTTCAAATTTACGAGGACTTTTGTATGCGCGACAATTCCGATTGCGCGCAGTGTCCATTCCCTGAGCAACTCAGGAACTGGAAGTAACTTGGAAAACTTGGCACGGTTACAGAGTAAAAAACTGGGCTTCCCTGCCAAGATTCGTATGACGCTCAAAAGTCAGGGTGATGAAACTGAAAATGTTTGCCCCATTCTCCTAACGCAGGCTCTTGCACTTCAGGAAGCTGACGGCGCGGCCGAGCCCTTTGAGACAGCGGAGAAAATGCGTGACGAAATGATTGTGAAAACCCATTCGAGGCCACATAATCCCGCCGCGATGCAGAAAACCCCCGGACGCTCTGCTGCCTTCACGCTTATTGAATTGCTTGTCGTTATCGCGATTATCGCGGTTTTGATTGGCCTGCTCTTCCCTGCTTTTAAGGCCGTCCAAAATCAAGCCAAACAAACGCAGGCAAAAAACGATCTGACGCAGATCGTGAATGCGGTGAACGCGTACTACGCCGAGTACGGCAAGTATCCTCTGGCTACAGCGGACACGTTGTACGGACCAGGCGGTGCTGCTACAAACAATCTTCTTTTCAACGAACTGCGCTCTGCAAGCGCGACTCAAAATCCGCGACAGATTGTTTTTATTAACCCGCCATATGTGAAGAATGACACAGCCGGCCAACGGCGATCCGGAGTGAGCCCCACAGACAGTCAATATTATGATCCCTGGGGACGGCCATATAATATAAAGATCGACGGCGGCTATGATAATCAGCTTACAAATCCGTACTCCGCCAATACCGGCGCCGGGCCGGGAGCGTTGGCCAGTGGAGTTATCGCGTGGTCCGGCGGGAAAGATGGCATAGCGCCTCCGGATGCTGGTGCTACTACGACTTTTTCAGACTCTGATGACGTGATTTCCTGGCAGTAAGTCAACCGGCCACGTAACCCGCGATGCGATTGAACGGCCAAGTTGTTTCATTTGCAATCGGCAATCTAAAATCTAAAATCGAAAATCCCTCGCGGGTGTAGTTCAATGGTAGAACGGCAGCTTCCCAAGCTGCATACGAGGGTTCGATTCCCTTCACCCGCTCGATTTC